>JAZRSZ010000011.1:0-43856 GCA_045651695.1 Candidatus Gastranaerophilaceae bacterium
GTATATAAATTTTTGGAATTGTCCAAAGTACGTAGTAATCAAAATTACCATAATAATATATACAAATGTTGTTTGGACTGGATTGTATAATTTATATATTTTTGATGTTAAGGAACTGATTGGTGTATTAAAGATATGGCACAGAATCAATGTGATAATATACATTACGAATGTATGGTTTGCCATTATGTGGTATGTGTTATTGCCAATATCTTTGAGTAGTTTTACATCTTTAAAATAGTTGTATGTAATTTCGATGAAAAATAGTGAAAACCAAATCCCTGTTATTGCGGTTAAAATTGGTACAATAAGTTGGTCGTCGTATCTTCCCCATACTAAGACATAACTTAGTCCAAGTCCGTGTTCTGGGTCAAAATCTCTGTTGAATAACCACAAAGTAGCTTGGAACAGCAATACTATTCCCAAATACTTTGGTGTAAAAATATTAACTTTATTTTTGATGTATTTTGTATAGAAGTATCCCAAGTAGATAAAGAATGTTGAAAACATTAATTTCATTATAAATAGTGATATTGCGTTGTAATCAAGCATTTTAAATAATGGGATTGCGCCGAAGCCTAATACTGTAAAGAAGGCTAATTTTATCCACTTATCTTGGAATTTGTTAAGTAATCTCATTAATATTACAAATGCGGTTAAACTTAAAAATAATTGAGGTACAAACCACAGTGGTGCGCATAAATACAAGTGATGTCCGTGTATAAACGGTGCTATAAAGAATGTTTTGAGGGTTATGTTCATTCCCAAGAATGTTCCGGTGAATTTATAAAAAACGTACGTTATATAAAAGTAAACAAGTTCGTAGCAAAAGTAGGGAATCAATAGTGATTTTAGACGTTTTGATATATAACCTTTGATATCAAATATATATTTATCTTTAAAAAGCATTCCTGAGATAAAAAAGAAAAGTGCAATTTGAAAAGAATATGGAGGAAACATTCCAAAGAAAGAGTATTCCATATGACCAGTCACGACAAGGATTATTGCCAGTGCTTTTAGTAGGTTAACTTTTTCTGAAAATATTTTATCCATATTTTAGTTCTCCGGAGTCAAATCAAGCCACAAAACTTGGTAAGGTGCGACTCTTAAATGCATTGTTTTATTTTTTAGTGAAATGTTAACTTTGATATTATCATTGTTAACTAAGTTTTTAAGAGTCTTTATGTGTCCGTCATTTTTAAGGATTATATCCATAGGTAGAGAGATTTCAGCAATTAGTTTTTCGCTTGACAGATTATTGATTACAAGAATTTGTTGTTGTTTATTTCTTCTTATGTATGCGAAGTTGCTTTTTGATTTTGTGTTCAAAATTTCGAATTTACCATCTACCATAACAGGTAGTGATTTTCTTAGGTGAATAAGGTTTTTTACTTTGCTATAAACTTTTGAATTAAATTCATAGTAGCCTTTTTGTGAACCGTAAAAGAGTTTTGCTGGGATGTTTCCTCTATGGATGTCTCTTGAATCAAAAGCAGATAATAGATTGCTTATGCCAAAAGTTTTGTGTGCTCGTTTTTGTGCCGATTTTTTCGCATTTTCGAAGTTATTTGCTGCACCTACTTCATCGCCGTAATAGATAATTGGTATTCCCGGCAGTGATAGTAATATAGAAAATGCGGTTTCAATTCTATGAGGGTTTTTATCGAGAAAATTGGCAAGTCTTCCGCTGACACCAAATCCGCTACGAAATTCTGCGCCTTTTGAAACTAAATCATTATAGATTATGTTTCTAATTTCTGGACTTACCATTTCAAGAGTTAGTTCGTCGTGTACTCTCAAAAATACTCCCCAACTTGTTGAATCTGGTGTTTGAGGTGTTTTTTTGTATGCTTCTGTAAAATATTTTTTATCTTCGGTTACTAAACTTGCCCATATTGCAGGCATGTATGGAAAATGGTATGCAATTTGTGCTTCATTTGTTCGGGTAAGTTTTTTTGTTTCATTTTCAATGTTTATTTCTACATCACGTTCTTTTCCGTAGTATTCCAAAATATCTTTTGGCAATTGGCAAGCCTCAACTTGTATAACGCTTGAAGGTGCTGTTAGTTGTATGTAATTGCTCAAAAGTTTTACGATTGCGTGAGTTTTTGGTTGGTTTTCGGCATTTGTTCCAGATTTTTTGTGCAAGTATGGTATTGCGTCCATTCTGAATATATCTATACCCAAGTTTGTCCAATAACTTATTGTTTCTAGTTCATAGTATAAAACTTCTGGATTTTCCCAGTTTATATCGAGTTGGAACGGATAAAATGTATGGTACAAATAATAATCTTTGTTATTAATTGTTATTTTGCGGTAATTGTGTTCCATGTTTTCAGGGAAAATAAGTCTTCTTTTGGAAATTTTGCCGTTAGGTTCGGTGTATTCAATTACAGTACCTAATTTTTCATCTTGGTATCTTTTATATTCTGGCATTGTTTCTGTGTAAATAAAATATTTTAATGCTGTTTCATCGCCGGTTTCTAGTTTTTTAAACCAAGCGTGTTCTTGTGATAAATGATTAAGTACTAAATCTGCTTTGATTTTGAAACTTTTTGCCTTTGCTTGTTTTACAAAATTCAAAAACTCATCCATTCCGCCCAAATCTTTGCGAACATTTTTGGGGTTTTTGACGTCAAATCCAGCATCTTTCATAGGGCTATCTGCAAAAGGTAGCATATAAAGAGTTGTTACGCCTAGGTCTTCAAGATAGTCTAGCATTTGTGCAGTATCTTTAAATGTGTTGGATTTGTCTTTTTGTACAACTCCGAATTGATCTACATAAAACATATAGACTATTTCATTTTTGTACCAATCTGATTTTCTTTGTTTATCTTGTTCTAAAAGTTCTTTAGGACGTTTTGCTATTGCGTGTCGCGCGTATTCAAGAACTTTGTTGTAAATTTCTTCCCTGTTTTCTTTGCCATAAATATCTTCTATGGCATCTTTTATTTCTTTGTTGATTGTTGTATCTATTTTAAGTTCGTTTTTGAAAGTATATTTTATTGCTTTTTCTTCGGCTTGTGCTGAGGAAAAGCAAGATACAAGTAATATTATTAATGTTATTAATAAGATACGTTTTCCCATAGGTGTATGGTATCATGAACAATATTTACTTGCAAATTTTGGTGTTTATTTTCTTGTATATTTAGGGCATTTGTGGTATTCTTGTAGCCATGAGTTGGATTTATTTATTTATTGCATCATTGTTTGAAATGGGTTGGCCTTTGGGGTTAAAAATGGCTCATTTATCTAACTCTAAATTTATTTGGTTTAGTTTTGCAATTATCGCAATGATTTTGAGTGGATATTTTCTTTATCTTGCTCAAAAAAATATTCCGATTGGAACGGCTTATGCTATCTGGACTGGTATTGGTACTATCGGGACTTTCTTTATAGGGATTTCATTATTTCAGGATAGTGCAAGTGTGGCAAGATTTATTGGGGTATTTTTGATTATTTCAGGAATTGTAGTTTTAAAAGTTTGTAATTAATTTAAAATATAAAAGGAGAAGTTATGTTAGGTTATTTGAAAAAAAATTTAGAAGAATTTAAGACTTTTGCAATCAAAGGTAATGTTATTGATATGGCTGTCGGTATCATTATTGGTGCTGCATTCGGTAAAATTGTAGATTCAATGGTAAAAGATATTATTATGCCGCCTTTAGGTTGGGTTTTGGGAAAAGTTGATTTTTCTCAATTATATTTTGCGTTACCTGTAAATGGTACATTTGAAAAATATGAATCTTTGGCTGCTGCTCAAGCCGCAGGTGCTGTTACTATAAACTATGGTATTTTTATTAATACTTTGATTTCTTTCACTTTGGTTGCGTTTGCCGTATTTCTATTGATTAAAGGTATCAATAAACTTAAACAAACAAAGAAAGAAGAATGCGAAAAAGAAGTTGCAGCAACTACAAAATCTTGCCCAAGATGTTTTTCTGAAATTAACATCAATGCAACTAAATGCCCTTGCTGTACTGCTGATATTTAGAAATTGACAGATTGCCGAAATAATGCTAAATTTAAGTGTATAGAAAGAGGTTATTATGAGAAAATTAGCGTTTACTTTGTCAGAGGTATTGGTTACACTGGGTATTATTGGCGTTGTTGCCGTTTTGACTGTGCCAAATCTTACAAAAAATATAAACACAAAATCTGATATTGCTACTTTGCAATCCACTTTGAAAAATATTAATGATTCCGTTAAGACAATGATGGTTAATGAAAGAGTCACTTATATTTCGGACTCCCCACTTGGTGTTACCGATTATTTAGATCCGCTTAATGGGTATTTTAACAAATATTTGAAAGTTAACAGTGTTTGTGATGATTTGACTAATTGTTTTGTTGAAACATACAAAACAATTACTGGTGACAATATTAATTTTGAATCACTTATTTTGGGCTCTCTATATGGGGATAATCAAAAAGCGTGTACTCTTCCTTCTGGGGTGTCTTTGATATATATGGATGTGGGACAACAATTTGTTTATCTTAATGAATATTTTAAAGGTGCTAATGGTGATGACGTAAGTTTGTTTATCGTGGATGTTAATGGTGTCAAACCTCCAAATGTTATTGGTGTAGATATGTTTACTTTTGCTATGGATGATAGAGGTAATGTGGGTTATTTTGGTGCAATACCTGAAGATGTTGATGGTTGGAATGATTTGCGTGCTACTTGTAGATCAGGCGAAGACTATGGTCTATCTTGCGCATATCTATTGCAAACTGGTGATTGGGACGCAAAAATTATATCTACAAAATATGCTGATGAAGAATAAGAGGTTATTATGAGAAAATTAGCGTTTACTTTATCAGAGGTATTGGTTACATTGGGCATCATTGGTGTTGTTGCAGTTTTAACGGTTCCTAATATGTATGCTAATGTCAATAAAAAAACAATGCTGGCAACTTTGAAAGATTCATATTCAAAGTTATCTGGAGCTATGATTAAAAAAATGGCTGATGAGCAAGTTTATAATTGGAATGATGTATTACCTGAAGACGATGCTGACTTGCCAAGTTTTACTCAAGAATTTCTAACAGAGTATCTTGATGTAGTTAAGGTCTGTAATTCTTTTGATGAATGTTTCGCAGATAATTATACTTCAATTGTAACTTCTAGTAATGATTTGAATTATTTTAGGGATTATTTTGCGGTAGGTAATTCTGTTTTATTGAATAATAAATCTGCTATTCTTTTCTATATTTCTGGATATTCTTATTCTTCTAATGCTCAACTACATGCTTATATAGATGTTAATGGAAAATTAGGACCTAATAAGTTGGGTATTGATTATTTCCTTGTACCTTTAGATTATAAAGGTAACGCTGTTACTGATGAGGGGGCAGAAGGTTATTATGACGCTTGTGTACAAGGAGGTGTTGATTCCCTCTGCTTTGATTATATTTTGAAGCACGATTGGGAACCTATTAAATAATGAATTTCAAAATAGAAAAATGGACGGATTTTATAGTCCGTCCATTTTGTTATAATGAAAACCTGCGTTTTACTTTAAAATTCTTTTTATCTTTTAGTAATTTTGTTCTCATTTCTTGCCAGATTTTTTCTTCTTCTGATGTTGCGCCGTATCTTACCCATACGGAATATCTAACTTTTGGGCCGCTTAAAACTTTTTGGTCAATCAACTTGTATTCAACATCAGGTAATCTATTCGCTTTTGCCATTGCTTTTAGGTCTTTTATTCCTTTTGTATAGTCATTTTTGACTATTCCCATAAGATTTTTGTCTAGCCAACAGACATCAATTCTATGAAATCCTGCATTTGCAAAAGTTTGTCCAAATACATCAATATATTTGATGATATTGCTATAATCTGAAAGATTCGTTTGGATTTTACCATTTAGTAATAAATATACAGGTGAAGAATCCACCATTAAAAATTCATTATATTTCGTTAAATCTTCTCTAGTTTTTATGGTTTTTATGCGCTTGGTCATTTCGTCAGTAAAAGATTTTACAATTTTATATTCTTCTTTATTTAAAAAGTCAGGCCTATCCATTAGGGTTGCTAGTTCATTGATTTTTGTTATGTGTTCATCTATTTTATTCTTCATTTGTAATTTAAAGAACATTGTATCCATCATTGTTATGTCAATTAAATTAGAAACAGCGGTTTCGTAGTCGTTAATTATAATGACTTTTTCATTACTTAAGTTTTTGCTTATAGTTTCGGTAATGTTGTTTTTAACTTCAGTATCTAATAGTGGCATAATTAAATCTGTACATTGTAAAACTCGTTTAAATAGTTTTACTGGTCTTTCTTTCAATTCTTTTAAGTTAGAAAATTCATTTAAGTGTCTTTGAAAATTAAATAAACGGTACTCAATATATTTGTCATCGTTATTTAAGAATGCAAGATTTTTAAGGTATTTCGCCGAATTATTACCGGTGAATACTATTGGGACAAAGAAACGTCTAGAAAGTTGTAATCTTTGTCCAGTAAAGGATTCTGCCACAATCTCTGTTGATACTACATCTCCATCTTTTTCTATATCGGCATAAAAATCTATTACTATTGTTATTTCTCTTAAAAATTTAGTAGTGTCTTTGCTATATTTGATTGTGTCTGTATAAAGTTTTATTGGGGTATAGTTTTCTATTAAAATTTCATTCTCCTTCAGTGTAAAAGGGAATAGTATAGGGTATTCTTTTTGGTTTTCATCATAAAAAATTTTATTTGTATAAGTCGTGTACATTTTATGTTCAAATAAGTGCGGAATATTCATAGCCATTGATTTGATATTTTCAGGATTTGTTCTAATCGCTAAATAATTAAGTGGTGATGGATTATTATTTGAGAAAAGAGTACTTTCTGGCAAAAAATCGATATTAGAATAAAATTCTTTTTGGAATTTTGTCATTTTTTTATCAATTTCTGTTGCGATTTCGTTTGCATTATTGCCATTAAATGTATACTTACCTAAATGTACCCCAACAGAATAATCCAAATCATTTGGTATAGAATTGCCTTTTATAAATCCAGAACCGTATGCGTTATTGTAAATGATATTTACGTCTTTCCCACAAGAAGTTTTGGCACTTTTTATTGCATTATTAATTGTTTTGATTGTTTTTGAAATATACGCAAAAGAACCTGTATATACATTTGGATTTACCCAAACAAATTGTGTAATGAATTTGTCGTAACAAGTAAATGCTAGCAAAATTAATAATATAATCCCTAAAATAATCTTTCTCATAATATCCCTCATTTAAGAAAGATTATAACAGAAGAGGGATTAAACTTCAATGAATAATCGTTGTCCCACAATGTTTTGTTTACCATTGTAGTAGCCAGCAAAGTAACCACCTCTAACAGGATTGTTCTTTGCGTAAGAATAAGTATTGTTATAATTAACAAACGGATTTCTACCCATTGATGATGGTGTTGTAGTTCTTACAGCCGTCGCTGTTGATACGTGTTGTCCTGATAATACTTGTGTTAATAAATTTACAATACTTGCCATAAAACCCTCTCTGGTATTTTATTAATGTTTTTATTTTTATAGTCAAATTATACCATATTAATTTTGAAAATTGTAAAAATTCTTAATAAAATCATCTTTTTTATGTAGTATAATTTTTATATGAAAAAAGTTTTAATTGTTGGTAATTCTTATAGTTTGGCAAAGAAGTTATCTTCACTTGTTGATGAAGTTTTTGTTATACCTGGGAATAATGCTGTTTCAAATTTTGCGACAATCGTTGATATAAGAGAAAATAGTACGTTTGAAATTTTAGATTTTGTATTGGAAAACGACATTGATTTAACTATAGTTACCTCTCAAAAGGCGTTAAAATCTGATTTGGTTTCAGTGTTTGTTGCTAATGAAAAACCTGTGTTTGCGCCGTCACAAGAAGTAGCAAACTATACTGTAAGTTTGTCTGCAGCAAAAAAACTTTTGTATAAATTAAAAGTTCCAACACCAAAGTTTGCAGTTTTCGAAAAATTACCGTTAGCGTTAGATTATTTACAATCTGCGAATTATCCATTAGTTATTTCCAACGATGATAATTCTGTGAGACAATGTTGTACGACTGTTTCTATTGCAAAAACTTTTGTGGAAGAATTGTTTCAATATGGTGAAAACAAAGTGGTTTTTCAAGATTTTGCATATGGTCATGAATTTACGCTATATGCAATTTCAGATGGTTACCATGCTCTGCCATTGACTACAGTAGCAAATTTTAAGTTTACTGAAAATGGTGATGGAGGACGTCTTACAAATGGTATTGGTGCTTATGTGCCAGATAATAAAATTTCAAATGATATTATTTTGAATATTTATCAAAATGTTATTCTTAAAGCGTTAGATAATTTTGAAAAAAACGGTATTCCATATGTTGGTATTTTGGGTGTTGATGCTGTTTTGACAGGTGAAAATAAATATTCTGTTGTTGGGTTTAAACCTTTTATGGCAGAATTTGATTCACAAGCCGTGATTAATTCTATTGATGAAAATATATTAGAACTTATGGAAGCATGTGCAAATGGTTTCTTTGCAGATGAATATGATGATATTTTGTTAAATGACAATATATCTGTTTCTTGTCTAATTCGTTCGCGCAAAGAGGGTATAAAACTTCCAGATTTAACAGAGTTAGATTCAGATATAACATATGTTACTAAAAAATCTGAGGAGTCTTTTATTGGTGATAATTTTGTTTTAACTTCTTGTGCCAAATCTCTAACTCGTGCAAAATCAATTCTAAAAGATGATATAGATCATATCTCGTTCGAAGGAATGAAGTGTCGAAGTGATATATACAGTTAAATGTTGAAATTTTTTAAATAATCATTAATATAACTGTATGAATTATTATGAGATTTTAGGAGTAACGCCAGATAGTGATATTGCTGAAATAAAATCAGCATATCGTAGGTTAGCGAGAAAATATCATCCTGATATTAATGCAAATGGTGTTGATAAGTTTAAGGCAATATCTAAAGCATATGAGGTTTTGTCTGATGCAAAGCGCAGGTATCAGTATGATACAATTCATGGCTTGTTTAGATCTAGTAAAGGTAGTAACTCCGAGTTTAATTCATCAGTTAATGAGGGAGATATAAAAGAAGAACCTAAAGATATCAAAAACAAAAAAGAAACTGCTCAAAAATTTGAATTTGAGTTTAAGTTTGATTTTATTGATTTTATTAAAAAATTCAGAGAAGAAAAAGTTAAAAATGTTGCGATTAATGGTGAAAATATTAATGCTGATGTAACAATATCTTTATCTGAAGCCTTATCTGGATGCGAAAAAACTATTAATATTTTACATAAAGAGTTGTGTCCACGTTGTAAGGGACGAAAATTTATAAACGGTACAAAATGTGATGTTTGTTCTGGTTCTGGAGAATATTCAACTTATAAACGTTTAAGTGTTAAAATCCCTGAAAAAGTTCGTAATGGTGCAAAGTTGCGTATTAAAAATGAGGGTTTGACAGGTAAGTTTGGCGGAAAAAATGGGGATTTGTTTTTAAATATAAACATCCAAAATGATAAAAATATGAAGTTTGATGGCCTTAATATTATATATGACGTTAAACTTTCACCATCTGATGCCGTTTTGGGTTGTGAATTAGATTTGCCAAATAATATAAAATTGAAAGTTCCTGCAAAAACTTCTTCAGGTCAAAAATTTAGAGTAGCATCACAGGGATTAAAAAAAGATGGTAAAGTTGGTGATATGATTGTAAGCGTTACTATTGATATTTCAAAATATTTGTCGGATGATGAAATTAAAATGTACGAGAAATTAAGAAAGATGTCTAATTAGTAATGGCTAAAATTAAAGAAATTTTTAAATCTATTCAAGGTGAAGGTCCTTGCATTGGTTATGAACAATTATTTATTCGCTTTTGTGGTTGTAATTTAAATTGTGAATATTGTGATACTGATTTTACAAATAAAGATATTTTAGGTGATTTTACTCCTAATGAATTGCGTGATTACATTAGTAATTTGCAATTAGATAATATTCATTCTATTTCTTTAACTGGTGGAGAACCTTTATTGTCATGTAAATTTTTAAAGGAATTCTTGCCATTAGTAAAAGATAAAAAAATTTATCTTGAAACAAATGCTACTTTGCCAAATGAATTGAATGAAATTCTAGATTTTGTCGATATTGTAGCGGCTGATATAAAACTTCAAAGTTCCACAAATTTAGATAATTCTTTTGATTTGCATGAAAAATTTTTTGAAATTGTAAAAAATAAAACACTTTTTGCAAAAGTTGTTTTTAATAGTTCAATTACAGAAGAAGAAATTCTCAAAACTACTGAATTAGCAAAAAAATATAATGTAGAATTGATTTTGCAGCCACAAATGCTTAAAGATAAATTGGCGGTTTCTTCTGATTCTATTGAAAAAATATTTGCAAAGTTTTTAAAATTATATAAAAATGTTCGTCTTATACCTCAAGTACATAAGTTTATAAATGTGCAATAAGACCTTTTATAATAATACTTCGGCAGAGTGTATTTTTTTAGATGAATGACTATTTATATAATCTTTTAGTAAATTAAAACAAACAGAACAAACTTTTTCGTTTGCTTTTTCGTCATATAAAGTTTTTTGATCAAAATCAATTTGCACGAGAGTGTTTAAAAAATCCCGTATTTTTTTGTGCATTGATGTTTTTATATTAAAGGTTTCGTTGCAGTGCGAACAAATAACTCCGCCCATATTGGTCGAAAAATACATGTTGTCTTCCGTAATTGTTTCTCTACAACATAGGCAAGTATCTAATTCTATTCCAAATCCGGCAATTTGCATCATTTTTAACTGAAATTTTAAGCATGCCAAAAGCATTTCTGTTTTTGAGGTCGCTTCTGATATGTGTTCTAGAGTTTTATATAAAAGTTCATAGGTTTCATTTGAACAAGGATCATCTTCAACTCCAAAACTATTCACAACTTCTGAAATATACATAGAATAAAATATTTTATCCATATCCCTACGTGTTTTGTTAAATGTATTTAAAACATCCGCTTGGCAAATTCTATCCATTGATTTACCCTTGTATAGCATTAATTTATTTGCTACAAGCAAATCCATTCTCGCTCCAAGTTTGCTTTTAGGGTTTTTGACGCCTTTAGCAACGCCCTTTATTAACCCTTTATCCCTAGAATACATAACAACGATTTTGTCAGATTCTGACAAATTGTATGATTTTAAATTAATTGCATCTGTTACAAAATTATTCATTATACAGCATCATATCCTGGGCCATGGAATACTCCACGCATCATTTGTTCCATTTCGTTCGGCTTGTCTGAATATGCAACAGCAGTTTCAGCAGTAATTTTACCTTCTTTATATAGTTTGTATAATGCAAAGTTCATTGTCATCATACCGCTATATGCTCCGCCTTGCATAAGTTCATAGATTTCTTCTAATTTGTTTCGTTCAATGTAATCTTGAACTGCAGATGTTACAACTAAAATTTCACAAGCAGCAATTCGTCCTTTTCCATCTGCAGTAGGAACCAATCTTTGAGAAACGGTACCTCTCAAAACTTTTGATAATTGCATTCTTACAAATTCTCTTGTTGAGGCTTCAAACATGTTCAAGATTCTGTTTACAGTTTGTACGGCACCGTTTGTGTGAATTGTTGAGAAAACTAAGTGCCCTGTTTCAGCGGCATTTAAAGCTGCGTTGATGGTTTCTGCATCACGAATTTCCCCAAGGAATAAAACATCAGGATCTTGTCTTAATGCGTATTTTGTCCCTGCGTAAAAATCTTCGGTATCAATACCTGCTTGTCTTTGTGAGATAATTGATTTTTCATTTTTGAATACAAATTCTACAGGGTCTTCTATTGTAATGATATGTTTGTTTTGGTGTAAATTGATATCATTAATCATTGCTGAAATAGTTGTAGATTTGCCTGAACTTGTAGCCCCTGTAACCAAAATTAACCCGTTAGGAATTTTAGCAAAATTGTTTAGTGTGTCAGGTAACTGTAATTGTTCTAAACTTGGGACATTACAAGGAATCAATCTTATAGATGCCGCTAGCCCTTTTAAAATTCTATTGAGGTTAACCCTAAATCTTGATACTTGAGGAATTTCAAATGAAAAGTCCAAGTCTGTTATTAATTCAGGATTGTTTTTGTATTTATCAGGTGCAAGGACTCTGCACACGTTATTCATGTCTTCTTCTGTTAATTCTGGTAAGTTGAATTTTACAATAGTTCCTGCAATACGCATAGCAGGATGTTCCCCAACTCGAATATGCACATCTGAAGCTTTTTGTACAATTGCCTGTTTTAAAAATGTCATTATATCAAAATTTGTTGTTGTCATTACACTACCCTCCAATGATATTCTAACAAATTAGTATATCCAAATAAATATTGTAACGTTTTCTTAATATTTTAATTAAAAAAGTAAATTTTTAAAAGAAAAAATTTTTTATATAAGAGTAAGGGAAATACAAAATTGATAATTGGATATTAACTTATGCGAATTCGATTCTTAAATTAATAAGAACGAAAACAAAAAAGATTTTTTATACTCTCTCTCTTAATATCCTCGTGTTTATTTAATGTTGCTTTAACAAGCAACTTTTTTTTTGCATTCATATTTGACAGGTGCTGCATAATGTTCTATATTAATTCTATAAAGGTTAGTGTTTATGGTTGTTACAAAGAATATCAATATTGATTTTACCAACGATATGGAAATGATAGAGAAAGCGATAATATCATATGGTATTGATCCTTTGCGTTGGGCTATTGTTTCTTCAGATAGCGAAAAATTAACAATTTCGGTTTCTTTTGAAGAAAAATAGCAATTTTTTTATTTGAAATGTTTTTATATACATGTGTATTAGTGTAGTTGGATTATGTCATTTATGGTAAAACCAGTAAATTTTGTAAAAAATGTAGTTAAACACGAATTGTCTATTGTTAAGGACTCAAGGAGAGCCGGTCAAATAGCAAAAGTACTTTACCCAGAAATAAAATGCGCTAAAACATCTATGATGCTGAAAAAATTAGGAAAGGATGTAGGTCCAGAGCCTTTAGTTGGTATGGCTCTTGGTATGTATTCAAATCCAATTCCAGGTATGTGGGTTGTTGGTTATGGATTAGGCAGAGGACTAGCTGAATGCAGAAAATTGATTGTGAAATGTGCTAAAAATTTGATGAAAAAATAGTTTGTTGATTTCAAATTTTTAAGTGTTATAATTTTATTCAATGGAGTGCCGGGTTGGAATTAAAAGACTTACCGGCGTTAAAAAATTAAGGAGAAAAGATTATGACACCAAAAAATTTTTTATTTACTTCTGAATCTGTAACAGAAGGACACCCCGACAAAGTATGTGATCAGATTTCTGATGCTATTTTGGACGAATTTTTATCAAAATATCCGCAATCACGTGTTGCTGCGGAAACAACTGTAACAACAGGTATGGCTTTAGTTTGCGGTGAAATTACTGCAGATTGTTATGTTGATATTCCTGCAGTTGTTAGAAACACTATTAAAAATATTGGTTATGCTGGTGCTGAAGGCGGCGGTTTTGATTATAAAAACTGTGCAGTATTAACTAGTATTGATGAACAATCTTGTGATATTGCTGGTGGCGTTAATAAAGCACTGGAAACTCGCAGCGAAAACGCTGATACTTCAGTTTCTGAAACTGAGAATATCGGTGCTGGTGACCAAGGTATTATGTTTGGTTACGCTTGCGACGAGACACCGGAATTAATGCCATTGCCAATTAGTTTGGCTCACAAATTGTCATACAGATTGGCTCAAGTAAGAAAACAAGGACTTTTAAATTACTTAAGACCAGATGGTAAATCTCAAGTTACAGTTCAATATGTTGACGGTAAACCTGCTAGTATCCATACTGTTTTGATTTCAACTCAACATGATCCTGAAATCAATGGTGAATCTGATAATTCAAAAGTTCAAGAAATTATTAGAAATGATATCAAAAAATATGTTATAGATGCAGTTTTTGAAAACGAAGCAATTAAACCAGATGCCGATACAATTATTTTGGTTAACCCATCAGGACGTTTCGTGGTTGGTGGCCCTCAAGGTGATGCTGGCTTAACAGGTCGTAAGATCATCGTTGATACTTACGGTGGTTATTCTCGTCACGGTGGCGGTGCTTTTTCAGGAAAAGATCCAACAAAAGTTGACCGTTCTGCTGCTTATGCTGCAAGATACGTTGCTAAAAACGTTGTAGCATCAGGCTTGGCATCTAAATGTGAAATAGAATTAGCATATGCAATTGGTGTTGCTGAACCTGTTTCAATTATGGTCGATACATTCGGTACAGGTAAAATTTCAGATGATGAAATTTCTGAATTAGTATCTAAGAATTTTGACCTTAGACCTGCTGCAATTATAAATCAATTTGATTTAAGAGGATTACCTTCTAAAAATGGTGGTAAATTCTATCAATTGTTAGCAGCGTATGGCCATATGGGTAGAACAGATATTGATGTTCCTTGGGAACACACTGACAAAGCATCATTGTTGAAGTCTCAAGCATTATCATCTTGTGGTTGCTAATTCAATTGATAATAATAAAAAAGACGGTCGATTGACCGTCTTTTTCTATTTAAATTTTATCCTTTATGATATTTCTTAATTAAATATGCGCTTATGATTGCTGTAATCGGAACGCAAATAAGCAATGCTGTACTTCCAATTAATGCAGATAAAATTTCTGTTGCAACATGGTTGAGATTGAAAAATTTTGTTGCGTCAATGTTGTTTGACAGTAATAATAAAGGTAATGAACTTCCTAAATAAACAAGGATTAGAGTGTTTGACATTGTGCCTATTACGTCTTTTCCAACGTTCATTCCAGATTCAAATAGTTCAGTTATTGTTAATTGGTTATTTTTTAAGTGGATTTCGTTTATAGTGCTAGCAATAGATACTCCAACATCCATAACGGCTCCTAACGCAGCAAGAATCATAGATGCAGATAAAATACCTGTGAAATCTAAATCTGGTCTTGTAGAATATAAAAACATAGATTCTTCGCCGTTAAATCCTGTTAGTGTAGCGGCTTTAATGGTCAATACAGATAATAGTCCTGCAAAAATCAAACTTAAAACCGTTCCAATGATTGCGGATGTACTTTTGTAGTTTAATCCAGCAACTAGATAAATAGTTACTATTGTTGATATAATACTTACAAGTATTGTTGCTAATATTGGATTAATTCCATTTAAAATCATTGGCGCAAGAATAGCAAATATTAATGCTACGGTTATAAATATTGATAAAAAACTGTAAAATCCCTTTTTTCTTCCTATGAGTAGTAGTAACGTGAAAAATAGCCCACCAAAGAGGTATAACGCACCAACCCTTTCAATATCTGCAATGTAGAAGTTTATATCGTCAACGTCTGAAATAAATTGTCCTTTGGGTTCTAGGTGTAAAATTAATTTATCACCTTTTGAAAGTAACATATCGTAGACCGGGTTTGAAGTTAAATGATTTTCGATAGTTACCGTTTCACCTTTGTATGCTCCTGTAAGTATTTTTACAGTCACTAACTGCTTCGTTTGGTTAAGTTCGCCACCAGTAATATTTGCTATATCAATATATTCAATTGCAGTTACTCGGCCTTTTGCAGCAGGTATTGTATCCTCTGCTGGTGTTGGCAAAATTAATAAACATAATGTTATTATTAAAAATATTAATTTCTTCATTTTACCTCTAATATGATGTATGTATTGCTCTTAAAATATATTCTTCAAGCATTTTCTTTTCAGAAGGTGTGGATTTTGCATCGTTAATCATTATATCGAATGCAAGTGTTTTACCTGATATAGTTGTTATGTATCCAGTAATAGCGCTTGTGTCAGATAAAGTTCCTGTTTTTGCTTTGAGTTTGTCTCCAAAGTATAACATTCTGTTTTTTAAGGTGCCTTCACCTGCGATTGCCATAATACCTGAAGTAATATCTTGTTTAGACAAGAAAGACGTCATAAAGTCTGCGGTGACTAAATTATTTTTAGATACACCACTTCCATCTACAACTCTTATATCATCTGTATTTACTTTAATTTTTTTGCAATAATCTTTAAACATTTCGATTGCATTAGTTGCCGTTCCTGTTGAGTTAGCATATTTGCTACCGGCTATTTTAAATATTGTCTCTGCAACTAAATTGTTGCTTTCTTTCATAATATCTGTGGTTGCCTTAGAGATAGGATTAGAAATTTTATCTACTAAAACAATGTCTATACAATCTTTAGTTGATGTTTTCAAAATTGGCTTGTAATAATTTAGTTTAGCGCTTCTAATTTGTTCTTCTAATCGTATTAAAAAATATCTTTTTGGGAAATTAACGGGAATTTGTACGGATTCCAAAGTTTTTACGTTCCCTTTGATTGTGATTATGTCTGCTGCAATACTTGGGTCTTTATACACTTCAACATTATTTTGTTTTTTTTCTGTTGTCACCAAATTCATAAATGTTGTAGTATAAAATCCATCAAGTTTTATTTCTGCAGGAGCACCAACAGATGTTGGGATAACATCTATTTTTAATAAATTTTTGTCTAAATTATATGCACTAAATTTGGGCATTAGCGGATTTAAAGCGTCGTCCCATTGCCAACCTTCTCCCCACTCTATATTATCAATAATAGTGTCATCTATTTTTAAAGAGTTAGGTTCTTCAATGCCTTGTTCTTTTGCTGATTTCAGTAATGATTTTAAATCGCTTGATTTTAGATAAGGGTCTGCACCAAGTTTCAAAAATAATTCGTTATTAGCGTTTTTGTACAAACCTGTTTCGAAAGAATAATCTTCCCCTAGCAAATCTAAAACTGCTGTGTATGTAACTGATTTAAGTGTTGAAGCAGGAATCATAGGCTTTTTACTATTAAGTTCGTACAAAACCTTACCTGTTTTTGTGTCTCTTACAGAAACTGCAATTGCGCTTTTGTTAATATTCGATTCTCTTATCGCTTTGTTTATGCTCATTGCATTTGCAGTTGAAGTTGTAATAATTATGCTCAATAAAGTTACTAATATTTTTTTCATATACTCTTGACCTCGTATGACTTTTTTATGTCACTTAAAATAGTACATTTTTCCCTAAATTTGTGCATCTCAGATAAATTTATTGTTGCTGTAATAATATTTTCGCCATCTAAAACTTCTGAAATTACATTTCCATTATAATCAATAATTCTTGAATGTCCAAGATTATAATCTTTATTCTCAATCGCTCCATACTGATTAACTGCAACCATATAGGTTTGATTTTCTATTGCTCTTGATTTTGTCATCATTTCCCAAGGTATTGGTTTTGAGTTAGACCAAGCCGCTGTATTCACAAAAATATCGGCACCTGCTTTACGGTATGCGCGATAAATTTCAGGAAATCTAATGTCATAACAAATTGTTAATCCTATTTTTATTCCTTCAATTTCTATTAAAATGGGGGTTTGTCCTTCTGTTAAATAATTTCCTTCATTGCATTCGTAATATGAGTATAAGTGCATTTTATCGTATGTTGCAATTAATTCTCCTTTTCTATTTATGATAGGGCAAGTGTTATAATATTTCCCATTTTTTTCTACAATAATGCTCCCGCCAATAATGTTCGCATTTTTGGTTTTAGCAAGTTTTGATAAGAAGTTAATCGTTGGACTGTCTTTAATAGGTTCAGCGGCCTCTATAAATTTATCGCAAGCCCAACCTACATTCCATACCTCGGGCAAAACAATTATATCAGTTTCGCTTATTTTTGATAACTGATTTTCTAGTTTTGAGTAGTTTTTATGTTTATCCCCAATCTCAGCACCGAATTGAAGTGCTGTAATTTTTATATTTGTTTTTTCCATAGTTTTTGTTTTTTTGCTTTCGCAAATTCTTCGGGTGCACGTTTTTCTAAATCATAAAGTGCATCTTCAACTTTTTTTGTTATTTCTTTTATGTCTGCATCTTTCTTGACGTATATTGGATCTCCATATAGATTAATTATGTGACAATTGAATATCGGCGTACTCATCTTATCCCAAGATGGCAATTTGAAGAAAGTCTTTTCTCCTGAATACCAATATGCAGGGATGATAGGTGCACCTGTTTCTTTTGCAATCGTTACTATTCCGTTTTTGACTTTGTGGTACGGGCCTCTAGGGCCATCAACCATTATTGCTCCAGATTCTCCGTTTTTTATTCTTGAAATTAATTGCATGGTTGATGTTATACAGCCTTTTCTACCAGATGAACCCCTAACTACTTTAAAACCCATCTTTTCGACTGCTCTTGTAATAACTTCACCATCTCGTGAATTGCTGATTAATACATTTAGGTTACTTTTATTTGGTATTCCATATATTGCGAATTGATGTTCGTGCCAAAAAGCATATAGGTTTGATTTTGTTTCAGGTGCATTAATTTCTATTATGTGAGTAAAATAGGATTGCAAATGAAAAAATGCAAAAATTATATCCGCTAATTTTGTAAGATTTTTATTGTTTATCAGTCTGACCATAAATTTATTCTAACATAAAAATTCGGCATGTGCTTTTACAACCTTTGTATGAGTTGCACTTAATCTTTTTTGGTGTATAATTCAGAAAGATACATGTAAGAGAAAAGAGGACTTATGAAAGTTAGTATAAAAAATCAAAAAGACAATTTAGTTAATTTAGAAATTGTAATTCCTGCTAAAGATGCAGATGATGCTTATAATAGAGCAGTTGTTGCTATATCAAACCACATTAACATTGATGGTTTCAGAAAAGGTAAAGCGCCAAAGGCAATGGTTGAAAAACATGTTGGTGTTGAGCGTATTAAAATTGAAGCAGTTGAACATCTTGCACCAAGAATGATATCTCAAGCCATTCAAGATAACAAATTGGATGTTGTTACTCAACCGTCTATTACTTCTTATACTTATGAATATGGTAGTGATATGACAGTTATTGTTGAAGTTGAAACTCGTCCAGAAGTTACATTAGGTGAATATAAAAACTTGACTATTAAAGTTGAAGATTCTCCTATTGCTGAAGATGCTGAACAAAAATCAATTGATAGTTTATTAAAACAACACTCAACAACAGAAGTTGTTTCAGGAAGAGCAGCAAATGATACTGATATTGCTGTTATTGATTTTACAGGTTATGTAAAAGATGAAAAAATCGCTGGTGGCGAAGGCAAAAATTATTCTTTAGATTTGGGTAATTCTAATTTTATTCCAGGTTTTGCAGAACAAATCGTTGGTAAAAATGCTGGAGAAGAATTTGATATCAATGTAACTTTCCCTGCTGAATATCATGATGAAAAACTAAAAGGTCAACCTGCAGTTTTCAAAATTAAATTACACGAAATTAAAGAAAGAAAATTACCAGAATTGAATGATGAATTTGCTGCAAAAGTTGGTCCATTCAAAACAGTTGATGATTTAAAAGCAGATGTTAGAAAATATTTAGAAACACAAAGAGAAAATACAAATAAACAAAATTCAGAATCTCAACTTTTCAAAACTATTATTGATTCTTCAAAAGTTGATATCCCTGAAACAATGATTAATAGAGAATTAGAATCTATTAAAGCTGATTATAAACAAAAATTGGCATATCAGGGTATCGAATGGGAAAACTTGGTAAAAGCACAAGGTGGAGAAGACAAAGTAGTTGCTAATCTTCGTGAAGATGCTACAACAAGAATTAAAAACTCTTTAGTTATAGATAAGATTGCGCAAGTTGAAGGTATTAAAATTGAGCCAAAAGATTTAGAACAAAAATTCGCTCAAATTTCTTCTATTTATGGCATTTCAAAAGAAGATGTTATTAAACAATTAGGCAAAACTCCTGAAATGTTCACTGCGCTTTCTCAACAAGCATTGAATGATAAAGTTAGAGATTACCTTGTTGAAAATAACAAAGTTGAATTTGTAACTAAATAGTTGACGACATATAAAAATGAGTTTATAGTTTAAAATAAGAAAGGAATTTAATCATGAGTTTTGTACCGGTAGTAATTGAACAATCAAGTCGTGGCGAACGTTCTTTCGATATCTTTTCAAGATTGTTAAGAGAAAGAATCATCTTCTTGGGAACTCCTATCGATGATATGGTTGCAAACTTGGTTGTAGCGCAAATGTTATTGTTGGACAGTGAAAACCCAGAAAAAGATATTATGTTATATATCAATAGCCCTGGTGGTAGTGTTACTGCTGGTTTTGCTATTTACGATACAATGCAACATATAAGAGCAGATGTTTCTACAATTTGTTTGGGTCAAGCTGCGTCAATGGGTGCATTCTTGTTATCATCTGGTACAAAAGGTAAGAGAATGGCTTTACCACACTCAAGAGTTCTTATTCACCAACCTTTAGGAGGTGCCCAAGGTCAAGCTACTGATATTGAAATTCAAGCACAAGAAATTTTGAGAATTAAAAAGTCATTAAATGAAATCCTTGCTTCAAATACTGGTCAATCAATTAAGAAGATTGAAAAAGATACTGATAGAGACTATATCATGACTCCTCAAGAAGCTTTAGAATACGGTATGATTGATAAAGTTGTTTCTAGAGATATTGTTAAAGGATAACGGAGATAGTAAATGCCTAAACATGATGACAGTAAATTAAAATGTTCATTTTGTGGTAAATCTCAAGACCAAGTAAAAAAACTTATTGCTGGTCCTGATGTATATATTTGTGACGAGTGCGTTGAACTTTGTAATGAGATTCTTGATGAAGAATTTTTTGAAGGCAAAGACAAAGAAGGAATTGAAGAATCTAAAGAAGAAAAACCAATTCCTAAGCCTCACGAAATTAAAGCATACCTTGATCAATACATTGTTGGTCAAGACGATGCTAAAAAAGTTTTGGCAGTTGCGGTATATAACCACTATAAACGTTTAAGACACAACAAATCTGTCGATTTAAAAGATAATGTAGAAATTCAAAAATCTAATATTTTATTAGTTGGGCCAACTGGTTCTGGTAAAACTTTATTGGCTCAAACTCTTGCTAAAATGTTAGATGTACCGTTTGCGGTTGCTGATGCTACAACACTTACTGAAGCAGGTTATGTAGGTGATGACGTTGAAAATATATTATTAAGATTATATCAAAATGCTGAGTTTGATTCTGCAAAAGCAGAAAGAGGTATTATTTATATTGATGAAATTGATAAGATTTCTCGTAAATCAGAAAATACTTCTATAACTCGTGATGTTTCAGGTGAAGGCGTACAACAAGCATTGTTAAAAATGATTGAAGGTACTGTCGCTCACGTTCCACCACAAGGTGGAAGAAAACACCCTCACCAAGAATTTATTGAAATTGATACAAGCAATATTTTGTTTATTGTTGGTGGTGCATTTGTTGGTTTGGAAAAAATTGTTGAACGTAGAGCAGGTGAAGGTACTTCTGTTGGTTTCGGTGCTAAAGCAATGTCTCAAGCAGAAAAAGATGCAGAAGCAAATAGAATGTTGAAAAAACTTCAGCCTGAGGATTTATTGAAATTTGGTTTAATACCTGAATTTATTGGTCGTATTCCTACTTATGCAGTTTTAGACGAACTAAATGAAAAAACATTAAAAATGATTTTAACAGAGCCTAAAAATGCTATCGTTAAGCAATATCAATGCTTATTAAAAATGGATGGTGTTGATTTGGAATTTGAACCAGAGGCTATTGAATTAATTGCTAAAGAAGCAATTAAACGTAAAACTGGGGCTAGAGCATTACGTTCTATTGTTGAAGAAATTATGCTTGACGTTATGTATGATGTTCCAGCGAAAGATAATACGGATAAGTTCTTGGTTACTTTAGATATGGTTAAAAACCGTAAAAATGCTGAAGTAATTAAACTTCCAACCAAAGAAACAACTACAGAAATTTCTGCATAGTATATTATAAAGAAGATGCCTCGATGAAAATCGAGGCATTGTTTTGTCAAAAATTATTATAATTGCCAAAGATGTTTTTTTATGTCAAAATATTCTTGAGGAGTAGTTTATGGGAGATTCTAAGACTTTAATTTTAATTGACGGTCACGCACTTGCTTTTAGGCAGTATTATGCTCTAGAACGTACTAATATGCGTACTTCTAACGGTTCTCCCACTTGGGCTGTTTATGGTTTCTTTAAGGCTATTTTTGATTTGTTAAAAAAGCAAAAGCCAGATGCTATTTGTGTTGCATTTGATGTTAGTCACCAAACTTTTAGGGTTGAAAAATATTGTGAATATAAGGCTAATCGAGAGGCGATGCCAGATAATATGCGTTGTCAAATGGATTTGATATATGAAGGCTTAAAGGCCTTTAATATCCCTATTTATACTAAAGAAGGTTTTGAAGCAGATGACGTAATTGGTACTATTGCTCGTCAGGCTTGTGAATTGGGACATAAGGTGCTAATTTTAACTGGTGATCAGGATTCTTTTCAATTGATTGATAAACTAGGTTGTACAAAGGTCATTATTCCACATAAATCAGAATTAATAGAGTATGATTGGGATAAGGTTTATGAAAAACTTGGGGTTTATCCAAATCAGGTTGTCGATTATAAAAGTTTAAGAGGCGATACTTCAGACAATATTCCAGGTGTAAAGGGTATAGGTGAAAAGACCGCAGTTAAATTATTATCAGAGTTTGGTTCTCTAGAGAATATTTTGAATAATTGTGATAAGTTACAGCCAGCAGGAGTTAAAGATAAAATTTGTAATGATATTGAAATGGCAAAATTGAGTTATTTCCTTGCTACTATTGTTAAAGATGTAGATGTAGATTTTGATTTTGCTTCCGCAAAAGTTGAGTTGCCTGAAATTGAAAAAGTTACTGATTATTTAAAAAAAATGCAGTTTCTCACTTTTTTGAAAAATTTAGATTATATTTTAGGTACTTTTAATATTAAAAAAGAAGAGAATTCTCTTGATAGTGCTATTAAAACTGCGCCGGTACCTGAAACTCAAACACAAACACAACTTGGTTTGTTTGTTGAAACTGCTAAAACCCATTTAAATAAAGGTTACGAACATTCAGTAAAAACTATTGACAACATCAATGATTTAAATTCTTTAGTTTTTTCTATTAAAGAAAAGTCAATTTTTGCATTTAAATCAGATTTTATTTCTAATAATGCTGTTGAAAATGATATAAGAGGTTTAACTATTTCTTATTGTAATGCATTTGAACCGTCAGAAAAGGTCATTTTTAACGATATTGATGATTCCTATAATGTTTTTCATATATCCTTTGTTGATATTGCCTTAAATGACGTCTTAAATGTCTTAAAACCAATATTTGAAGCCATAGATATAAAGAAGATAACTTTTGATGCAAAATCTGAAATAAATTTGTGGCGTTCTTATGGTGTTGAAGTCAAGAGTATTATTTTTGATGTTTTACTTGCTAGTTATGTTAAGGATATGTCTAGAAATCATACTCTAGCAAGCCAAGCATTTGAAAATCTAGATTATATTATTCAAGATGATGCTCAGAAAGATGCAACTAACCTGTCTCTAAATCTTGGAATTATCAATTTAGATTTGATTTCTGATAATATAATTTCGATTTTTGAATTAACAAAATATTGGGTTAAAAATTTAGATGATTCTGAATTAAAAATATTGTATGAAATTGAGTTACCTCTGACGTATGTTCTTTCTGATATGGAGTTTACTGGTGTTTCTATTGATAAAGAATATTTGTTATCTTTGTCTGAATCTATGAGTTTAAAGTTGAAAAATTTAGAACGTAAAATATTTGATTTGGCAGATGTGGGTTTTAATGTTGCATCTCCGAAGCAAGTTGGTGAAATTTTATTCGATAAATTAGGCCTCACTATTAAGGGGAAAAAGAAAAAATCTACAAGTGCTGCTGTGTTGGAAGAATTGGCTGAAGAGCACGAAATAGCAAGGTTGATTTTGGAGTATAGGAAGTTCGCAAAATTAAAATCTACTTATACAGATTCTTTACCAGAGTTAATAAGTAGAATTGATAATCGTATTCATACAACTTATAATCAGACTGTCACAGCAACAGGACGTCTGTCATCTTCAAATCCTAATTTGCAAAATATTCCAATTAGAACTCATTATGGTTCTAAAATTCGTAAGGCATTTGTTTGTGCTGATATTGAAGAAAGAAGTATTTTGTCTGCTGATTATTCGCAAATTGAATTAAGGCTTCTTGCACATATTTCACAAGATAAGAATCTTATTGATGCCTTTAATTCTGATATTGATGTTCATACATTGACTGCGTCAAAAGTTTTTGGTGTACCAGTAGAAGATGTTACAAAAGAAATGCGTTATAAGGCTAAGGCTGTTAATTTTGGTATTGTTTATGGTCAAAGTAAATATGGACTTGCTAAATCTTTGGGAATTTCTAATCAAGAGGCGGCAGATTTTATAGATAAATATTTTGCTACATATCCTAAAATTAAGGATTATATGTCAAATAAAGTTATTGAGGCCGAGACAAATGGTTTTGTGGAGTCCTTGTTTGGACGTAAAAGATATTTAAATACTGAATTCAACAGTCCAAATGCTATGGTAAGGGAGTTCGCAAAACGTGCTGCTATTAATTATCCAATGCAAAGTTCTGCTTCTGATTTGATTAAAATTGCCATGGTTGATTTACATAAAAAGTTGGCTGGTTTAAAATCAAAATTGATAATGCAAGTTCACGATGAACTTATTCTTGAAGTTAGTAATGATGAGTTAGAAACAGTGAAAGAGTTGGTAAAAATGGCTATGGAGTTGGGGCAACCACTAGATGTGCCACTTGTTGTTGATATGAGTGTGGGTGAAACATGGCAAGAATCTTAAATGTTATTTTAATTCTAATATTGTCTTTTGTTTCTGTTCCGGTAAAAGCAGAACAGTCGTTAAGTACACTTGTTACGGTCCAAAATGTATCTTTTGAACAATGTGTAAAAATGTACGGTATTGATACTGAAAACTTATTTTACCTCACTCTAGCAAGCATCAATGCTAATAGATTTAATGTAGTCGAAATTCAATCTAAAACGGGTTATATATTGTTTAATGCTGTTGGAAAAGAGTTTTTGGCTAAAATAATTAAACTCGATGATTCAAGATCTATTTTGAAGGTTACACCAACTAATAATATTTATTATTTTCAACCGGGTATTGTCCTAAATCTTTTCAAATATATTGAGTTAAATTCTACTCTGAAACCTGTTGATGTTCCTGTTATTTAGTGCTATTTTGCTAGGTTTATAAATGCACTATCAACTATTTCTTTTATCGAAAGTTCTTCAGATTCAGTGTCAGTTGAAAGCCAAATGAGATATTCAATATTGCCTGAAGGGCCTTTAATTGAGGAGTATGTCAAACCTTTTATACCATAGTTTAAACCTTTTGCGAAATTTACGACGTTTTCAATTACTTCTTGGTGTATTTTAGGGCTTCGTACAACACCACCCTTTTCTACGTTTTCTTTGCCAGCCTCAAATTGTGGCTTTATCAAGCATATCATTTCGTGAAAGTCAGGATTCATAAGTGATTTTAGGTTTGTCAAAACTTTAGTTAGTGATATAAATGATAAGTCACTAACAAGTAAGTCCGCAACGGTATCTTCTTCTGAATAAATATCTTCATATGAACAAATTTTTAAATTAGTTTTTTCAATTACTTTAACTCTGTTATCGGAACGAATTTTCCAATCAAGTTGTCCGTAACCAACATCTGCTGCGTATACATATTTAGCTCCACATTGTAATAAACAATCTGTAAACCCACCTGTCGATGCTCCAGCATCCAAACACACTCTTTCTTTTACTGTTACAGGAAATGTGTCTAATGCTTTTTTTAATTTAAAACCACCTCTTGACACGTATGGCATTGTTTTAACTACAATATCATATTCTTTGTCTAGTGCTATTTGATAACCTGCTTTTGTTATGTATTCATCATTTATTTTTACATCACCTGCAAGTATAGCCGCAGATGCTTTACTTTTTGTTTCATAGTATCCCAAATCAGTAAGATATTTGTCTAATCTTTCTTTTTTCATATTCCAAATACCCTTTCTGCATTTTTACTTGTTGCTTCTGCTACTATTTCATACGATAAACCCTTAATTTTTGCGATTTCTTCGGCAACTAATTTAACGTATGCTGGTTGGTTTTCTTTTCCCCTGTGCGGTACAGGCGTTAAATATGGTGAGTCAGTTTCTAACAATAGTTTATCAAGTGGTATATCTTCAGCCACTTCTTTCATTTTTATTGCATTTTTAAATGTTACTACTCCGCCTAAGGCTAAATACCAGCCTAGTTTTATACATTCCCTTGCAAATTCTACGCTGCCCGAAAAACAATGCATTATAACATTAGAATTTTTATTATATTCTAGTAATATATCGAAAGTATCTTTATGGGCCTCTCTATCGTGTACGCAAATTGGTAAATTTAATTCGTTTGCGAGTTGAATTTGTTTTATAAATACTTCTTTTTGTTTATCGTTAAATGTTTTATCCCAATAATAATCTAGCCCTATCTCACCAATACCTACAATTTTATTGTTTTTTGCTAATTTTTTAATTAGTGGGATTAGTTCATCATTCCAATCTTTTGCTTCGGAAGGGTGTACTCCTAGTAATCCAAAAACATTTTCATATTTTTGGGTTATTTCGTATACGGTTTCAATATCTTTGGGATATGCACACGGTAATATTATTTTTTTAACACCATTATCTATAGCGTTCTTAACGGCGTTATCTATATTTTCAATCATATCAATATGTGCGTGTGTATCTATTAAATATACGTTATCCATAATTTGATTATAGCACGATTATATTTTGTGCTATAATTCTTTCTGTAAACTTTTGTGAGGTTTGAATTGAACAGTCTAGTTAAACTATATAATATGTGGTGTAGAATTGATGATAAAATAAGATTTTTATTTATTGGTGCTGTGAATGCGGGAATTTCTTATGTTATTTTTGCTATTGCATTGTTTTTGTTAGGTCAGGAACATTACCAATTATCAGTTGCTCTACAATGGGCTATATCCTCTATATTTTCATATTTAAACCAAAAGTTTTTTGTATTTTGCACAAAAGGAAACTATTTAAAAGAATATCTTAAATGTTGTACAACTTGGTTTGTTAGTTATTTTATAAATGTAATAATATTAGAAGTATTAATGAAAACTGTGCTAAATAACGCGTATCTAGCACAGTTTATATCTATTTTCTTGGTATCTGTCGTAACTTACGTTTTATTTAAATATTTTGCATTTAAAAAATGTTAGTTTATACCTTTTACTATTTCAATTATTCTTTGAGTTGCTTCTTCTGGAGTTAATTTTTCAACTTCACCTGTTTCACGTGATTTGAATTCTACCAAGCCTTCCTGAATAGTTTTTCCAACGGTTATTCTGTAAGGGAAACCTATTAAATCAGCATCTTTGAATTTAACACCAGGTCTTTCATCCCTGTCGTCGATAACAACTTCAACACCGGCTTTTAATAAATCATTGTATATAGTTGTAGCAACACCCATTTGTGTTTCGTCATTTGTGCTAACAGGAACGACAATTACATGATATGGTGCAATAGCGATAGGCCATTTGATACCCCAATCATCATAATGTGCTTCAACTGCAGCGGCTGCTGTTCTTGATATACCGATACCGTAGCAACCCATTACATAAGGATGTGAAATACCTTTTTCGTCTGTGTAAACAGCATTCATTGGTTTCGAATATTTTGTTCCTAGTTTGAAAATATTTCCTACTTCAATACCTTTAGTAACGGCTAGAGGTTTTCCGCAAACTTTACATAAGTCGCCTGCTTCAACCAAGCATATATCATTATATTCTACTTTAGTTAATTCTAAATCATTTAAATTAGCACCAACCATGTGTTTGTCGTTTTCATTTATACCAACAACAAAGTTTTTAAGTGCTTTTACTGTTTCATCAGCAATGATAGGAATATTTTTAAATCCTTTTGGTCCAATGAAACCTGGGATAGCATTGAAACCATTTTGTTGCATCAATTCTTCTATTTCAGGTGCAGAGGCAATTCTTATTTCCATTCCACCAACAGAATTTAGTAATTTTGTTTCTTCAACAGTTCTATCTGCTCTAATTAAAGCGATTACTGGTTTCTTATCTACTATGTAAACTAATGTTTTAAGAATAATTGATGCTGGTATTTTTAAATATTCACATAATTCATCGATTGTATGTGTATTTGGAGTATCTAAAATTTCTTTTTTAGAGTAAAATTGTTCTCCATTAGTAGTTGTTTCTGCTAATACTGATACTGCGTGGTTAGAGTTAGCGCTGTAATCGCAAGAATTACAGTAGAAAACATCATTTTCGCCAGCGTCAGTGTCTGTAATTACCATAAATTCGTGTGATACAGACCCACCAATAGCGCCAGAATCTGATTGAACCATTTTTGTTTCTAATCCACAACGCTCAAAAATACGTTTGTATGCTTTTGCCATATTTTCGTATTCTTTATCCAAACCTTCTTCTGAAGTATCAAAACTGTATGCGTCTTTCATAATGAATTCACGACCTCTTAACAAACCGTATCTAGGACGAACTTCATCTCTGAATTTTGATTGTATTTGGTATAAATTAACAGGCAACTGTTTATATGATTTTAAACCATCACGAGCGATTGCAGTAATAACTTCTTCGTGTGTTGGTCCTAAGCACATAATTCTGTCATGCCTGTCTTTTAATCTCATCAATTCTTTACCATATGCTTCCCAACGACCTGATTCTTCCCAAAGTTCTTTTGGTTGAACAAAAGGCATCAAAAGTTCTTGAGCACCAGCATTATCCATTTCTTCGCGAACGATTGTTTCAATTTTCTTTAAAACTCGCCACATTAATGGTAAAAAGTTATAAACACCAGATGTTAATTTCCTGATGTAACCTGCTCTTGCAAGCATTTTATGTGAAACTACTTCCGCATCTGACGGAAACTCTCTCATTGTTTGAACAAATAATTTTGACATTTTCATAGGTATCTTCCTCTTTTCTTATACCTATTTTACCATGCTAAAAATTATAATTCATCTATTTCTGCTTTAACAATTTTTGGAGATACAGAAAGAGTATCATTATTCTCAAGTGCTTTTTTTAGATAATTTATGCAGGATTCTCTATCACCAAGGTGTTTTTTGATTTGTGCATATACATATAATAAATTACCATTTGGACCACAATTTTTCAATGCAGTTCTAACTATATCATTTGCGCTACTATAATCGTTATTTTTTGCTAATATCTTTGCGTAAATTTGGTAGGCATCGATATCTTTTGGATTGAGTTCGATTGTTTTTTCTAAATTATTCAAAGCACTTTCATTATCACCGTTTTCGTAATCTATAACTGCTAGGTTGTAATAAGCCCAACTATAATCCGGTGAAATTTCTAATACTTTTTTAAATTTTTCAACGGCAGACTCATTGTCTCCAAATTCTTTGTATATATTTCCAATATAAAAATGAGCATAAATATCATCTGGGTTGATATCTATTGTGTGTTGGAAATGGTCTAGTGCCTGAATTAAATCGCCTTTTTTGAAGTATGCTATGGCAATATTGAAATATGAATTTGAATCATCTGCGTCTGTTTCTAAAACTCTGTTAAAACAATCGATTGCTTTATTATATTCTCGCAATTCTGTATATACCAATCCTAGATTATATATCGCATCAACTTCTTCTGGAGAAAACTCAATTGCTTTCAGGTAAGCATCTTTTGCTTTTTCAAAGTTTTTTAGTTTTTCATAAACTATACCAAGATTGTAAAATATGCCGCTATCTTTTTTAAAGATTTGTGATAAATATAAGAAATGTTGCAAGGCTTCTTCAGAATAACCTGTATCCAAAAGTAATACAGCCAATTGTCTGCGAGCAGGGAAATTGGCAGAATCATTTTTTAATATATTTTGCAGTTCTTCTATTTTATCAAGTTTTGACATAATTAAATTACAGGTACATCAATTGGGTCTATAAGAATAACCTGTATTACTTCTCCTTTGTTTATAGTTACATCTTTACCTTTTCTAATCATATCTGCGATACTGTCATAAACAAAGTATCCAGCAGTTCCTATTGCGCCACCAACAGCGCCAACAGGAATTGTTAAATATTTCATATTGCCGTCCCAGTATTCTTCGCCTACGTCTTTACCCCAAGATAGAGAATCTTTTGTGATTTTTGCAGATTTTTTACAAGTTAATTTCCAAGCATCAAGGTAGCCTTTTGTTGTTGTTATACCGCCGTCATATGTTAAATCAGTTCTTCCAACGATATTAAATGATAGTGGTAACTGTCTGCCGTTTGGAGTTACAACGTGGTCAAAATCTAAATACAAAATAGCGCCTTTTGACATTCTTTTTGCAGGTTCAATATGTTTAATATTTCCCCTTACAACTGATCCCATTGGTAAAATAACATCATTATCTGCTGTTTGTTCGGTAAGAAGCATTGCTGAAAAATCTGTTCCCGCCAAATTAGTTGTTGTAGTCACAGGGGAAAGCATTTTTATTGATAATTTTGTACCTGCTGGGATTCTTTTTGTCTTTGCATTAGCACTAAATGGTGCTGCAAATACCATTTGAGTCGATATTAACATTGTCATTAAAATTGCTAAAATTTTTATTTTCATATATTTCTCCTTAAGTAACTTGATTTCTACCATTATTTTTTGATTGATATAAACGTTTATCTGCTGCTTCAATTATTTCGGAAGCAGTGTCACCATCATCAGGGAATGTTGCAACCCCTAGGCTAATAGTAACATTTTCTTCATCAGTACTATTTAATTTAAATTTATTAGTCGCTACACGTTTACAAATTTTTTCTGCAGTTACAAATGAAAGTTCTTTTGAAGTATTCGGTAGGATAATGCTCATTTCTTCTCCACCGTATCTACAAGCAATATCTGTTGCACGAATGTTATGTTTTAATATTTGTGCAACTTGTCGTAAAACGGCATCTCCTGCTTGGTGGCCAAATTTGTCATTAAACTTTTTAAAATAATCAATATCAATGATAATCAATGAAAATGGCGTTTCATAACGTCGTGATTGCTCTACTTGCATTTTCATTTGTTCTTGGAAGTATCTGTGATTGTATAATTCTGTTAAGCCGTCTGTTGTTGCTAATTTGTATTGTTGGTCAAAGTCACGTGATTTTATGATGTATTTAACGACAAAACAAATTACAAATACTAATGTTCCTAGTAACACCGCAGGAACTATACTTATCCAATAATTACCAAATTTCATTAGGTAGTACGCAAACAAAATATATAGTGAATATATTGATAAAAATGACGCTGTTATTATTAGTGGAGAACTTAAATTGAGGACAATAAATCCTGTAATTACTGCCAAAATAACCGCAATTGCAAATGATATATTTTTATTTACCCTAACTATAAAATTGTTGTCTAATATGTTATTTACATATGTTGCTTGTACACCAACACCAGGATAAATTTTTGCGACTGGTGTTGTTTTTATATCAAATAGACTTGCTGCTGTTGTTCCAAAATATATAATTTTATTTTCAAAGTTATATTCTTTCTTTGCTTCATTTTCTATAACTTTGATAAGTTTATATATTGGGATTTGCTGATATGTACCTGTTGGACCATACCAATTTAATATAGCACTACCTTCTTCATCTAAATAAATTTTTCTATCTCCGAGTTTGAGAATTGAATTTTTATTGATTGTAAAATCGTTGCTTTTATGCCCAATTAAATGTAAACCTAATTTGAATGCCAATTGTGGGTAAAAATCATTTTGGTATTTTACAAAAACCGGCATCTTTCTGATAACGCCATCTTCGGCTCTTGAAACATTTATTATGCCAATTTTATCAGTGCTTTTTATTATTTCTGGTAATATCGCTCTGCAGTTTTGAAAAGTTAATGATTCAAAATTTATTTTTGATGATTGATTCTTTACATTAACTTTTAATTTGTCTGGCAATTCTATGGGTGTTCTTAATTCAACAGATTGGTTGTCAAAGTTCATAGCTGTGTATACATTATCGTATGTAGCAAAAACGTTTGCTAACTTATTATCAGCATCTTGTTTGCTTTTAAGTGACTTTACAAACATTAAATCAAAAGCAATTGCTTTAGGTTTATCTTGCTCTAATAAATTTATTACTTTTGTGTAAATTTCTCTTGGCATTGGCCATTCGCCATATTTACTTAAAATGTATTCGTAACTTGCATCATCAATTGTTACGATTACGATATCTTTGTTCGCTTTTCTGTGCCCAGAATTAATTATTAAATTTTGACGAATATCAAATGATCTGTTTTCTAGTGTTGTAATCAAATTCTTAAGATTACTGTTTTGCATTGTTGCAAATAAAATTACTAAAAATACAACTAACCCTATTGAATATAATATTTTCTTAAACATGTAAAGTTCCCTAATCTTTACTTATCAGTATAACTGATTGAGAAAGATTTGGCAACAAAATTTTTCATAATAAACTGTTTTTCTAATATAAAATTATTTAATTTTAAAATATCTGTTGAATAAGATAATTCATCTGGTTTTTTTAGATAATTTAATAGACATTCTTCGTGCAGATTCATTTGTTTTTCCCATAAAAAATGATTACCTACTAATTATGCCAAATTATGTTTATTATTACATCAACTTTTTATATAGTTTAGTATTAATTTTCTCCTACGATTGCACGATTTGTTGAAATTTGAGTTATAAAATGTTAAAATAATCATGGGATTGGAGATTTGCTATGAGCAATTATCATAAATTTGCATTTACTTTAGCTGAAGTTTTAATCACCCTAGGCGTTATTGGTGTTGTGGCAGTCTTGACTGTTCCTAATTTAATGACGAATTATCAGGAAAAAGTTCTAGATTCTCAATCAAAAAAGGTTGAAAATGAGTTGTCTAATGCTTTCGCTATGCTTATGGTGAATGAAGAAGTGGATTCTTTGTATGATTCTAGTTTGTATGTTTCTACTATTGATGAAGATTCAGTAGATAATTCTGTTGGGAATTTTGTTGGGAGTTATATAAAAGCATCAAAAATTTGTGGTTATACTGACGCTCAAACAGATTGTACAAAAGGAACTTTTTTATATACTGAAGAAAATTCCCAAGAAGATTTTCCAGGCATTGAATCCTATTGTGGAAATTTAAAAAGTGGAGCTACCTTTTGCATGAGCCCATTTTCTAGTACAGAAGCGGCTTTGGTTTATGTTGATTTAAATGCTGCAAAAACTCCTAATAAATCAGACAAAGATATTTTATTCTATGGTGTTTCTTCCGATGCTACTATGACTAGAATATCGTATAGATCTCCTGATATGGATGGTGTTTTAGTGTCTTATGGCACTAATAAGCTTGGCGTAATTAAAACAACTAGAGAAGTTACAGGGCTTGGGTTAGGTGATGCTAAAGCATTTGTTGAATCGGCTCCTGTCGTTATGAAAGAATCCATAAGTAAAGAAGAATGTTTATCATTAAAGGATGCATTTGAGGCTGATGGGGCGACGTTTGAATGTAGATACTCCGCTAAAAAGACTGTTGCGAAGAAAAAGAAAGTTCCTGCTAAAAGGGTTGTTGAATAATAAATTTTTTGTATAGTTTTAGGTCGTTCATTTCTACGCAATTGCCATCTTTACAAGCAATTGTTAAAGAACGTGTTTTTTTGCAATAATCAACGATTTGTCCAGGATTTCCTTTTTTATTAACAATTTTTGCCTGATATGGATTTACTTTATAAAAACGATTTTTTACTGTTATGTATGTCGGTAAAAATGGGTGTAATGCCCTGATTGTGTTAAAAATTTCTTGAGAAGTTTGGGTCTTAAAATTAAGCATTTTTTCATCACCCGTTATGTTTGGATAATAACTACCTTCGCCTTGCGGTATCGTTTTTATTATTTCTGTGTTTAGTCTATATAATAATTCCTCAGTCATTATTCTTGCCTTGAAAACAGTTCTTTCTTTGAGTTCTTTTGCAGTGTCCATTGGCAAAATCTCGATTTTTTCTTGTGCTAAAATTGGGCCCTCATCATAATTTTCACTCATTAAGTGAAAGGTTAGTCCACTATATTTTTCTCCGTGTAATATTGTTTGTAAATACGGATTTGGACCTCTATAATGCGGGAGTAGTGATGGGTGAACGTTTATTGTTGCAATAGTTGGAAGTTGAAATATTTCTTTTTTAATTCGTTCTCTCCAAGTTCCAACCAGTATAACGTCTGCATTTAGTTTTAAAATTTCTCTTTTAAATTCTTCGCTATTTGCAGATTTACATTTAATTTCGTGGAGTTTGAGTTTATTTATAAGTGTAACTTCGTGAGATGGGTTGAAAAAATCGTGTAAAAGCAATTTTATTGGATTAAATACTGTCCTTTCGTATCTGAAAATACCAACAATATTATACCCTTTTGCGCCTTCAATAAGGTTTGCAAGCATTGCGCCTTTACCAAGTATAACTACTTTCATTTAAACCCCTAATATCTATTTTTAGATGCTCTATCCATCTCTCTTTGATGGTCTTTTTTTGCTATATCGTCACGTTTATCGTGAAGTTTCTTACCTTTTGCCAAACCAATTTCCATTTTTGCTAAACTACCTTGCAAAAAGACTTCAGTTGGAACGATTGTGTAATTTTCTTTTTTAACCTTACTTTGAAGTTTAAGGATTTCTTTTTTAGTTAATAACAATTTTCTTTTTCGACTTGCTTCATGATTGTATCTATTGCCTTGTTCATATGGTGAAATATGACAATTATACAAGAAAACTTCATTGTCTTCGATTTTGCAAAAACTATCTTTTAAATTTATAGCATTCTTTCTAATAGATTTAATTTCTGTTCCAGTCAACACAATTCCAGCCACGTATTTTTCAAAAATTGTAAAATCGTGAAATGCTTTTCTGTTAGTTGTAATGATTTTTCTATCCATATCCCAATTATATCATAGATTTTTGTATAATAAACATTTAACACAATGTGTGTCTGAAAAATTTGTTGTGCCTGGAATGTTATCGATACATTCTGGCATGCAATTCGGACATCTTGTGTGGAATTTGCATCCTGTTGGTAAATTTGCAGGTGATGGTAAATCACCTGTCAAAAGTGTTTTATCTTCTTTTTTATCAAAACTTGGGGCTGATTCTAATAGAATTTTTGTATAAGGATGTTTTGCTGTTGTGAAAATTTCTTCTGTTGTACCTTGTTCAACAATTTCACCTAAGTACATAATCGCGACTCTATCTGATAAAAATTTTATTACACTCAAATCGTGAGAGATAAATAGAATTGTTAATTTGTAATCTTCTTTTAGCTTCTTTAATAAGTTTATGATTTGAGCCTGAATACTAACGTCTAGTGCACTAACAGGTTCATCAGCGATTATAAATTTAGGGTTTAAAATCAGTGCGCGTGCAATAGCAATTCTCTGTCTTTGACCACCGGAAAATTCATGTGGGTATTGATTTAAACACTCTTTATCAATCCCTATCTTTTTTGTTAATTCAAATATTTTTTCTTCAATTTCATTGTCGGATAAATCTGTATTGATTTTTAACGGTTCTTTTAAAATATCTAGAATTTTCATTTTTGGATTTAGGCTTGCGTAAGGGTTTTGAAATATCATTTGGATATTTTTTCTAAATTCCTTTAAATCCTTTTTGCTTGTGATATCTACGTTATCAAAGATAATTGTCCCAGATTTTGTATCAATAAGTTTTATTATGGCTTTAGCAAGTGTTGATTTACCACAACCAGATTCGCCTGCTATTGAAAAAACTTCGCCTTCGCCTATTTGTAATGATAGCCCATTTACAGCGTGTATGATTTCTGGCGAAGATAGTACACTCTTTTTATTTGTGTATTCTACATGTAAATTGTCGATTTCTAAAATTTTTTTAGTCATAAAATAATTATCTTATAAATTATGATTTGTAAAATCCCTAATTAGTTAATTTCTCTGCGACCTTCAATAGCACGAGCAAGAGTTATTTCGTCAGCATATTCCAAATCAGCACCAACAGGCAAGCCAAAAGCAATTCTAGAAACTTTAATACCAAAAGGTTTAATTAGTTTTGTTAAATATAAACTTGTTGCTTCACCTTCTACTGATGGTGGTAGTGCTAGTATTATTTCTTGAACTTCATCTGAAGTTAGACGATTAAGTAACTCTTTAATTCTTATGTCGTCAGCCCCTATACCATCAAGAGGTGATATAAGCCCTTGTAATACGTGATATAACCCTTTGTATTCATTGGTTTTTTCAATCGCAATTAAATCTTTTGTTTCTGCAATTACACAAATTGTAGACCGATCCCTTTTGGTTGAAGAACAAATCTCACAAGGACTTTCGGAAGAGATATTAAAGCAAATTTCGCAAGTTCTTGTGTTTTGTTTTGCATCAATCATACTCTGTGCAAATTTTTGCACTTCACTCATTGGCATTCTTAACAGGTAGAACGCCATTCTTTGAGCAGATTTCGGTCCAATTGACGGAAATTTTTGGAAATGTTCGATTAATGTTGCAATTGATTTTGGGTATATCATTAGAACAATCCAGGAATTTTAATTCCGCCTGTAACTGATTTCATTTTTTCTTCCAAAATTTTTGAAGCATTCATATTTGCATTTAAAATAGCAGTTGTAACAACGTCTTCAATCATTTCTAAAACATCTTGTTCTACTGTTTCAGGTTCATCTGGATCGATTAATTCTGGTTTAATTTTAATTGATTTGAATTTACCTTGACCATCGCAAGTTACTATTACTGCACCATCAGCAGCCTCACCTGTAACTTCTAGTTTTGCTAATTCATCTTGTGCAACTTTTAATTTTTTTTGTAAATCTTGTGCTTGTTGCATCATTTGCATAATATTCATAAATTTCTCCTCCGTAGCCTTATTTCATTTTTTATTATACAATAAAATTATGAATAAGAAAACTTATTTACAAGAGTCTTTACGAAATGGCAAAATTATGCGTTGGACGTGCAAGATGCCTTTAAAGGTTTATATTGCTCCAATGCAGTTTTATTCGAAGCAGGGAGAAGATTCTAGATACAGAGCAATGGTTAGAAAGGCACTTGATACTTGGCAGGTCGCTACTAAAGGCAAAGTGTCTTTTCAAGTTGTTGAAACTTTGTATGATTCCCAAATTAACATAGATTGGAAACGTGTTGAACGTAAGGCTCTGGGTCATTGTTACTTTAGTTTTGATTCAGCAAATAGGTTGTATAGTGCTGAGGTAAGTATAGGGTTGACTGATGGTTTGATCCATAGAGATTATATGAGTGATGGAGAAGTTTATCATACGATTTTGCACGAAATAGGGCATGCTGTTGGTCTAGGTCATAGCCCATTTATTTCTGATATTATGTATACTCCTCACCAAAAAAATGTTTTAAATCTTTCTGAATCTGATAAATTAACACTTAATTGGTTATATTCCTTGCCTCAAGGTGCTACTGTGTCTGATATTGCTTCTCGTTATGGTGTTTCTGGTGAAGACGTTGATGAACTTGTTTTAAAAATTATGGATAAAAAAGGTATTAAAACTTCACAAAATAAAGTTGTTGTCAAAAAATCTGGCAGGAATTTAATGGAAGAACAAGAATCAATTGCTAATTTAAGAAAATATCACCTTGCAATCCAAAATGTTAAAATCTCGCCCGAATTAGAAAAATTTTTTAAACGTCCTCAGGGCTAATTTCATAATCTATATTGTATTTTTTAAACAAGTTGTTGTAAAATTCTCTGTCTTTAATAACTTGTTCTTTAGTAAGCACCATATCCATATCGTGCCTTAGTACCCATTTTAATTTTTTCTCTGGATATTTTTTAAGTCCTTCTTCTATAAATTCATCGATATATTTGCATCCAATTTTAGCTTTTGTATTTGATGGCATTTCTGTATTTATCAATTCGTTTATTTTCTCTTTGTATTTAGGATCAAATTCTGCAATAGCTTTTAAATTGTTTTCTAAACCTTTATTCCAATTTGATTTTGTTTTAAATTTCATTTTTGCATGGTATGTGATAGAGCTCGGTATTGCATCGAGTTGGAGTGAATTCTTGTTATTTTCAAGCATTTCAACTATGTTAAGAAGGTGTAATACAGTCCCAAGTCCTTTTTTTTGATATGAATATGTAGTTCCTAGCCAGTTTACGTATATCATTTGTGGTTTGGTGATGGAACTTGACGTTGCAATAGGATGCCAATCATACAACCCTCTTCTGTTTTTGTCATTTATATCAATAGTCAATTTCTGATTATCTAATGTTGTGTATATCGAGTACTTGTTACTATCTTCTGGGTTTAAGGTATGATCATCTATTTTGTCAATTAGATTGAAGTCTTCGTTTTTGCGTATTGGCAATTTTTGAAATGATAGATTATTTGTTATTTGCGTAATTCTCATATTTGAATAAAATCCCTAAATGTAAATTTTTGCTAGTAGAATTGAAAGTTTATATTTTTTTGTGTATAATATGTCAATAGGGATAAAGGAAAATTTTATATGACAGTTCAAGATTGGTTTGAAAAACGCAGGGAGGCACAAATTCAAAGACGTGCTCTCGAAGCAAAAGCAGAGGTCATAGAGAACCCTGAACTATGGACAAAGTGTGTACATTGTGATGCACAATTATTAAAATCTGATATAGAAGAAAATATGATGGTTTGCCCGGTATGTGATTATCATTTTAGGGTTGATACAAAAACTAGAATTAAACAATTATTTGACGAAAATTCTTTTGATGAATTATTTTCAGATATATTACCTACTGATCCATTAGAGTTTGTGGATACTGAGGCTTATAAAGATAAACTTATAGATGCACAAAATAAGACAGGACTTAGTGATGCTGTAATTTCAGGATTAGGTTCTATAAACGGCCATCGGGTTGCAGTTGTTATTATGGATTTTGATTTTATGGGCGGTTCAATGGGTAGTGCGGTCGGTGAAAAAGTTACTAGACTTATTGAAAAGGCTATTGAGTTGAGATTACCTGTACTATCTGTTACATCTTCTGGTGGTGCGAGAATGCAGGAAGGTGCTTTAAGTTTGATGCAAATGGCAAAAACATCTTGTGCGTGTGCAAAACTTGATGAAGCGGGTTTGCTGTATATTAATTTATTAACAGAACCGACCTTTGGTGGCGTAACTGCGAGTTTCGGAACTTTAGGTGATGTTATTGTTGCGGAACAAGGTGCAAGAATTGGCTTTGCTGGTCGTAGAGTTATTGAGCAAACAATAAGACAAAAATTGCCGTCTGATTTCCAAACGGCTGAGTATTTATTGAAATATGGACAAGTCGATGTTGTTTCTTCTCGTAAAGAATTGAAGGAAACATTAGCAAACATCTTGTCTTTACATGGAGTGTAGTATGTCAATAGTTACTTTGGATTTTGAAAAACCTATATTAGAAATTCAAGATAAAATTGAAGAGTTAAAAAAAATAAGTATGGAGTCCGGCATGGATTTAAACAAGGAAATTGAAACTTTTGAAAAACAGGCTGCGGATTACAAAAAAGAGTTATATTCATCTCTTACACCTAGCCAAAAGTTACAAATAGCACGTCATCCTGAAAGACCAAATTTTTTGGATTATGTGAACTTAATTTTTGAAGATTTTGTTGAATTTCATGGAGATAGAGAAGGTCTAGACGATAGAGCAATTATTGGCGGGTTGGCTCGTTTAAATGGTCAATCTGTAATGGTTATTGGTACTATGAAAGGTAAGTCAACTAAAGAAAACCTTGAGTATAATTTTGGTATGCCACAACCAGAAGGTTACAGAAAAGCGTTGAGATTGTTTAGACATGCAAACAAATTTAATATTCCTATTGTTACGATTGTTGATACTCCAGGTGCTTATCCGGGTATTAGCGCGGAGGAAAAAGGTCAGGGCTCTGCTATTGCAATGAATTTGCGAGAGATGGCAAAACTTACTGTGCCGGTTATCTCTATTGTGTCAGGTGAAGGCTGTTCTGGTGGTGCATTAGGTATAGCAGTTGCAAATAAAGTTTTCTTGCTTGAACATGCTTATTATACTGTAATTTCACCAGAAGGTTGTGCTTCAATACTATGGCGTGATGCTACAAAAAGTTCAGAAGCGGCTGAAGCATTAAAAATTACTGCTCAAGATTTATTGAACTATGAAATCATTGATGGAATGATTAAGGAGCCTATTGGTGGTGCTCATACGGATTATCAAATGATTGCAAACGAGATGAAAAATACAATATCTTCATCTCTTGAAGAATTGTCTAGATATTCCAAAGAAGAATTAAAGGCTCATAGATACGATAAGTTCAGAAAAATGGGTTGTTTTCTTTCATGAATACCTATTATGAGTTATTGATTAAAATAAATCCAGAAATTGCGGATGTTGTTTCCGAGATTTGTTTTGACTGTATGCCTTGTGAAGGTGTTGTTTTAGCAGAAGAAACCCGTGATGATGCAGTTATTCTTTCTACAACAGAAGGGACTTTAAAAGTTTTTTTGACCTCAGATTGTGATGTCGGTAAGATTTTGACTGAACAAAGAAATCTTCTTAAGGATAGAGGTCTTTCTGATGATGAATTAGGAAGTTGGGAATTCTCTTACCAAGAAAAAGACAATCAAGATTGGTCAAAAAAGTGGAAAGAAAAATGGGACATTACTCATGTGACTGATAGAATTGTTGTTGTTCCTGATTGGTTAACGTATGAGGCAAAAGAATCTGATATAGTTATTAAAATGGAGCCAGGTTCTGCGTTTGGAACAGGTACACACGCAACAACCCAATTATGTATGCTAGCGATTGAAAAATATGTTAAAGCAGGTGATACCGTTGCTGATATAGGAACTGGTTCAGGGATTTTATCTGTCTGTGCTAAAAAATTTGGTGCTTCTTTTGCTTATGGCTGTGATATTGATGAAACGGTTATTGATATTGCAAAAGATAATGCCCGAAAAAACGAAGTTGATTGTGTGTTTGAGTTTAATTCAGTAGATAATATCAAAGAAAAATTTTCTTTTGTTACCGCAAATATATTGCATAATGTTCTTGCAGAAATTATGCCAGATTTGGTTAATATTATGGAAGATGGTGCGGTAATGGTGTTGAGTGGTATCCTTGATGAAAAGAAAGATGTTGTTATAGATGCTATTTGTCAATGTGGTTTGAAAATATTAGAGCAAAACTATATTGATCAATGGACAAGTTTTATTGTAAGGAGATGATTTTATGACTACAGCGATTATAATTCCAGCCAGATATGGCTCAAGCAGATTAAAGGGTAAGCCCTTAATAGAAGTTGCAGGCAAACCAATTATTCAGTGGGTCTTTGAAAAAGCAGTTAAGTCAAAATTGGCGGATAGAGTTATTATTGCGACAGACCACGAAGAAATTTTGAATACTTGCTTGATGTTTGGTGCAGAAGCAGAAATGACTTCTGTTCATCATAATTGTGGTAGTGATAGAATTCAAGAAGTTTTATCTCGCCACCCTGAAATCAATTATGTTGTTAATTTGCAAGGTGATGAACCATTGATTACTTCTGATAGTATTGATGAAGTGATTAAAAACGTAAAATATGATGATAAAGCGGATATTTCCACTTTAATTAGGGTCTTACGTGACAAAAAAGATATAGAAAATCCAAATATTGTAAAATGCGTAGTTGATAAAGATGGTTATGCATTATATTTCTCACGTTCTAAAATTCCGTATGAAAGAAATGAGGGTTTTGCAACATTTTATGGCCATTTAGGTATTTATGGTTACAAACGTGCAGCATTAGAAAATATGACTCAACTTCAGCAAACGTCATTAGAATTGTCTGAAAGTTTAGAGCAGTTGAGAGCATTACAAAGCGGAATGCGTATCAAAACAAGTGTTGTTGACTTTACTCCTGTGGGTATTGATACCGCAGAAGATATAGAAAAATTTAAAGAAATTCTAGCAAATCAGATGCAAATTTAGTTTTTTTTTGAAAAAGTACTTGCAATTTTTCTTAACTTAGGTTAATATATCGTTATAAAAATTCAAAAAAATATATATTTTGTAATAATAGTGTAGGATTTAATAAAGGAAAAGAAAATGACAGAAAATCTTGAATTGTCTAATGAAACTGAAGATCGTCAACGCATTCTATTGGCAGATGATGAAGCAAGTATCAGAAGAATTTTGGAAACACGTTTAAAAATGGCTGGTTATGATGTTTATACTGCACAAGATGGTGAAGAAACTGTTAATGCATTCAATAAATACAACCCAGATTTAGTTGTTTTAGACGTTATGATGCCAAAAATGGATGGTTATGGCGTAACTAGAGAAATCAGAAGAACTTCTGATGTTCCAATTATAATATTGACAGCGTTAGGCGATGTTTCTGAAAGAATTACAGGTTTAGAATTAGGTGCAGATGATTATGTTATCAAACCATTTAGCCCTAAAGAACTAGAAGCACGTGTTAAAGCAGTTTTAAGACGTACAAATAATCGTGAAACTGCTGCACCTACTGGTAAAGTTACTAAAAATGTTATTACAACTGGTAATATCAAAATTGATACAGCACGTCGTCAAGTGTTCAGAAAGAATGAACGTATTAGACTTACAGGTATGGAATTCAGTTTGTTGGAATTGTTAGTAAACAATTCAGGTCAAGCATTCTCAAGAAATGAAATCTTGCAACACGTTTGGGCATACCCATCAGATCATAGAATTGATACTCGTGTAGTTGACGTTCATATTTCAAGATTACGTTCTAAATTAGAATCTGATCCGGCTAATCCGGAATTGATATTAACTGCTCGTGGCATAGGATATATGTTTCAACGTATCAGTTAATTGATAAAAACTATATAAAAGTCCCACATTAAGTGGGATTTTTTTTGTTCAAAACCCTTGATTAAAAATTTGTTTATGATAATATAAGTTTGATGGCGCCTGTCGTCAAGCGGTTAAGACCTCGGATTGTGGTTCCGATATGCATGGGTTCGAATCCCATCAGGCGCCCCATTTTTTAAAAGCACTCGCAAGAGTGTTTTTTTTGATTATTTATTTCGGATTTCTCTTAATCTATTTTGAATATATTGCTCTCTTTTATATTCTTTGACGTATTCAAAAATTGTTCGTTTAATTTTAGTCAATAAATCTTGACGAACCTCTTTTTCAGCATTTCTTGCACCGATTTCTAGTTCATTAAAGTGATATTCCAGTGGTTGTAAAAAGTGTAGAGGGTCAAGGTCATCTGCGTTTGCGTTAGGATAATTCAATGTCGCCCTTAAATATTTTTCTGCTCGTTCCCTTTCTGGTGAATTTTTACCAATTCTGCCAAATGTCTTTTCGACATTTCTAGCCATTCGCTTAACTAATTCTGGGGTATCTTCGGTAATACATTTTTCTGCACCGAGTAGTCTTATTACATCCCAAGTTTGTTTTACGTGCTCGATTTCGTGTCTTAATGATTCTTTGTTTCTTCCTGTTTTATTCTTTAGATGGCATTGAAACGTATCAATATTTTCGTTTACAAAAATTGTATAATCTGATTTGCTAAAACCCATTGCAATATCAGGATCTACTTTTTTAAATATAAGTTTAGGTTTTAGTTCTAAAGGAAGTTTTAAATCTTCCCACAATTTGTTGTAGGTTTTACCTATTGTAATTTTTTCGTCAACCATGTTTAATGGGGCGATTCTTTTGCCTGAAGGTTTTGTTATTAGGTTCCAGTATCGTCCTTGAAAATTCTGTTGGTATTGAGGGGTATTTTGTAAACTATTTATTTGCATGGTTAACTTCTAATTTAGAAATATTTTGAGTATTTTAATGCTTTTTTAATGCCTTTTGGT
>JAZRSZ010000012.1:0-76261 GCA_045651695.1 Candidatus Gastranaerophilaceae bacterium
TGTCACCCCAACCGTCAAGTAAATCAAGATCTTTAAGTAATCTTTCAGCGTAATCCGTAATTTTGAAAAACCATTGAGAAAGATATTTTTTCTCGACAATGTTGTCGCATCGCCAACACTTGCCGTCAATAACCTGTTCATTTGCAAGAACAGTTCCACAAGTTTCGCACCAGTTAACAGCAGCTTCTTTTTTGTACGCTAAGCCTTTTTTGTATAGTTGAATGAATAACCATTGTGTCCATTTATAATAATCAGGTTTGCAAGTGGTTACTTCTCTATCCCAATCGTAAGAAAGTCCTAACATCTTAAGTTGTTTTGTCATATATTTGATGTTTTCGTCAGTCCAAGTTTCAGGATCGGCACCGTTTTTCATTGCGGCATTTTCTGCTGGTAAGCCGAAACTATCCCAACCCATTGGGTGTAAAACATTGAAACCTTGTGCTTTTTTAAATCTTGCAATTACGTCTGTAATGGTATAGTTTCTAACGTGTCCCATATGTAATCTGCCTGATGGGTATGGAAACATTGATAAGGCAAAATATTTTGGTTTGTCGCTATCGTCAGGAGTTTTGAAGGCTCCTTCTTTTTCCCAAATTTGTTGCCATTTTTTTTCTATTTCTTGTGGAAAATAACTTTCTTTCATTTTTTTTCTCCCTGTTTAGTATTATTTTAGCACAAACAATAATTATGAATTGAATTTATTCGTCAGAGATGTTATAATGTTAGCAAAAGGAGTTTTTTATGAATAATAAAAATATTAAAAGAGCGTTCACATTAGCTGAAGTTTTAGTTACTTTAGGTGTTATTGGTGTTGTGGCGGTATTAACTGTTCCAAACCTTGTCTCTAATTATCAAAAGAAAGTTTATGTAGCGCAATTACAAAAAATTTATAACCAAGTATCAAATGCTGTTGCATTGGCTCTTGTAGAAGATGAAGTTGAGTCCCTTGTTGATACTGTACTTGGCGAAGAAGATGGTTCTAAAAAGTTTTTAAAGAAGTATTTTAAAATAGCCCAAGATTGTGGTAATTCAGAAATTTCCGATATGAGTAATTGTATCTCTGATACATATACTAATATCAGCAAATCTGAAATTACGGCAGGGGTTTATGATTTGAATGTAGCCTTTAACTGTGTAAAATTAAATTCTGGTGCGACATTGTGCTTATCAGAAGAATATCAAAAAGATGATGAAGTTATGGATGAACATGCATATTGGTATGCAGTTGTCGATATAAATGGTACTAAAAAACCAAATGTTCTAGGTAGAGATTATTTCGGTTTTGAATTATACACTGATGGTGTAATGGGCGCAGGTCATGAACCAGAACATAGAACTATGCGAGCAGAAGACTACTGTAACACATCAAATGATAATTCTAAAACAGTTGCGTATGGTTATGCATGTATGGATAAAGTAATTAATGCCGGTTGGAAGATGGATTACTAATTCGCATTAAACTATTTTATTTTCAAAACAAGCATTTCTATGTTATAATCCTTATATGAAGAGATTTGTCTTATTAATTTCTATATTAGTATTGTTTAATCAATCGGTTTTAGCTGCAGATTGTGAAAATAAATTTGTTCAATCAATAAAAAATATTCCGCAAAAGCGTGCAATTAAAGCCTTAATAAAAGAGCAAACAAAGTATTCTAAAAAATATGATTTAAATGGTTTGGCAAATCTTTATAGTGAAGATTTCAAAAGTTCAGATGACTTTGATAAAAAAATATATTTCAAGTTAATTGATGATACTTGGAAATCTTATCCAGATATTACATACACAACAAAAATAAATAAGATTGATATAAATGGGGATAATGCTTTTGTGCAAGTTGATGAAACTGCATTGGCTACAGCAACAAAACTAGATAATGAAATGACTATTTATGGCGAATTAAATTCTACATCCCAAGGAACTTATTTATTAAAAAAGGAAAATAATGTTTGGAAATTTGTAGGGGAAGAAATTAACAATGAAAAATCAATTTTAAGATATGGTGATACAAGATTTGTAAAAATGGATTTGGTTTCCCCAAAAATTGTAAAGTCTGACGAGTACTATACTGCAACACTTACTGTTGATACTCCGGAAGATGCTTTAATTATTGCATCCATTACTAGAGATAAAATAGTTTATCCTCAAGAAAAGTCAGAAGAAGTTTATAGAAAATTGCCAGATGATAATATACTAGAACGTATGTTTTTAGCAAATAAAAATGGCAAAAATGAATATAATGTTGCCGCAATTGGTATGACTAAATCTAGAGAAAATTCTTTAGGTAAATTAGAAGTTTATATGGCTGGTATCGCATTTATTATGATTAGAGTAAATGTAGAAGAGGTGGGCGATGCAAGGTAAGTTGAGTAAATATTTTTATTTTACTGTATCATTTTTATTTTTTGTCGTCGCAACATTGTACCTCTCAGATATGATTGTTTTGCAATTAGCGCAAGGGCTTACAATTTCTAACGAAGTTTTTTCTTTGAACTACGTTGAAAATTCAGGGGCCGCGTTTAGTATTTTTAAGGATGCTCGAGAATTTTTAATTATATCATCTGTTGCTGCTATTTGTATTGTAATCTCATATATTATTAGAAACATATCTTCTGTCCCAATGAAGCACTTATTCTTCTTTGCTATGTTGTGTGCAGGTATAGGTGGAAATCTCCACGAAAGAATTGCTTTCGGTTTTGTTAGAGATTATATTCAATTGAATTTTGTGGATTTCCCGGTTTTTAATATTTCTGATATTATGATTAATATTGGTGTTTTAGCGGTTGTCATAATTATTTTAAGAAAGAAAATATGATAATTTTAATTGATGAAAATGATGAAAACATAAGATTAGATAATTATTTATCTGGGATTTTTCCAGAAATTTCTCGTTCCAAAATCCAAAAATTTATAAAAGATGGGCAAGTTTTGGTTAATACTATTATTAAAAAACCAGCATATAATTTAAAAATAGGTGATAAACTAGAGTTTGATAAACTAGAAAACGAAGAATTAAAAATTGTACCTCAAGATATTCCGTTAGATATTGTTTATGAAGATGACAATATGTTGGTGGTGAATAAACCTTCTGGCATGTTAACCCATCCAACTTCAAACGAGTTAGAAAATACTCTTGTAAATGCATTGTTATTTAGATATGGAAACCATTTATCTGATTTAAATGGAGAGTTGCGTAGAGGTATTGTGCATCGTTTAGACAGGAATACTTCTGGGCTTTTAATGATCGCAAAAAACAATAAAGCACATGAGTTTTTGGCTAATCAAATTAAAGAACGATCAATTACAAAAAAATATCACGCAGTATTAAAGGGTAATTATAATGGTGATGAAGATAGAATTGATCTACCAATAGGTAGGCATCCAAAAGCACCTCATAAAATGGCGATTGTGCCTGTAAAAGACGGTGGCAAAGAGAGTATAACCATTTTGAAAGTTCTAGAAAGATTTAAAGAAGCAACTTATGTTGATTTGACTTTAATAACAGGTAGAACTCATCAGATCAGGGTTCATATGTCTCATATGCACCACCCTGTATATAACGATACCTTGTATGGTTCCGGGGTTGGTAGGGTTAAAACTGAAGAACAAGTTTTGCAATCATATTATCTTTGCTTTACAAAACCTGTTACCAATGAAATAATTGAGTTAGAAATTGAACCAGATGAAAAATTGTCTAAAGTTTTGAATTTCTATAGAAATAGGAGAATATAATGAATTTTTTATCAGTATTTTTATGTTTTTTATCATTTTTGTTTTTGATAGATGTAATTTATGTTGCAGTAGTGAATGTAGCATCGTTAGTTGTATTGGAACCCTTTGGTTTGACTTTGAATTTTGCTATATACACAGCAATTATTCTTGTTGTTGGCATATTGATAGGTGCTATTTGGATAGGGCTGTTTTATATGTCTGAAAAAGGTAAATTGCATATGTATAAAAGAGAATTAGAAAAAAGTTCAATTTCAGATAGTTCTAATAAATCAAGAGTAGAAGTTTTAGAAGCAAAAATTGCGACATTAGAAAAAGCGCTACAAGATGCATTAAATAGGTAAAAAAAAGACCGTTTAAAACGGTCTTTTTTTTTATGCTTGTGCTTCTTCAGGCTTTTGTTTGTCAATTAATTTTTGTAGTTTTTCTTTAATTTCTTCGCCTTTTTTCTGCATATCGGAAACTACATCTTCGGCCTTGTTTTGGATTTCTTTTACTGTTTCGTCGGCTTTTTTTATAGCCTCTTTTGTGCTATCCGCAAGCATTGCTCTTGTTTCTTCACCAGATTTTGGTGCTAGTAAAATACCTGTAATTGCGCCGATTGCACCACCAATGATGAAACCCGCTAAAAATCTTGTTGCTGACATATTTTCTCCTTTTCTTTATATATTTTATCTAGTTATTGTATTTTTTAATTACCATAAATGGCTATTTTTTTGAAAATAAACCCACCATTGATACAAAACCTTTTAAAAATCCGCCAAAAATGGTTTCAGACAAACTTTTTGCTTTGCCTATGAATTTTTCAATGCCATCTTTTACACTTCCAACACCTTTATCTGTAGTTTTTACTAAATCATTTATTGTTTGTAATGTTTCGTTTAATGATTGAAGTGTTGGTTTTAGTTCTGTATTTAATATTTCTGATGTTTCATTTAAGTTTTTTGAAAGTTTTGATAAATCAATCAATAATTTTACAAGGAAACCACCAACTACTAAAACAACAATTCCAGTTGTCCAAGCAAGAAAGGTCAAACCTTGATTTAATGCGATTTGTGAAAATTCCATAAGTTACTCCTTTCTACTTATTTAGTAATCATATTCGTTTTCTGGATTTTCTAATTCCTTCGCCTTGCGAAGTTTTTTGTTTTTAAGCATGTTATTGAATTTTTTTAATTGTCTTTCTAATTTATATTTCATTAGATCAATTGATTCTAATGCTTGTTTTTTTGCTTCAGAAATAGCGGGAGAGTTTTCTTCGTATAATCTGCAAGCAACTTCTTTTAATTCTTTTCTTGATTCTTCACCAGGTTTTGGAGCATAGAGAACACCAGCGATAACACCGCCTATTACGCCGGCTATCATTCCCATTCCAAACATAAATGATTTTTTACCCATTTTATTACCTCTTCTTTCTTATTAACTATTCCAAAAGTCTTTTAACGCTAAAATCAATTGAATACCAGATAGATATTTTTTACGTTTCCCTTTTAGCATTATTATTAATATTGCAATTAACATGTTTTGTAATATTGATAATAAAAACTTTTCTCTTTGTGCTTGGAGAAACACAGTTAAAACCTTAACTCCGTTAACGATTTTAGCAACGCATTCTTTGAAAATATTTAGGCTAGAATTAATTTGTGGACGTAATTCTATAAGTTTGTTATTGGTCGAAATGGCCCATCTGTCCAATTTTGTAATTTTACAGATTATTGTTGCCCCAATGATTAATTCTGCTATTAAAATTATTGATATAAATATGTACATATTTTTTTAATTTTGTATTATATTATGAAGTATAGAATATTTTTTATCAAATTGGAATACACTTGTAGTACTATTTATGAAATATTAATAAGTTAAGGAGATATAATGTTATTAGGAGTAAATATTGATCACGTTGCAACATTAAGAAATGCTAGAGGTGGAACTGAACCAAATACAATTTTGGCAGCAGAAATTTGTGAAAATAATGGTGCAACATCAATTACGACACATTTACGAGAAGATAGACGTCACATTAAGGATGAAGATGTTTTCACGTTAATTGATACTCTTAAAACAAATTTGAATTTAGAAATGGCAGTAACTGATGAAATGCAAGAAATTGCTTTGAAAGTTAAACCGCACTCAGTATGTTTGGTTCCAGAAAAACGCCAAGAAGTCACAACAGAAGGTGGATTAGATGTTGCAGGTCAATTAGATAAAATAACAGCATTTGTTAAGTCTTTGGTTGATGCGGGTATATTGGTTAGCCTTTTTATTGATCCAGCAGAAGAACAAGTGGAAGCATCAGCAAAAACAGGTGCTCAGTTTATAGAAATGCATACTGGTCAATATAGTGAAAAATTCGGGACAGACGATGAGGAAATTGAGTTCCAAAAATTATATAATTCAGCAAAACTAGCCCAATCATTAGGTTTGACAGTTAATGCTGGGCACGGTTTGAATTATGATAATGTTCATAGAATGCACGAAATTGAAGGCCTATATGAATTAAATATCGGTCATAGTATAATTTCTCGTGCAGTGTTTGTAGGCTTACCGCAAGCGGTTAAAGAAATGAAAGATTTGGTAAAATAATGAAAAGTCAAGAAGAAGTAATAAAAGAAATGCAATTAGTTGTTGCGCAAATGGTTATGGATGATTTGGAAGAAGATCCATCTTTGGAGTTTGAAACATTTGTTTGCGATTGCTGTGGTGAAGAAAAATGCCTTGCTGGTTCTATTGAATATGAAGATTACCAACTTTGTAATGATTGTGTCTTACTTGCAGAAACAGGTTTTGCATTGAATAAAATAGATAATATTCAACAATTAATAGATGCGATGGAAGATAAACGTCTTGCAAAATTGTGTGATTTTATCAACAAAGATAATAACAGGGAAAATAATTAATAGTTTATAGTTTTGCGATATTAGTTTTAAGTTTTTGTTAAATTTACTGCTTTTATAAATGTACTGTTATGTTGTATAATAATAAATTGTATTTGTGTTGTTAATTAAAAAGGTGTTAATTACATTGGGTATCATTGGCGTTGTAGCAGCAATGACAATTCCTACATTGATTTCGAACACAAATGGTGCACAATTTAAATCTGCTTACAAAAAGGCATTGTTTACAATGAATCAAGCAGTAATTATGAATTTAGCAATGGATGATTATGATTTTTCTGCTATTAAAGCCCCATCGAGTATTGATTTTCCTGTAGATGCTGATAACACATTATATAAAGAAGGTTCTAAAAAACGATGGCTTACGTGTTGAAACATCGCTTACAATCTGTTACTGCATTTTAATATACAGATGAAGATGCCGTAGAGTATTCTATGGATGTTTCTTCACCTTTATCAGGTTGTGAAAATGGCGAATTTAGACCGTTCTTTTTATTCTCTTTTGTTTATCTAATTCTTAAGTATTATTTAAAAGTAATGCTTGAGAATTAATAATTCTTAATATTATAGTTATAAAGTGTTAATAATTGGGTATATAAAAATTATGCAGAATTTTTCCATGAGATAGTTATTAATTGAAAGGAGTTTAAATGAAAAGACAAGCGTTTACTTTAGCAGAGGTATTGATTACATTGGGTATTATAGGTGTTGTTGCAGCAATGACAATTCCTACATTAATATCAAACACAAATGGTGCACAATTTAAATCAGCATACAAAAAAGCATTATCAACATTGAATCAAGCAACTATTATGAACATCGCTCTTGATGATTACGATTTATCATCAATAAGAAATCCTGAACAGTTAGTTGCTGTTGATGGTGATACCACTGCTTATAAAATAGGTTCTAAGAAATCTATGGCATATCTTTTGAAAAATAGATTGCAATCAGTATCAGAATTGGAATATACGGCTGAAGATGCGGTAACAGTTTCAGAAGATTCGGCTTCACCTTTGTATGGTCATGGTCCTGGAGATATTTCAACTGATTTCTTTTCATTTTCATTCGCAGATGGTACTTCATTCTCATATAGTGTTTATGCTGACAAATGTGTAAATGAAGATTCCCCATACTGTATTGGCTTTATTGATGTAAACGGTAAAACAGGTCCAAATATTGAAGTAGAATGTACAAATAATCCTGGAAAAGTTACGGCTCCTGATGAAGATACTGCTTGTGAAGTTGAAGCATCTGGTGTAACAGATATTTATCCAGTAAGATTTTATGGACAAACAGTGGTTCCAGCAACTGATGCAGCAAGAGCGGTACTTTATAACAAATAAGTCAAAAATGTAATTAAAAAGAGCGAAGTTTAAAAACTTCGCTCTTTTATTTTATTGTTAATTTTATGTAATTCTTTTAATCCATTTAGTGTTAGTATTGAATCGATATAATCAAAAGGTCGTTTTAAATAATTAGCAATTAAACCGCAATATCCACCAGTTGCAATGATAGTGGCTTTTTCTCCGAGTTCATTTTCGCATTGTTCTATCATTCCGTCAATCATACTTGCTGAACCTCTTATTACACCTGATAGGATTGCATCTTCGGTGTTTGTTGCAATTGCTTTATTCGAGATTGAGACTTCTATTCTTGGTAATTTAGATGTGAATTTGTTTAATGATTTTATTTGTAGGTTTAAGCCAGGTGCAATTAATCCACCTATAAATTCCCCGCTTCCATTAACAATATCAAATGTTGTGGCTGTACCAAAATCAATTACAATAACTGGTGCCTTGTATTGTTTATATGCTCCTATTGCGTTTGCTATTCTGTCAGCACCCAGAGTTTCCGGTTTATCTATTTTGATTTTTATGCCAGTTTCAATTTCGTGAGTTACGAATAATACATTAACGCCAAAAGTATTTTCTAACGCTCTTGTTATTTTAAGGTTAAGTTCCTCAACAACAGAACCTAGTACGCATTCAGTTATTTTGTAATCTTTGCATAAAGAATTTAAAAGGACTTCATAGCGTTCTTGTGATAAATCTTTATCTGATGCTAATCTAAATTCTTCGATAAAAGTATCATTATCAAAAATCCCTAGGGTAATATTTGTATTGCCGATATCAACTGTTAATAACATAAAAATAGTCCTTTTTTAGGACTATTTTATATCAAACAATATTTTTTGCAAAGTTAAGCATTTTGTGTATTATTAGAAGGAAATCCATTTCCAAATATGCTATTTTGTGCCACAAAAGATGCTTGATTATCTTGTCCGTTTTGGTTTCTGTCCCAAAGACGTTTTAATGCTTCTAATGCTTTGTTATCTTCTGTTCCGATTGCGCCAACTTTATCGTTCATAATTTTACCTCATATTTTATCTGCATATATATAAAGTATTTATTCCCAACAAAATTTCAGTTAACACACAAAGTTTTACAAAAGTTCACAAACTCGAGAGTTTATTGTATTTATTGATCTTCGAGACATTATTTCGGCTTTTAGTTTTTTATTTTTTCTTTCTTTTTTAGGGAGTTCTACCGGTGGTAAAATACCCCAATTGGAATTTATTGGTTGAAACTTATCTTGTTCTGGGTTACTTATGTAATGAGTTAGTGCCCCGAGTACTGTTTCTTCAGGCATTTCAATGAGTCTTTCTTCATTAAGAAATTTTGCCATGTTTATTCCGGCAAGAAGTCCAGTAGCGATTGATTCAGTATAGCCTTCTGTCCCCGTAATTTGTCCAGCAAAGAATAGATTTTTACGTTTTTGAGTTTGTAATGTGGGATTTAGAATCTTAGGAGAATTTATAAATGTATTTCTATGCATTACGCCGTATCTAACAATATTAGCATTTTCTAGTCCAGGAATTGCTTGTAATAATTCTTTTTGGCTTCCCCATTTTAAATTGGTTTGAAAACCGACTAAGTTATATAGTGTTTTAGCGCTATTGTCTTGTCTGAGTTGAACAACAGCGTAATTTTCGATTCCAGTGCGTTTATCAATCAAACCAACAGGCTTCATAGGTCCAAAACGTAATGTGTCAACGCCCCTTGATGCTAAAACTTCTATTGGTAAACAACTTTCAAAAAACTTAGCGTTTTTTTCAAATTCTTTTAATTCAATTTTAGGTGCGTTAGTAAGAATTTGATAAAACTTGTCGTATTCTTCTTTATTCATTGGGCAATTTATATATGAAGCCTCTCCTTTATCATACCTACTTGCGTAAAAAGCTTTGTCGAAATCTATGCTATCTTTTTCGACAATAGGAGCAATAGCATCAAAAAAATGTAAGTGCTCACTTTGAGTAAATTCTTTTATTTTTTCGGCCAAGATATCACTCGTTAAAGGTCCCGATGCAATGATTACATTCCCATCAGGAATTTCAGTTAGTTCTTCTCTGATAAGTGTTATATTTGGGTTTGTTTCGATTTTTTCAGTTACCTTTTGTGAAAATAATTCTCTGTCTATAGCAAGAGCAGAACCTGCAGGTACTTGGCATTCGTATGCTATTTTGATTAATTCACCACCAAGCAGTTCCATTTCTTTTTTTAATAGTCCGCTCGCGTTCGTTACATCAAAAGAGCCCATACTATTGGAGCAAACAAATTCTGCGCATGCTTCTGTTTTGTGTGCACCTGTTTGTTTGATTGGGCGCATTTCATATAATTTGACTTTTATATCGCGTCTTGCTAGTTGTAGTGCGGCTTCAGAACCTGCTAAACCAGCACCAATTACAATAACTTCCATACTTTTAGTCTATTATAGACAGATTAATCTGTCAATTTCTACTACTATGTTTGTAACAGATAAGATGCTTGATTTATATGCATTTGTAACAATCCTGTAAAATAATGTTACAAATGTAGCACTTTTCTTGCAAAAAAATTTTTATTAAAGTATAATGGTTACACTTGGTACATTTGCCCTTTGTAATTTTGAGGCTAAAAAATGGGCAATGTTAAGTGTAAATAGTACAATATATTATGCGTGTATAGGTAAAGAAAAAGGGATATGTTAGTAAAACCGGTTCAGTTATCACCAGTAGGAAAAAACAAAAATTCTAATAATAAAACTGATAATAACAATGTATCTTTCCAAGGTGCAGGTAATCCTGTTATAACTTTGATGGATGCGATTGATAGAGGCGGTTTTGCGGCATCTTTTATTGTACAAGATTTTTTGGGCATGGCTGCACCTCGTATTGGTGCTGGTATGTATAGAAACCATGACAAGACTGGTGAATTAAACTGGGAATTTGCTAAAAAAGAAGGTATTAGAGAAATCTTGAGTGGTCCTAGTACTTTTATCATACCAGGTTTAATGATGTATGGTATTAAAAAGATTTCTGGTAAAGCAAATAATGTTCCTATTGATTTTATTGATTCATTAGGTCAAACATTTACTGAATATGCAACTAAAGCAAATAACAAAGCAACTTTAGCAAATGTTGCAGAAGCAAAACAAGGTATCTATACAGAATATTTTAAAAAGATTTTAGGGACATCAACTGAACATAGTTTAAAAAATGTTGAATTAGAAAAAACAGCGGAATCTTTTGCAAAAAGAGCAATTGAAGCAGAAGGTGCTAAATCAAAAGGTTTTTGGAGAAATTTACTTGGCAAACCTGTGGCTGGTTCTGCAGAAGATCTAAAACAATGCTTACAAGATGATTTTGTTGCAGTTTTGAAAAAACATAATGGTTCAAAAGGTGGAACTCATACAGTTACATACGCTAATTGTAAAGGTAAAGAAGTTTCAACTTCATTTAAAAATATTTTAAACTTTATCAATGATTACACAGATGATGCATTGAAAAATGTTAATAAAAAAATGGCATCTGTTAAAGATTTGAATATAGAAGATTATTTAAAAACATTAAATAAAAGACGTTGCGGCTCAAGATTTTTATCTAATCTTGCTATGTATTCTGGTATTGTTGCTTTCTATACAATAATTCCAAAAATTTATAACAAAGCAACTAAAGGTAAAGATCCAGGTCTTGCAGGTTTAGATGTTGATAATAATGCGATTCAACAGACAGCAAACAATTCATCTAAAACAGAAAAACACAATGACAAAGTTGCATTTTCTGGTAATAAGGCAAAAGATAAAGTTGCTTTCACAGGTCTAATGGCACCTATCCAAAAATCAATGGCTGAATTAGGTGCAAAAGTTAGAAAACCTGGTCGTTTGAATAATTTTTCTAAAGGGATGGAATTTGATGGTACTTCATTATCAATGCCAGCAATGTTAGCGTTGATGTTTGGTTTCTGTTTGCCTCCAAGACTTGTAAATGCGCAAAGCCAAACTGATAGAAAAGAAATTTTATTCAGAGATGTAACAAGTTTCATTGCAATTTTATTTGGTGCAAAAGCGATTACAAAAGTTTCATCTGATGTATTTGCAAAACAATCAGGTTTGGCATTGAATACAAAACCTGTAGATCATAATAATAATATTTTGAAAAAGGTATGGCATTATGTATATCCAGAAGGCGGTGTAAACGTATTGGATAGTGAAACACTTGTTGCAAATTATAGCAAAGTTGACAACTTTAAGAATGGCATCAACGATATGTTCAAATTTGTTAATGAAAATGGTGGTAACGTTGGTAAAATGTTGACTATTGATCCTGAAATTTGCGAAGAAGCAACAAAAATTTTGGGCAAAAAACCTGATGCAAAAATGGATTTCAGCGAAATCAATAATGCATTCAAAAAAGCAAGAAAAGAAAATACAAAAGAATATCAAAATATTATAAAAATTCTTTCTGATCCAAATAATAAATTGGTTAAACGTGCTAAAACATTGAATAGTAGTTTTGGTTTCGCATCAACAGTATTGTTAATTCCAGCATTTATGATATGGATTTCAAAACATTGTGAAAAAATGACAAAACAAAGAATCGCAGAACAACAAAAACAAGCGCAAGCACAAGCAGATATGAATTTAAAATATGAAGCAGCAATATTAACAGATAAACCGACAATGGCAGGTTTCTTAAATAAATAAAAAAGAGGTTTTAAAAACCTCTTTTTTATTTAATAAGTTTTAAATTATTATTCGCCGATTAAAGCGTTTATTTCTTCAACCATAGCGTCTGGGTCAAAACCGTGAACTCTAGCACCTGCTTCTAAGTTTTCAAAACGAGCAGCAGCACAACCAATGCAACCTAAACCGTATTTTTGGAATATTTCGATGCTTTCAGGACAGTTTTGAACGATATCTAAGATGTTCATTTCTTTTGTAATTTTCATTCTTTTCTCCTTTGACTTTTGTGTGAAATTCATTAATAACATTATACACAAAAAAAAGAAGGTAGAGATGGAATTTTTAAAAAATTTATTTAAAGAAGAAGAACGAATTATTGGTTTAAGTGGGTTTAAAAAAGAGGATAAGTTGGATGTCTTTATTCCCAAAACACCAAAATTGAAACCTATTTATACTTTAAAATATGAAAAAAACTTTTTCCTAATGTAATATTTCTTAATTAAAAGGCAATTTTTTTATTAAAATTTTCTTTATATATATAAGGGAAATTTTAAGGGGTTGTTATGCCAATAGGAAAAGTACAATTTGGAAGTATATATGGAGTTAAGCCGGTTCAACAACAGCAACCAACTGGTCGAGATTTGGCAACAAATTTCAAATTAAATCATGGTAATGGGGAATTAAAACCGGTTGTTAAAAACGATATACTAGCTAACAAATTAGACGTTTATTTCTAATTACTGATCGCTTTCGTGTTGATCTTTGTCTTTCATTAGTCTAGCAAAGTCTGATGGTTTTATGCTTTGAATAAAACTTTTAAATTCTTCTGCTTCTTCTTCGTCTTTAGCGGAGTCAGTGGATACAGAACCGCTAGATAGTACTTTTGCAGAAACAAATATAGGAGCATCTACCCTTATTGCAACAGCGATAGCATCAGAAGGTCTAGAATCTATTTCTACAAATTCGCCGTTATCGTCTTCTAAAAATAGAGTTGCATAATAGGTTTCTTTTTCAACATCATTGATTTCAACACGATTAAGAGTGTATCCTGTTTTTTCAATAATATTAATTATCAAATCGTGTGTCATGGGTCTTGCAACAGTAAGATTTTCTATTTTTCTAATGATCGCACTTGCTTCAGCAGACCCAATCCAAATAGGAAGTGCTTTACGGTTATCTTTATCGTGAAGAACAACGATAGGAGAACCTGTTCTTGTATCAAGTGCTATACCCATAACTTTCATTTCAATCATAATTAACCTCGCTAAGAATAGTATAACTCAAAAATAATACTTTGAAAATAAAAATATTTGTGTTATTATATGTATACGGTTGAAAATAGAATAAACGAAAACGGATGGAGTAGTGGCCGAGTGGCTGAAGGCGGCACCCTGCTAAGGTGTTATGTGGGCTTAATCCTGCATCCAGGGTTCAAATCCCTGCTGCTCCGAATTAAAAGGCGATAACAATTTTTGTTATCGCCTTTTAAGTTTATACTATATTTGTATTTGTTCAATTCGTTTCTAGCCAGTTTTTGCAAGTTATGGTAAAGTCATCTTCGAAATGCAAAAATAAATCTTCTGCATGGTAGCCGTCTTTATATAATTTATATTCTTTTTTGCAAATTGCTTTTTTGTATAATTCTTCTGTGTGCCATGCATAAACGGTCGGATCCATTCCCCCTGCGATAAATAATGTTGGAACATTTACTTTATCTATTATATCTATGGCTTTTATTTTATTATGGTTGATTAGACTGGGACGAATTGATAGAAACCTACTCAATTCGAATTTCTTCAATGTTTCTAGCCATGCTGCCTTTTTCCACATATGGTTTTCAATTTTATCAAAATCCGCAGGTGGTGATACTGCAATAACCCCGTTTATATAATCTAATCTGGATGCAACAATCAATGAAGTCGAAGCGCCAAGTGAAAAGCCAATTAAAAAAATCTTTTTATACCCAATTTCTTTTGCGTGATTTACAAGTACTTCTAAGTCATCAATTTCTTTTGTCCCAAAAGTAAAAAACCCACCACTTTTTCCATGCCCTCTGTAATCAATTGTTATTACATCAAAATGTTTTGAAAAGTATTCGGATATCCTTTTGAATGATTTTGAACCTTTTGTCATACACCAACCAGGAGAAATTATTACGACCTCATTGTGATTGTTTATATATTGGTTAAAATGTATGTATATGTTATCTTTTGCTCTTATTTTGTTATTGCTTATTAACTTCATATTTATATTATAAAATAAAAAACGTGTAACATTTCTTAATTTTTATTAAAATTTGCGCAAAAAATATTTATCACCGTTTTTTTTGTGTCATATTACAAGAAAAGGAGTATCGATTTATGAAAAATTACAAAAAATTAGCAGTGGTAGCAGCAATGTTATTTAGCGCTCAAGCGGTAATGGCTACTGACATCACTGGTGTTACCGGCGTTAATGGCGTATTTAACATTGATCCAACTGCCATTAATGGAGAAGTCGGTATTAGACAATACCAAAACTTTAACTTAAGTGCAGGAGACATTGCTAACTTAATTTATAAATATGGTATTAAAGATATATCAACTTTCGTTAACTTGGTTGATAATAAAATCAACATTAACGGTATCTTAAATACTGTACGTGATGGTAAATTCCATAACGGCCATGCAGTATTTGTATCACCAAACGGTATGGTTGTTGGTGCTTCAGGTGTATTAAACGTTGGTTCTTTGACTGTTGCTACACCTACTGAAGATAGATACAAAAATTTAATCAAAAACCCATCATCTTTTGAAATGTCAAAAATTCAAAACAAATCAAATGCTGACGTAACAATTGATGGTCAAGTATTTTCTAGAGGGGATGTTGAGATTACAGGTAAAAACGTTGCTATCGGTGGCGATATTTACAACGGCAAAAGTATGGATATCGTAGCAAAATCTGACGCAGATGTTCAATCATTAATCTTTAACTCTCTTGTAAATTATGATGCGGCTACTGCTTCAAACAAAGCGTTAGATGTTGTTGATGGTAAAGTTGTTATTCGTACAGGTGCTGTAGATGGCAAAATTAACATCTCTGGTAAAGTAGTTAATACTAACAAAGGTGATGTAATCGTTCAAAATAATTCTCGTTCAGGCAATATTTTAGTTTCTGGTAATGTTGAAAACTTGAACGGTGGTGACTTATATTTACACAATAGAGGTACAGGACTTAAAGTTGCTGGTGTTGTTTCTGGTAAAGATGGTCATGTAGTTCTTAAAAACGAAAAAGCAGGTTTAGTAATTGATTCAAGTGCTACTATTTCATCTAACAACGGTGATTTAAGAGTAATCAACCATGGTGAAGGTGGTTTAGTTAACAATGGTACTTTAAAAGCAAAAGGCGAAACTGCTTTGATTAAAAATACAAAAGGTAATTTATATGTTAATGGTAACTTAGATTTGAATACTTCATTAGCAAAACAAGTTATCAATAACGCAGTAGACAATTCTTCAACTGTCGTTGATGCTTCTGTTGTTACAGATGGCGATGCAGTTCTTTATGTTAAGAGTACTGCAGATGGCGGTTTAGTTTTAAATGCTGATATCCAAAACGGCGCTAAAGATTCAACAATTATCAATAACAAAAATGGTAACGTTATTGTTGGTGGTTCTATCAAATCAAACAATGATGTAAGTTTAGCAAACACAGGTAATCATTTATCAGTTGCTAAAGGTGGTTTGGTATCAGGTAAAGGTAAAGTTGTTGTTAAAAACAGCGGTACTGGTAACACAAACATCTTAGGAACAGTTAAAAATAATGGTGAAGTAGTTTCTATCATTAGTGAAAATGGTACAGTTGAAGTTGCTGGTGTTGTTGAAAACTCTGGTAATATCGGTATTAAAGCAAGAGGCGAAGGCTTCAATGTTAAACAAGGTGCTCGTATCGAAAGTAAAGAAGGTGACATCTTAGTTCAAAACAAAGGTGCTCAAGGTATGTACTTATATGGTGATGTACTTTCTAAAAATAAATTATCAGTTGTTAACAACAAAGGTATCTTAGGTTCATATGGTAAATTAACTGCAGATGAATTAAGTGTTGCTAACTTGAACAAAGGCAATGAAGCGTTAGTATTAGGTAGCGAAATGAACGGTAGAGTAATTAGTGTTCAAAACAAAGCAAACGGCGGTATTGATTACTCTGGTAAAGCAAATGCTTTAGAAAACGTATATATGGTTAACTCTGCAGGCGATATGAAAGTAGCAGGCAAAGTTGAATCAGCAAAAGACGTATCATTACAAAACGCTGGTAACGGCAAATTACATATTGCATCAGATGCATCAGTATCTGGTAAAGGTGCAGTAGTTGTTTACAACAAAGCAGATGGTGGTATGGTAATCGATGGTACTGTTACTAACGATGGTGAAGTAATGTCTATCACAAACAAAAAAGGTAACTTGATTGTTAATGGTACAGTACACAGTATCAAAGGTGACTTAGGTATTGTAAACAAAGATCAAGGTCACGCATTAAAAACTACAGCAACAGCAGTTGTTAAGAACGATTCTGGTAAGACTAACGTAATCAACACAGGTGAGGGTGGTATGGATATCGGTGGTTCATACACAACAAAAGGTGAATTGAACATTATCAACGATAATGGTGATGGATACATCAGAGCAGATATTGATGCTGGTAAACTAAATACATTCTCAAGAAAAGCAAGTAATGGTTTATCATTCGTAGGCAAAGATGATCCTGTATTCAAACCAGAAACAGATCCTGTATTAGGTGATAATGATGACGTTGAAAATCCTTTCGTAGATGGTGGTTTTGAAGACGTTATGACTCCAGATGCAGAATAAGGATTAATAAAGTCCAAATAAAAAGGCTCCCAAAGGGAGCCTTTTTTAATGCTGTTTATTATTAGTGTAAATATTTAAAATAAACATAAACGCTACTTAATGTTAAAGAAATAAGCATTGTTATAATACCATATTTCATAAATCTCATAAAGCCGATATTGTAGCCTTTTTTAATTGAATATTCAGAAACAATAACATTAGCAGCAGCACCAATTATTGTCATATTACCACCTAGACAAGCACCAAGTGATAAACTCCACCATAATGGTACTGTATAGTCACTACCCATGGTGTTTTGAATTTCTGATATCATTGGAGCCATTGTTACGGTGTAAGGGATGTTATCTATGATACCTGAAATTATTCCAGAACCCCATAGAATTATCATAGATGTTAATTCTTGAGAACCGTTTGTTATATTGATAAGCCATTTTGCCATTAATGAAATGCCACCGCTTGCTTCTAAGCCCCCAATAATTACAAATAAACCAATGAAGAAGAATATTGTGTTCCATTCAACTTCTTTGAATATTTCGGTTGGTTTTTCAAATAGTAAAAGAATACTAGCACCAGCCATTGCAGTTAAGTATGCGGGTATATGGGTGATGTCGTGCAATACAAATCCTAAAATAACAAGTGCTAATATTGTACAACTTCTAATCATCAATGTATAGTTGGTGATTGTTTTTGAGTTATCAATATTTGCAACGGCTTGCATTTTTTCAGCTGTTGTTTTTAAATCCTTTTTAAATATTAGTATCAAGTAGCAAAGCACAATTAGTAAAATAATTGTTACGATTGGTGTTAATTCTATAATGAAATCCATAAATGATAGATTTGCTTGGGTTCCAATAATGATGTTTGGAGGGTCTCCAATTAATGTCGCGGTACCACCAATATTAGATGAAAAAATTTCTGTAATTAAATAAGGAATTGGATTTATTCCTAATTGTTCTGCAATGATAAAAGTGATTGGCATAATTAAAATTACTGTTGTTACGTTATCTAAAAACGCTGAAGTAACGGCAGTAAATAATCCTAATGTAAATAAAATTGCGATTGGGTGACCTTTTGTCATTTTTAGTAGTTCGTTTGCAATCCAGTTAAAAACGCCAGAACGTGTTGTAATACTTACTATGATCATCATGGATACTAGCAAGAAAATTACTCCAAAATCAATATAGTTGATAAAATACTCGCTACCTGTAGTAGCACCAACAAGTCCTAATAAAATTGTTAAAGAAGCACCAATAAGTGCTATGGTAACTTTAGGGACTTTTTCTAATGCAATAAAGATATACGCAATTATAAGGATAGTCGCGGAAAATGCAATTGCATTAGAACCAATAAGTGAATGTAAAAATTCCATATTCTCTCTCCTCTTTTTTTTTGTTATTGTAGCACAAATTTTTTATTGAGGAAATTTTATTTATAAGTTGGAATTATAATTTCAAATTCTGTTATGTTTTTTGTTGATTTGTTTAGTCTTAATTCGGCATTTTGTGTAGCCAAGTTTTTCTTGCAGATATGTAGACCTAATCCACTTCCTGTTGCTTTTGTTGTGTAACCTTCTTCAAAAATTTCTTTTTGTTTACTTGGTGATATCATTTTGCCATTGTTAGAAATTTTTATATGCGCATTGTTATTTTTAATTTCTGCGATTATTGTAATTTCGCCTTTTACGTCAATAGCCTCTATTGCATTTTTAATTATATTTACTATGCAGGCTAAAAATTTGTTTTCATCAACCAAGATTGTCGCACTGTTTTTAATAATACAATCTATTTTGATTTCTTTTCCAATAGTATATGCATTTGCGAGTCTATGCCCTTCTTCTACAATTGTTTTAAGTTCACATTTGTTTTCTTCAAAGTTATTTATCGATTTTAAATCTATTAAGGAGGTACTAATAATTTTAAGAGATTTTTTTATGCATTCAATAGCATTATTTACTGAGTCATTATTGTAATCATCGCGTTCTATGTTTTTTCTTATGATTTCACTATACATTTCGCAGATTGATACGTGATTTCTAATTTCGTGAGCAACGCATCTTGTTTGTAATTTTATTAAATCGTCCATATAATCCTTTCTAATAATTAGGGTTCAGCCTTGGCTGAACCCTAAAACAATTTTAATTATGGTATTATACTGCCATTTTAACGCGTCTTTTGTTTGCGAAACCATTATTTAGTGCGTATAATACAGCTTGAGTTCTGTCGTTAACTTGTAATTTTTGGAAAATGTTGTTTACGTGAGTTTTTACTGTAGTTTCTGATATAAATAGTTTTGATGCAATACCCTTGTAGTTATTACCCAATGTTAACAAGTCTAAAACTTCTTCTTCTCTAGCTGTTAAATATGTTAGTAAGTTTTCTGTATCTGATGTATTTGCTGATTCTTTGAATGAACGTTGGAAATAATCGAAGAATCTTGATGATAATGCAGATGGTAAATAAATTTTTCCTGCTGCCACTTCATCAATAGCATAAATTAATTGTGCTGATGCCATAGTTTTTAAAATATAACCTTTAGCACCAATTTTCATTGCTCTGAAAATCAAATCCGCATCATCGTAACCGCTTAATGCAATAATTTTTGTTCCAAGGTTTAGTTTTTCAATATCTTGTATTGCTTCTAAACCATCTTTTTCTGGCATATTGATATCCATTAAAATAATATCAGGACGATATTTTTTTGCTAAATTGATACCGATGTTTGCACTTGTTGTTGCACCAACAACATCATAATTGCTTTCTAATGAAATTAATTCCTTAATACCTCTAAGATGATCTGCATTGTCGTCAATTAGCAACACTCTTAATTTACTTCTAAACTCTCTCATTTTATTCCCCTTTTTTGTAACCTTCATCTACATTCTCTATACTACTTTTTTTGTAGGGTATTTTTCATCCATGAGTTGATGTATATTCTAGTCATGGCAGTTTGAGATATTGTCTTACATCTTTAGATTTACTTTTTGCCTCAACCATGCTCTACACCATGATTTGCGGCATGATTGATTTTTTTGTAAATTATTTTTCTTTACATTTTTTGATGTACTCCAATTGTGGTATAATTTTGATGTAAGGAGATTTTGTGTATGGAAATTTTAATATTTTTGGGTGGTTTTTTATTAGGTTCAATATGTGTTTTTATTCCGTTTTCTTTGGCAATGAAAAATACTCAATCAAATTTTGAAAATATTGCTAATAGAATTTTTAAAGAAACATCCGCAGATTTTTCAACTCAAAATAGAGAAAGATTAGATGAATTTTTTAAACGTTTTAAAGAGCGTATTGAAGATTTTGAAAATAAAACTAATGAAAAATTTGATGAAGAGAAAAAGAATTTCTTGCTGTTTGATGCAAATATTAAAAGTTTTCTAGAGGCAGGTAATAAAATTTCAATGAATACAAATGCCTTAGTAAATGTTATGAAATCTGATAATAAAACATCTGGTCGATGGGGTGAAATTGTTTTAGAAAAAGTTTTAGAAGCATCCGGTTTACGTAAGAATGAGGAGTATAAGGTTCAAGCGGGTATGTCTGAAGGTCGACCTGATGCAACTGTATATTTACCAGATAATAAGTGTGTTTATATTGATTCAAAAACTTCTTTTGCATCTTGGGAAGGTTATATAAATGCTGATAATGATGCGGATAGAGAGTATTATTATAAACAATTTGTTGATTCAACTAAAACCCATATAAAAGGTCTTGCTAAAAGGGAATATGATGAAGATCTATCGTCTCCAGATTATGTTTTGATGTTTATACCTATTGAAAGTTGTTATTCAGTTATGTTTTGTGATGATTGTGCATTATGGAATTTTGCGTGGGAAAGAAATATTATGCCGGTTTCTCCAACAACATTACTAGCCGCGTTAAAAATAATAAATTCATTCTTGGTAGTAGATAAACAGAATAAAAATGCTTTGGAAATTTCAAGAATTTGTTCTCGAATGATTGATAAATTTACAGATTTACTTTCTGATATGAATAAAATTAAAAATGCATTCAATTCAGCAGTTACAAAATTGAATGGTAAGGATAATATTATTAATCAATTAACTCGTATAGAAGAACTTGGTGTAAAAGGTTCTAAAGAAAAACAAGAAGTTCCAGAAACAATTATTTAGCCTCTAGAGTTTCAATTTTTCTATATTTCCTATTTGACCTATTGAACGTGTAAACCTTATAAGTATTACCGTCGGTTGTTATTTTAATTGAATTATGTCTGTCAGTACGGTAAATTTTAGTATTTTCTAGTAGGTTGAGAGTTAATTTGTCAGGGTGACCAAATGAATTTGGACCTGTTGAAATAATTGATATTTCACTACCCAAATGCTTGAGCATATCCTTGTCAACAACATTTCTACCTCCGTGATGTCCAACTTTTAAAACTTCTATATTGTTTGGAATGTTGTTCTTAATTTTGTTGAAAGTAGTAGTTCCAGCATCACCCATAAATAAAGTTTCAAAATCTTTGTATGAGACTAATGTGATAATTGAATTTTCGTTATCGTTATTTATTGTTTTATTAATATAAGTTTTTAAAACTAGATTTTCTTCGTTATGTATAATTTGATTGTTTTGTGCAATCTCATACGGAATGTTTTGACTCTTGATGGCTTTAAAGATATTGGCTGTTGTTTGGTTTTTGATATTAGTTGAATTGATATAGATTTTCTTTATTTTTAAATTATTTATTAAATCTGTTGCACCTCCGGCATGATCTAGGTCGAAGTGTGTTAATATCATCCCTTCAATATTTTTGATACCTTTATCTCTGAGGTATTTGACTATAACTAGTTTTGCTGTGGAATTTGCACTTTTATAAGCCAGTTTTGCTGTATCTATAATGAAGTATTTATTTTGTGGCGTTTTAATTAAGAACGCGTCCGCATTTTGTACATCAAAAGTTATGATTTCTAAATTTTTATTAGGAATATTTATCGTACTTATTAATAGTGAAATTAAACAAATAATAATTGTTGTTACAAGTTTTTTACTTATTCCTGATTTTATTATTAATGTTATTAGTAGCAGTATGACGTAATATATTAAAATTTGAAAAATATTTGGGTGAGTAGTTTTTATTAAAGAATTTGGTAGTTGTGCAAAATAATTTGAAATGAAGACAACGCTATCTAGCATATATTTAAGTATAAAGTCAAAAGTTTTGCATATAAAATCTGAAATGGGTGTGATTGTCGCCAATATAGAACTTACAAAACCTCCAAAACTAATAATACTTAAGAAAGGTATTGTTATTATGTTTGCCAAAATTGAATATGTGCTTATTGTATTAAAATAAAACATTTGTATAGGAGCAACCCAAACTTGTGCCACAATGGGTATTAGTAATCCAGCCTTTATAAACTCAGGTGCTTTCCAGTTTTGTATTTTATCAAAAATAACTTTTGCTGTTGTTAAGAGTCCAAAGGTTACAATAAATGATAATTGAAAGCCAACGTCATTTATGAATGCTGGGTTGTATATTAAAAGTATCATTGCAACAAAGGATAAAAGTGATACGCTATGGGCATCTCTATCTATTAACTTCCCGATCTGAATAAATAGTAGCATCAATGCTGCTCTTAAAACTGATGCTCCAAGACCAGTCATTAAAGTGTATAAAATTACCATTATTAAACCGCCAAAAATATTTATTCGGTATGGGATTTTTAAAAATCGCATTATGAAAAACCAAAAACCGAAAATAAAAGCAACGTTCATACCAGAAGCAGCAAGAATATGTAATAAACCGGAGTTTACAAAAGTGGTTTTGATATATTCAGGAGGTGCCACTGCATCATCACCAAATACAATGCCGCCAAGAATTTCTAAATTTGGGGATTTTAAGTATTTTGAATGGCTTTTTAGAATGTTATTTCTAATGTTGTTTAAAGTTTGCAAAAACTTCCACTTTAGCGGTAATTTGTCTTTGATAACAAAGCCTCTATTTGCGTATGTTGTAGTGAACGCATTATAATTTTTGAGGTATTTCCCATAATCAAATTGTGAAGGATTTCCAACTTTAAAAGGGTGTCGAATTTTGGCATCAACTTCAATCTTATCGCCGATAGTGTATTCTCCACTATCTACAGTTAAATATGTTTTACCTTTAACTTCTTTATCTCCGACTCTTTCTACATTTAAAAAGAATTTTATCTTCCCATTAGTGTTTTGAGGGATTGATGTAATTCTACCTTCTATTTTTATGTTAATTGGAGCAATTGAATTTAAGTAATCTGTTTCATTAGTTTTTAAATATGCATTGCTGTAACCCAAATAAAAAACGGTAAGCCAAAATAGGATGTATTTTATCGGTAATCTTTGTTTAAAAATAAGGATAATGCTCACAATAGTTAATATTGCGCTTGTATAAAGTCCAATATTATTGAAGTATGATAGAATACCTGCCATAAAAAGAATTGCCGTTATAAACATTACGGTATTCTTACTTTGTAGTGTCTCGTTAATTTCTTCCCTAAACATATTAAAATAATTATATCACGTAATTACTTCTTAAATAAATGGAAAAATTTTTTCTTTTCGCTTTTTTCTTTTTTCTCTTTTTTAGTTTTTTTCTTTTTGATTTGTTTTGTATCGCCACAAATTTTATTTTCAAAAGCACTACATTGAAGCATTGTTGTATATTTAGTTAAGTTTGTATGAGCGTAATCAAAGAGGATTACTCCATTTGCTTTAAGTTTTCTCGTTTCGTGAATTTGTCTAACCAAATCCTCAGTGTCTCCGTCCATAAAGGTTACAAATAATCCTGCATATAAATCTGTTGTGGAAGTTTTTATCTTTTGTATTTCGCTCATCATCGATGCGACCATTTTAGGATCATAGGTTAAAAATAAAGGGGTTAATCCGTCTACATAATTTCTTCTTGACCAAGTTCTCCAATCTTGTTGTTTTGTATTAAGCGCGTTTTCTAAATCAGGGAATATAACAGTGCTGATATAAACTTTTTCATTTTTGCACAAAGCACCAACTTTTCTAACAAAGTTTGTAATTTTTTCTCTTCTATAAGAGTCCCAATCTTTCCAAAGTTTATCTTCCTTCTTTAAGTCAATAGGGTCTGAACCGTACATACTTTTGAAGTCTTGACGTGCAAATTCAGTGTATCCCCAACTTCCATTCTCTGTTTTTGAAATTGCTTGAGGGTAACGTATGTAATCTAAATTTATACCATCTGGTTTGTATTTTGTTATGATTTCCGAAATAATTTCTATTAAAAATTCTTGTACATCAGGGTTCGCAGGGTCTAAAAAATATCCATTATGTTCTGATTTTGATCTTGTTGGAACTGCTTTTTTGTATTCTAGTTTTATTTTGTTGCCCCAATTCGGTTTTATAGCCAAAATATTTTTGTCTGCAGGTGGTGTATTCCCTACATAAAAAGATTGAAACCAAATGTGAACTTTGATATTACGTTTGTGTGCTTCGTTTATCCAAATTTTTAAAGGGTCAAAGTGGGCGAATTGATTTCTTTGATTTATGAAGCCATATTTAGACATAGTTTCGCTCGGGAAAATAGTTTTTCCGTGATAAAACGTCTCAAGAAAAACGCTATCAATTCCAATTTTTTGCATATTATCTAGTGTTGCTATAATTGCTTGTTCATTGGTTTCTGTTGGACGTAACCAAACCCCTTTTAGTTCATCTTTAAGGCTAGGAAGAGATGTTAATATTGCCTGATTTGCTTCTGTTAACGCAAGTTCAGTATATTTTTTTAAGTCGTCTTCATTATCAATGCTTTTTTTTGCTTCTTTTAAATAGTTTTCTGCTTCTTGAATGTGATTGTAAGAATTTCTCCAAGCATAATTTGGTGCTTTGCCTTTGTAATAATCAATAATAGCATTCGCTTCTTTTGTTTTTTCTTTTGCTTCGTATAAGTAACTTTCGGATGTTGTGTATGCGTATATGACATTATTTTCTTTGTCAATAAATATTTTTGTTCCTATTTCAATGTTATCTTTAATCCATTTTTTAGCAGAACCGTGTCCACTAATAACGATACCATTTTCTTGTGGAATAATTGAATTCGCGCCGCTAATAATAGTAACAATATTACCGTTTATTATGGCTTCAGTTCCATATTCGTTTGTATTTGTTCTATCACCAAATTTTGGAGTGTATATTACAAGTTGATTTGCACCTCTACCACCAGGGAATAAACTACCTTTTTCGTTTGAGGTTGGTGTTGGGTCATAAGAATTAATATTGAACGAAGATGAAGAAAACACAATTTCGTGCTTTCCTAGATTTATTGGTTTATATAATTCATTCCCTAAACAACTATTCCCTATTAATAGCAGTGCTAATATACATTGTAATTTCATTTTTTTGGCGTTCCGTAGTACTCCGATTTATCATAATTCAATTTTTTAATATTATTAATTTTTTTATCTAGTCTCTGAGTTTTCTTTATTGAATTTGTCTTCTCATAATAATACTGCGCTTTTACTAAATCTGCAAATTTTTCATATATTGTAGCAATTTTTAAATTTGCATCATAGTCGTCGCTATATCCATTATCGTATGCTTTTTTGTAATATTTGAGAGCCCTTTTGTAATCGTTGCGGGTATAATAAAATTCAGCAAAATAATAATTTAAATCTGCATCTTTTTTATTTATGTCTAATGCGATATTAAAGTATTTTTTTGCTTGTTTGTCATTTTTTACTATGTCATATGTTCTTGCTAATTGTATTGTTGAATATATATCAGTTGGATTTATACGTGTTAAGATATAATATTTTGCCATTGCTGTGGTCAAATATTTTATCTCATTGGCTTCTTCGTATTTTTCGAAAAACATATCCGCTTCAGCCAAAACTTCTTGACTGTTAAGAACAGTATAATCAATTCGTCGTTCATTATATTCAACGCCTGCTTTTTGTGCAGAATATACTTGAGGACAAATTAGCAGAAATGATAATATTAGATATAAAAACTTATTATAGATCATCGACACTCGGACTTAATTTTATGTCATGATTCATAAATTTACCATCATCAATTGCAGGATCTACATATTTGAAAAATCGTTTCAATCCTTTTTTGAATTTTGTTTCGTAATAATGTTCAACATCGTCTTGACTGATATATTTTTGACCATTAACACTAGCTTTTGAATATTCAGTCATATCAACCATTGAACTAGAGTATCCTCTATTTCTTAAATATTCAGGCGAAGATGATTCTTCTACTGTAACAGCACAAACTGGTGTAGATAATAAAAAAGCACCAAGTATTAAAGATGATAAAAATTTAGTATTCATAATACCTCATATTATAACTAGTTTTTCATATAATTCAAGTATATTATATTTTCTTAATACTTTCCATATACTATTTGAATGATTTTGTTATGATTTCTTCTAATTTATCAATTAATTGATCTTCTGGAACGCGGGCGACGATTTCACCTTTTTTAAATACATATCCTTCTTTTATGCCGCCAGCAATACCAAAGTCAGCGTGTTTTGCTTCCCCAGGGCCATTAACCGCGCAACCCATAGTAGCAATAGTTATTGGTTTATCTAGGTTTTTAAATTTTTCTTCTACTTGTTTTGCTAATGAGATTAAATCAATTTGTGTTCTCCCACATGTAGGACAAGATACAAAGTTAACTCCTTTATTTCTTAAGTTTAAACATTTTAGAATGTCATAGCCAGCAATAACCTCTTCTGTTGGGTTTTCTGTTAGTGAAACTCTTATTGTATCTCCGATCCCTTCGGCCAATAATGTTCCTAGCCCAACAGCGGATTTGGTAATTCCGCCTCTTAATGTTCCTGCTTCTGTTACTCCTAAGTGCAAAGGATAAGGGATTTTTTGAGCAATAGAACGATATGCTTCTATTGTTGTCAGTACATCTGATGATTTTAGAGATACTTTTATTAAATCAAAATTTAAATCTTCAAGTATTTGAATATGTTTTAATGCACTTTTTACCATTTTTTCAGATAATGATATATTTTCTTCTAATAATTCTTTTTCTAAAGACCCTGCATTTACGCCAATTCGTATCGGAATATTTTGTTGTTTTGCAAGTTTAACAACTTGCTCTACATTTTCTTTTTTACCGATATTCCCTGGGTTTAACCTTAATGCGTGAACCCCATTATTGATACATTGAATTGCAAGTCTATAATCGAAGTGAATATCAGCAACTATTGGTATTGGTGATTTCTTTACAATTTCTTTGATACTATTAGCAGCATCTTTATTTAAAACAGCCAATCTTGTAATTTCGCAACCACATTCTGCAAGTTGTTTTATTTGTTCCAATGTGGATTTTATATCTCTAGTGTCAGTGTTGCACATCGATTGAACGCTTATTGGTGCTCCATTACCTATTCTAATGTTACCTATTTTGATTTCTTTTGAGTCTCTGCGTTTTATCATATTGTTATGTTATCACAAAATAATTTTGTGTTATAATAAACTTAAGAAGGAGTTTATTATGAGAATAGCAATCATTTCAGATATTCATGCAAATTTAGTTGCATTAAAAGCAGTATTAGAAGATATTAGAGATGAAAAATGCGATACCGTTTTTTGTCTTGGGGACGTTGTTTTGGCTGGACCACAACCAAAAGAGACAATTGATTTTGTAAAATCTCAAAGTTGGAATATTGTTCAAGGTAATACAGATAAAATGATTGCTGATTATGGGCTTGATGTTTTGCAAATGCTAAAGGAAAACTTCCCTGTTATTGCAAACGCAGTTGTTGACGATATGAATATTTTAGATGAATCTGATGTTCAATTTTTAAGAGATTTGCCGCCTGCATTGGAAATGAATGTAGAAGGTATTAAAGTGCTTTTGGTACACGGTTCTCCAAGATATAATAATGAAGATATTTTGCCAAATATGCAGATGAATGATATTGAAGAAATTCTAGCGCCTACAGATGCTGATTTAATATTATGTGGTCACACTCACGTTCCTTGCGGGTATCAGACAAATAGCAAGCAAACAGTTGTTAACGTAGGTAGTGTTGGACGCCCAATGACTGAAAATCCATTGGCTTGTTATGTTATTCTAGATTTAAATCAGGGTATTTTTACTGTAAAACATAAATTTGTTGATTATGACAGAGAATTAGCGGCTGATATTATTCGTAAGCGTAATTTCGAAGGCGCTGATAAATTGGCTGAATTGCTGATTAAACCGGCTGTTCGTCATGTGTAGTTTTAAATTTGTTTTTATGGTATAGTGTCTTTACGAGGTTTTTATGGAAATAAATAAACAAAAACTCGTTTCTTATATAAAGAAACTATCTGAGCCGAAAGTTTTAGTCGTTGGTGATTTAGCCATGGACGAAATGATTTATGGTGATGCAGAAAGAATTTCTCGTGAAGCACCTGTTTTGATTTTACAACATACAAGAACGAAATTGATATTGGGTGGGGCTTCAAATGCGGCTCACAATGCTGCAACTTTAAATTCAGGTAAAGTTGGTGTTGTTGGTGTCTGTGGTGATGATTACCAAGCAGGCCAACTTATTGAGACTTTTGAAAAGGCCAATATTGATTGCAAATATTTGGTGAAAGATGCTCAAAGAAAAACTACAACTAAGACAAGAATTTCTGGTTCTATAACTACTTCAATTACTCAACAAATTGTTCGTATTGATAGACAAACTAATGCTCCAATTTCAGAAGCAACTGAAAAACTTGTTATTGAGAATTTAGAAAAAGCAATCCCTGAATATGATGTAATTGTGTTATCAGATTATCATATTGGAACTGTTACTAAGAAAGTTATGGAAACTACTATAAAATTAGCAAATAAGTATAATAAAATTGTAGTAGTTGATGCCCAAAGAGAATTGAAAAATTATAAAAATATAACTTCAATGACTCCAAATTTACCAGATACTGAAAAATCTGTAGGTTTTGAAATCAAAACAGAAGATGATTTGAAAAAAGCAGGTGATAAATTACTAGCGGACACAAAGGCAAAAGCAATTTTAATAACTTGTGGTGCTGAAGGTATGTTTGTTGCTGAACCAAAGAAGAAATATAAAAAAATCCCAGCATTCAATGTTTCAAAAGTTTTTGATGTAACCGGTGCGGGAGATACTGTTACTGCTGTCTATTCATTGGCATTGGCAACAGGTGCAGATTTTGTTTACGCGGCAATTATTGGTAATATAGCCGCAAGTATTGTAGTTCGTCAATTCGGGTGTGCAACTACAACTATTGATGAATTGTTAGATGCTGTTGAAAATTTATAGGAGAATTTTATGGAAAACCTTAAAAATCTTTTTAATAAAGTCGTTGATTTATTCAAGAAAATAAGAATTGTTGATTTGATAATTATAATTGGTGTAATCCTTGCTTTAATTGTTGGCTTTTTAACTTTTACAAATGTTAGACAGACCGCGGATAAACAGATTGAAGCAACTTCTAAAATTAGGTTTGAAGTTTTTATCAGAAGCGTTACATTAACAGGTGAAGATATCCCAATTAAAAGAAATGAAAAAACTTTTATTAGTATAAGAAATGTCCCTTATTCAGATTTGGATATTGTTGATGTTATGGCTGATAGAAAGAAAATGGTGTTACCAACATTTAACTCTAAAAAAGTTGTTGTTATCGAAGATGTTTCTCAAGCTAACCTTTATGATATAATTGTTGTCCTTGAAGATGTTGCAAAAATCACCAAAGACGGTGCTGTTGTAGGTGGTAATAAAATTAAAATGGGCTTGCCAATTACACTAGAAGGTCAAGATTATAAATTTTCAGGCATAGTTTCAAATATGAAAATAGTTCCAGATAATCACGAAATAATAAATAACCAAAATACAACTTATGATGTTCAATAATATTTTTTCTTTAGCGCAAAATAAATTAAAATATTTATATGAAAATAGTTTGTTTTTGCAAAATATTGATTTTTTTATTTTGCTAACAATCATCTTAGTTTTTGTTATTTCTACTTTTTTAGAATCAGATTATATTGGGTTTCTTGCTTTAATAACTATATTTTTAACTGTAATCAAATTATTAACAAATCCCAATCAAAAATTATCTTTAAATACGTTTGAAGTTTTTTTAATTGCTTATTTTATGGTTGTCGTGGTAAGTCTAGCTGGCTCAACTTTGTTTGCACTTAGTCTTAAAGGGTTTTTAAAAACGTTTATTTATATAGGTTTTTATTTTTCCATCGCTCATTATCTCAAAAATAATACTAAAAAAATTCCTTTGATAGTTTTAGTGATTGCATTATGTGTTGGGTTTGAAAGTTTTGTGGCTATTTTGCAAAATTTTGCTCGTGTTGAAGAAATTTCTACTTGGCAAGATGTTTCTAAATTAAATCCAGAACAAGTTATGACAAGGGTTTATGGAACCTTAAAACCATTCAATCCAAATTTGTTAGGTGGATATTTCGTTTGTGGTATCCCTGCTGCAATTGCTATGACGTTGCATAGTTTTTTAAATTATGACTTAAAGAAAGCGTTTTTAGCACTTTATATATCGGTTTTTTCTGTTATTGCATTATTTTTGACAGGATGTCGTGGTGCTTATTTGGCCGTTTTTGTGATTTTAGTATTAGTGTTTTTATTGTTTGCTAAATTTTTCTGGAATGAATTTAAACAAATTTATTTATCAATGGTGGCAGGTATATTTGCATTGTTTACATTGGCTATTTGTTGTGTTTCATCTTTAAGAGCGCGTTTGTTATCGATTTTTGCTATGCGTAATGATTCATCAAATTCTTTTAGATTTAATGTATATCAATCTTCTTTGGAAATGTTCAAAGATAATTGGTTGCTAGGGATTGGCGTTGGTAATAAAAATTTCCGTGAAATATATGGATTGTATATGAAAACTGGATTTGATGCATTAAGTGCATATAATGTTTTTTTAGAATTAGCAGTTGAAAGCGGTATCTTTGCGCTAATTGCATTTTTGGGATTTTTAATTTTGTGTATAAAAGATGCTATTTCGATTATCTTTAAATCTAATAACACAGATAAAATTATTTTTACGTCTATGGCTGTAATTTCAATTATTGCAGTAATGTGTCATGGCTTTGTTGATACGATATTCTTTAGACCTCAAATCCAATTTGTATTCTGGACTATGGTTGCTATTATTTCTGCGTATCGTTTTAAATCTGTAGAAAACTTAAATGATTAATTTTATTAAGTTTATATAAAGGCATGGTTTTAATATGGTAAACTAAAAGTATGGTATAGTGAAAAAAGGAGATTTATTATGATACCTATTTTAGATTCAAAACGTCAATATGCACAAATCGGTGCAGAAGTTGAAAAAGCGGTATGTGAAGTTTTACGTTCAGGTTCTTATATCTTGGGACCAAACACAAAAGCATTTGAACAAGAAATGGCAGATTTCTACGGTTGTAAATATACAATTGGCTTGAACTCTGGTACTGATGCTTTGCACATAGCATTAAGAGCATTGGATATAGGCGCAGGTGATGAAGTTATTACTGTTGCATTTACTTTCGTTGCTACAACAGAAGCAATTGGTATTGTTGGTGCAACTCCTGTATTTGTTGATATCGATGAAAATACTTTTAACCTTGATCCTGCAAAATTAGAAGCAGCAATCACTCCAAGAACAAAAGCAATTATTCCTGTTCACTTATATGGTCAACCTTGTGATATGGATACAATTATGGATGTTGCAAAACGCCACAACTTACACGTTATCGAAGATTGTTGCCAAGCAGTTGGTGCTTTATATAAAGGCAAAATGGTTGGTACATTTGGTGAATTTGGTTGCTTAAGTTTCTACCCAACTAAAAATTTAGGTGGTATGGGTGACGGTGGTCTTTTGATTACTAATGATGAAAAATTAAAAGATAGATCAATTGCATTGAGAAACCACGGTGGTGCTATTCGTTATTACCACGATGAAATCGGTATCAATAGCCGTCTAGATGAAATTCAATCAGCAATTTTACGCATTAAATTACAACACATTAAAGAATGGAACGAACAAAGACGTTCTCATGCATATTATTACAATGAATTATTCAAAGATTGTGCTGATATCGTTACTCCTGTTGAATTGGATGATACATATTGTGTTTACCACCAATACACAGTTAAAGTTCCAAATAGAGATGAAGTTCATAAAATGTTGCAAGAACGTGGTATTGGAGCAATGCTTTATTACCCAGTTCCTCTACACTTGCAAAAGGTTCATGAATATCTTGGTGTTGGAAAAGGTTCATTACCAATTACTGAAAAGAATACTGAATTGGTTATCTCTCTTCCAATGTTCCCAGAACTTACTGAAGAAGAACAAAGAACTGTTGCTTCAACATTAATTGATTGCGTTGAAAAATCAAAATCAGTAGCAACTGTTTAGTATAAGATATTAAATACTTAAAAGACGCTTGGATGTTTCCCTGAGCGTCTTTTTTATCCGATTAATGTTAAAGTTTCACCAGTTTGTTTGGATCCGTTAAATGGATTTAATCCAGAGGTAGAACCGAATGCCATATCAAAATTTGCGGAATCAAAACGAATATTTGTGTGTTGAGCAACAAGGCTACCAAATACAGGATTTTGATTGTTAGATCTGTTTGCTCGGAATGAATTATAGTCAGAATCTGGCAATGTTTGTTTTACAGAACCAATATCTGATCCTGGATATCCTGTTGCAGCAAGACTTAAGTCTTTAAATCCGCCTATTGCTAAATTGTCGCCATTGTTTGCCATGTTATGCTATCCACTCCTGTGTTGCGTCTGGGTAAAATCCGTGTTGTTGTGCAAATGCTATTTCTTTATAGTTCGCGTGTCTGTTTTGAATACTTTGGTTAGAACCATTAGTGATATAATTTAGGCCAACAGATAAACCTTGAAAGAAGTTTTCTTTTTGAGCATCACCCATTGCTTGTGCTGTGTTTGCATCTGTACCTCGAACGGGATTGCTATATACTTCTTTTGCTGCATATAAATTAAAAGGATTGCTGATTGATTGAATTGACATATTAATTCCTTTATACTCTCGTTATATATATAAAGTATATACTCCCCAAAAAATTGCCTTTTTTGTTAAAAAGAGTTCCCATACATTTTCTATTCCCTAATATTAGTGTGGATTTGCGGTATGTTAAGAATTGTAAAGTGTAAAATGTACACTATTGTTTGCTTTCAGGATTTTTGCAAAAAATATTAAAACATTTTATTGACATAAAAAAATATATATGCGATAATAAGTGAGTAAGATTTAAGTGTAGTCGAAACACTAAATATAAATAGATTCATTAACCCCAAAACATATAAACTCCTAAATAATAAACACTAAAAGAGACCATTAGGATGCAGAAAACGACCCACTCACTTGTGAGTGGTTTTTTTTATCTTTAGAAATTATTTTTTCTTAATTATGATTAAATTACGAGTGAAATTTTCTTCTAGTGGAAGTTCATACTCAATGATATCGATAATATCTGCGTTATGTTTTTTTAGGATTTTTTCTGCTGACAAAATTTCTTCTTGAGTTTTTCTAGATTTGAATGCAACAAAATACCCTCCATTTTTCAGTTTTGGGAGTGCAAATTCGCAAATTTTATCTAGAGATGCCACGGCACGAGATGTTACGACCTCGTATTTTTCGTTTAAATTTTCTACTCTATTGCATATAGGAGTAAGATTCTTAAGTTGTAAGGCGTTCTTGATATTATTTACGGCATTGATTTTTTTCTGAATGCTATCTATTGCGTGCACATTTATATTTGGGTATGTTATAGCAATTGGTACGGCAGGAAAGCCCCCACCTGTTCCTATGTCAAGAATTATTGACGGTAGTCCATATTTTTCAAAAAATTTTTCTATTGAAAGACTATCAAAAATGTGTTTTTCCCATAAAAATTTTTCGTCGTTTTTTGATATCAAATTAACTTTACTATTTTCTGTTAGAAAAGTTTTTATATATTCTGAATAATGGTTTTTATTTCTCAAGTTCATTAAACCTTTCTTCACCAATTTTTATTTTTATATCATCAATTCGTTGTTGAATTTTACTTAAATTTTCTTTATTTTGTGATGCATTTAGAGCTATTTTATAGTTAACAAGCGCATTGGCATTATCGTTTCTATTGAAATAGAAATCTCCTAATGCTGTTGTTGAAGAAATAATATAAAAACTTTCGTTCAACTCGTATGCATATTTTATGGCATTATTAAAATATTTAATGGCTTTTTCATTGTCTCGCGGTGAATATATTTCTGCAAGTTTCATTGAGGTTACGTACATTCCGTTTGTGTTTTTGTTTTGTTCATCAATTTTTAAACTTTCAAAATAATATTTTATAGCAAGTTCACTTTCTCCAATGTCATCATAAAGAGTTGCGAGGTTGGATAATGCATTTGAAAGATATGGAGTTTCCTTTAATTCGATACATTTTTTATAATAAAATGCTGCATTTTTTTCCTCCCCGATATCTTCGTTTGTGAGAGCAAATTTGTAGTATAATTCGGCCAAAACATCTTTATTTATGTTTATAGGATTTATTTCAATGGCTTTTTTATAGTACTCAATTATTTTGTTGCTATTGGTTGTTAAATTTGCAAGCGCATTATAAACTTTTATCCTTAATTCATCTGATATTTGTTCTTGTTCAATTTTGTTTAAAAGTTCTTTTGCTTGATCCTTTTTGAATGTCATATATAGGACATTTGCAATATTAAATCGCATTTCATTAATTTTTTCGTTATCGCCTGTCGATATGTAAAAGTTTTCGGCCATTTCAAAATATTTTTTTGCATTAAACCAATCAGAACAATTTTGATAGCAGTGTGCTAATTGGGTATATGTTTTTGGAAGATATGTGTAATAGTCTTCATCATTATTAAATTTTAAAGTTTTTAAATATAAAGAGATAGCGTGTTTATAATTAAAAACGACTTCTTCTTGCTTCGCTAGGTTGATCAATTCAGTGAGTGATAACTTGTTTTCATATTCATTTTCTTCTCGTTTTTTGTCGCTAGCAGATAAGAAATCTTTTATTGAGTTTGCTATTTTGTCTAAAACACCAGTATCATCGTCGTCAAAAATGAATGACATTTTTTTAATTTTTTCTTCTTTAGGTTCTTCTATAATTATTTCAGGCTCAATAATTTTTTCTTCTTCTTGCTTTGGTTTTTCAATAAAGAGAGATATTTTTTTAGGAATAAATGTACTATGAAATTCAATTTCATTTCTCATTGTTTGTCTTGAAATTAATAAATCTCTTTCCATTGGTTTGAGTGGAAGTTGTGTATTGTATAAATCTACACAACCTTGGTGTAATTTGATTATTACGTTTTTAGGAATCGAGTTTTCAGAGATTTCTTTGAAAAAATCTTTTAAATATAAAACATCATTGTGTTTGCTTATGATTAAGTTATCTATAAAATACTGTACCCTATCTTCATTGTATAATTGTAGAGTTTTTAAAAGTTTAATGCTTACAGGGTGTCGCATTATCGTCAAAAATCTGAATAAATGTCCACTAACAGGATCTACGAGAGATAATGCTTCTCTTATTAAAAAATCATTAAAAGTTAGGAAACTTTTCCCAAAAGCGTCAAGAAAATCTATTAAAGATAAATGCTTTATTTGCATTATTTTCAAAGAAAGATTTAGGTAAAAGAAATACCCACGAGTGTGTTTGTATAACTCATCGGATAATGGGCCGATTTGTTTTAAATCATTTGCTCTTAAATATTTTTCAAAGATATTTTTTTCAAACCCAAGAGTAGTTATTTTTTTATATTCAATATCAATGTTATTAACATCAAAAGTTCTTGAAATTAGCACAATTTTAACATAAGAAAGTGTTGAAATGTGTTTTATAAAATTATAGATTTCGCCTTTATTGGTTTTTAGTACTTCATTATAGGAATCAATTACGAGTAAAGTTGGTTTTTTTATATTTTCGAAATAAGCATTTATTTTTTGAGTAAAATTTTCAGTTTTGCTTTTCGGTAAATCCAAAATTCCTTGTTCTGATAAGAGTTTAAAATCATTGAATAGAGAAAGTAAGATATCATCTAATATAGTGGTCTCAAAACATTTGTATTTTAGAGTTATGCAATCCAAGGCATTGGAAAAATAAGATAATACAGATGTTTTCCCTGTACCCATAAAGCCATTAATCAATAATAACTTTGTTTCACTACGGAAAAATTCATTGATTTGTTCAATTTGTTTGGTGTTGTTCTCAAGAAGAAACTGATTAAAATTATTTGCGTTTTGCAAATTTTTAATATCGATTCCTTCCTTAATAAATTTGTATTCCATACAGTTATATTAAATGATTTTACATTTTTTTGCAAATTTATTTTAAATAATTGCACTTTGTTTTTTTTAATAGTATGATATTGTTGATTGATGGGGAATAAAAATGGAATTTTTCAGAAAAAATCAAAAGATAATTGTAGCTATAATTGCGATCACTTTTATTGCTTGGACTGTTGGCTTAATGCTGCTTCCAATCTTGGTAAAATAGGTATGAATAGACAAATCAAAAAAATATTAATATCAATTTTTGTGGTGTTATTAATTACACCTCAAGTTGTTAGTGCAGCCAATATGACTCAAAAACAAGCAAGGGATAAAATCAATCAATTGCAACGATTAGAGAATGCTGAAAAAACAAAATTATATAGAAACCAACAAAAATTAGAAAATGCATCAAATAATTTACAGGCTTCAAAAAGTCAATATAGTAGTGTAGAAACAAAACTTTCACAATTAGAAAAAGACTATTTGTATTCTGCAACTGAGTTTGAACAAATGGATGCAAGGTTAAAAAGTCGTATTCGTCAAGTTTTTAAATCTCAAAGAACAGGTATGTTTGAACTCCTATTATCTGCAAAAGATTTTAATTCTTTTATGGATATGATTTATTTTGAAAGATTGATTATAAAAAAAGATTATGAACGTTTAGTTATTGTTAAAAACAAGGCTGAACGTCTTGCTCAATTAAAGAAGGATATTGAATCTAAGAAAAAATATTTGGCGCAATCAATTAGAACTATAAATTCGCAACAAAAAGACTTACAAAAAGCGATTGCACAAAATGAAAATATGATTAAAAAATTGAAAACAGATAGAGCATATTATGAGAAGACTGAACGTGAACTTGCTCGTCAATCAGATAATTTGCAATCTATGTTAAGTAATAAAACACAAGATAACACTGTACAAGTTGCATCTGCTGGTTTTATAAAACCAATAAGAGGTAGTATAACTTCTCCTTTTGGTTGGAGAACTCACCCGATTTTTAATAGTAGAACTTTCCATTCTGGCATTGACATTGGTGGCCCAAATTATGGTAACATTGTTGCTTCTAATGCAGGCAAGGTTATTTATTCTGGTTGGTATGGTGGCTATGGTAAAGTTGTTATTTTAGATCACGGTGTTGTAAATGGTTCACCTATGACAACTTTATATGCGCATATGTCAACAATAAAAGTTAATCAAGGTCAAACGGTTCAAAAAGGTCAGGTTATAGGCTTAGAGGGTACTACAGGTTATAGCACAGGTCCTCATTGCCATTTTGAAGTTCGTATAAATGGCAAACCAAACAATCCGTTAAATTACATTTAGAGAAGGTATAATTGAAAAAATATATATTTTTAGTTTTAATAGCGACATTTTTATTTGTTACTCCGTCATATGCAGAGCAACGAGTGGAAGATGTTTTTGACCAATTGGTAAACGAAGAAATGTATTTTAAATCCCCACAATCAATTCCTCATGTTGAAGTTATTGATAAAAAAGATGTAGAAGAGAAAGCAGATAAAAATGCTCATATGCCTTTGTTTAAGGAAACTCGTTTAAAATTGTTGAATTTGTTTAACAAGCATAGTGATATTAATGAAAAGCAAGTTCTAGAGTTGGAAAAGAAATGGGCAAAGGAAGAAGCAGAAAGAGCCGCTGAAGAAGAACGTAAGCAGTGGGCTGGCCATATGTATCTTGATTATGATGACGAAAAAGAAAAGTTTGATGCAGAAAATTCAGATAAAAAATCAGAAGAAAATTCTGAAGATGGTTTAGATAAAAAGACGATAGATTCTGAAACTTTTGTTGGTGGTGTTAAACAACAAGTTACACAAAAAGAAATGATTTTAGACTGTGATGAAATCAAATATAATGAAGAAACAAATGACATTGAAGCAATTGGTAATCCTTATATAGATTTTCCATCAAGAGGGATTACTTTAAAAGCGGATTTAATTACATACAACAGAGATTCTAATATATTAAAAGCTACGGGAAATGTTGTTATTACTAAGGATGGGGTACCGTCTTTTGGTGAATTTATTCAAATTAATTTGAATGAAGAAACAATGTTTATGGATAAGTTTGAAACAAACAATTCTGGAATGCAGATTAAAGCAAAAAATGTTGAAAGTGTAAATGGAGCGTTAGTTTTTAATTATGGGCGAATGGATTCCGAAAATTCTAATAAATATGTTTTTAGGTCCAGGATTGTAGGTCCAGATTTTTCTAAAATGTTAATTGATGAAGAGGATAGAAGTGACTTATTTGGTGGGGAATTATCAAATTTAAAAATATCTTCATCATCAATTTCAGTTAAATCTAATAATGTAAGGGATATTATTACAGCGAAAGATACAGAAGTTTCTTATAATGGTAAGTATTTATTTACGATACCATCGGTTACTGCTTATACAAACAAACATAGAGATTATTTTGAAGCGAATTACCCAGAATTCGGTTCTCGTTCTATGCTTGGTATGTTTGCAGGTCCGGGTTTAGTTGTTCCAACACCAAATGGATCTACATTGAAACTTATTCCAATGGTTAATTATAAGGGTGGCGATCTTGGCTTTGGTGGTGCTGCAAAATTTAAATCATCATTTCATGATGCGTTTATTATGTATGGTTCCGTAGCGGACAAAATTGTTGCAAAAGGTAAGCATGAATTGGATGATAATTTATATTTTCGGTATGGTATGAACTCATTCCAACGTGAATGGTTTTTAGGTTATCGTATGCCAAAATATTCTGCTGAACTCATTTATGATAAATCTTATAAAAAGAGAGATTTTTTGGCAGAGGGTAAAGATTTGACATATCGCCATATGATTTCTGGTGGTTATGTTCACGATGGCGAATGGAATATGCGTACTGAACATTTGAAATCTTCAAATATTGGTACTATGCGTTTTAGATACATGGCTGAAATTTATCAATCATTGTACAAATATGAGGATAAAGCGAATAGAAAATCCTTTGAATTCGGTGCAGTTATGCAAGGTTCAGCGGCATTGTATGGTACTGGTGATACTCAGTTAATTGGCCGTGTAGGTCCAAGAATTCACACACAATATAAAAATTGGATGCAGGATATTGCGTATTTTGCTTCTGCATTCCAAGATAATACACCGTTAACTATTTTTGATACTTATCGTTACGGTCGTTCAAATATTCGTATTCATGAAGCAATTCGATTGCATAAATACCTTTCACTTGGGTGGTCTGGTTGGATTACCTTGTCTGATGATGCTCCGAATGGCAAAATGTTCCAAGAAAATAGATTTGTCTTATCTCTAGGTCCAGATGATTTTAAAGTTAATTTCGCGTATGACATTATGAGAAAGACTACGTACATTACTTTTGTAGCCGCATTTGATACAAAGAAAACTCAGGTTGAATTTGACAAATTAGTACTTAAAAATCCTGAAAATTTAGGTGCACCTAAAAAGAAAAAAGAAACTGTATTTACTTCATCAACACAAGATGCTTATACAAAGAAGGTTAAACCAGCATTAAAATATGCTGAAATTATAAATATAGAGGATCCTGATAAGGAAAGTATATAATGAAAAGAATAGTAAAAGAGTTAATTAAATATGGTAAAATAGCAGGAAAAAGGGGATATACGCCAGGACTTTCGGGGAACATTTCGGCGAGATTTGGTAATAATATAATTATTACAACTTCTGGTTCTGCGAATGGTTTTTTAGACGAAGAAGATTTTGTTGTAATAGATTGCGAAGGAAATATTGTAGAAGGTTCAAAAAAACCATCAAGTGAAAAAATGTTACATATTGAATTTTATAAAAAACGTCCAGATGTAAATTATATTTTGCATTTCCATTCCCCATATTTGAGTTCTTTTGCGTCTTGTGGAATAGCGTTAGACGAACCTATTATGGCAGAAAACGTTTTTTATTTTGGTCAGATACCATTGGCGGAGTACGCTTTACCATCAACAAAAGAATTGGTTGAAAAGACCTCAATATATTTTGATAAATATGATGCAGTTTTAATGGCTAACCATGGTGTTATTGTTGGGGATAAAACTTTGAAAGGTGCATATTTAAAATTAGATTTGGCAGAATCATATGCGCAAGTTGTTTTAAATACAAAAATATTAGGTGGCGCAAAATTATTTAATCAAAAACAAATAGAAGAAATTTATGAATTGAGAAAGGGTATATAAATTGGCATTAACATTAGAAAATAAACAAGGGCTTATAGCAGGAGATGGCACACTCCCAGTAAGAATGGCGCAGTATGCTAAAGAAAATGGATTTGAGGTTATTTGTATTTCATTGTCAGATGATAATGTAAATCAACTTAAAAAATATTGTTCAAAGGTTTATTCTTGTCATCCTGGCGAGATAAATAAGATTGAAAAAATTATTAAAGAAGAGCAAATTAAACAAATAACTTTTTTAGGCAAAGTTAATAAAAAAGTTTTGTTGAAGCCGTATAAGTTTGATAAAAGAGCGTTAGATATTTTAATGTCAGTTAAACGTTTAAATGATGATGAAGTGATGCTTTTGATTGTTAACGAATTTGAAAAAGCAGGCGTTTCTGTTTTAGATCAAACAATTTTTATTAAAAACTTGATGATACCAGCAGGCGTATTAGGTAAGTTTAAGCCAACAGAAAAACAAATGGAAGATGTAAATTATGGTTTTTGGTTAGCAAAAGAGATGGGTGGTGTTGATGTAGGTCAATCTGTTGTTATAAAAGACAAGATGATTATGGCCGTTGAAGCAATCGAAGGCACTGATGTTTGTATAAGACGAGGTGCTAAATTAGCGAGAAAAGATGCTTGTGTTGTTAAGGTTGCAAAACCAAAACAAGATAAGAGATTTGACATCCCAACTGTTGGGCTTCGAACATTGAGAACAATGAGAAGATATAGAGCAAATTTATTAGCGGTTGAGGCTAACGAAACTTTGATTGTTGATCAAGAAAAAGTTATTAAGTATGCTGATAAGCATGGTATAGTAATAATGGCAGTATAAGATATGACTAAATTATTTATTATAACAGGAGAACATTCAGGAGATATTCACGCATCGCATGTTGTAAATGAATTAAGAAAGCAACATGTTGATTTAGAAATTGAAGGTATTGGTGGCGAAAATTTACAGGCCGCTGGCGTAAAGTTGTTTTCGGATCAGAAGAAGATGGGTGCAGTTGGTTTATCTTTGAAAATAATATTAGACCATGTGACTCTTGGTAAAAGACTTGTTGATTATTTAGTAAAAGAATATAAACCGGATTTGGTTTTGTGTATTGATTATGGCGCTTTTAATTTGAATATATCAAAGTTTTTGAAGAAAGCAGGGATTAAAGTTTTTTACTATATTCCTCCTCAAATTTGGGCAACTCGCAAGTGGAGAATTAATGCGATAAAGAAAAATATAGATAAAGTTTTATGTATATTCCCTTTTGAAAAAGAGTTATATGAAAGTAATGGGATTGAAACGGTATATTGCGGTCATCCATTGGTTTCTCAATTACCAAAAAGGGCAAAAAGAGACGAATTTTTTGAAAAATATGGCTTAGACCCTGAAAAAAAATTAGTTTCAGTTTTCCCTGGATCTAGGGTTTTTGAATTAAAACAGTTAATGAATACATTTGTTCAATCTGCAAAAAAAATTCAAAAAGAGCATGACGATGTCCAAATTTGTATTTCACATGCGCCAAATTTATCAGATGAGGTATTTGACAAATATTTAAAAGAGACTGATTTTAAAGTAATAAAAGGAGATAATCAGGCATTATTAAGTTGTTCGGATGCCTTAATCTTGGCTTCTGGAACAGTTGCGCTGGAAGCGTGTTTGTATAAAACTCCAATGATAATTGCTTATAGAGGACCTTGGTTATTTTATTTTATTTATTTGTTGGTTCGTTGTATAAGTAGAGTTTCTCTTCCAAATATTATTGCGGATAAAAATATTGTACCTGAACTTATTCAAGGTAAATTGTCTATCAAGAATATAGTTCACGAGATAGAAAAGATTTTGTATAATGAGTCTTACAGGTCTTATTTTTCAAAACAATTAGGTGAAGTCAAGTCATTATTATCTGATAAAACTTCATCAAAAGAGGTTGCCAGAGTAATAGTTGAAGAACTTTGTAACAATTCTTAAATAATATTCAAAAATAAGCAATTTTATTTTTGAGCGTCTTTAGTATATGTATGATATCTAGAATTCAAAATTTAAATATATTTAAAAGTAATCCAAACAGAGAACAGAAACGTAATAGAGATTACTATATTACGTCTCAAATAGCAGATGATATTTTTATTTCTAAAGAAAAAGAGTTAGCGAAAAAAAGAAAGAAAACGGGAATTGTTTTAACAAGTAGTGTTGTTGGTGCAACATTATTGGCTTTAGGTTTGACTAAAGGATTACCAAAGAATACACATAAGGTTTTGGGTAATTTTTTAGAAAATGTAAAGAAAAACACTAATTCTGGCAAAGAAAAACTACAAGAGAAACTTAAAAAAGGCGTTGAAAAAGCCCAAAGCATAAATAATTTCAATGCGTTTAAAGATATGCTTTTCCAAAAAATGATGGAAAAATTTAAGTTTACAGGCAATATTCATAGAGGCATTACACGCTTCTTTGAGGATATGGCACAAAATACTGTTATATCAAGATATAATTCCACTCATAGGCAAATTAAAAAGTTGAATAAAGTGCTGCAAAAGGCTGGCTTGCCAGAAGAGCAATTGACGAAATTAACAGGTAAAGTTGATTCTATTTCTGAAAATTTTCAACAAAGATTTTCTAAAGAAACATTGAAGTCAAGATTTTCAAACTTGACTAAAAGTTGGGAAGGTTTGATAGATGATGTTTGGGATAAAAGTGCTAAAGATTTAGAAGGAGTAAAAACTTCTAAAACTTTCAAAGAAGGAGTGGAATCATTAAATAATTCAGATGTTAGCAATGTATTCATTGCAGAAGAAGTATTATCAGGAAGAAAAAATGATTTTGTAAAATTAGTATCAGGTCATAAAGACGAAGTAGCAAAAGGTCTTGATGAATTACTAGAGATGTCAAAAGAGTATTTATCACCTGCGCAGCAAAGAAAACTAGCATCAAGAACAAAAGGTATAAAAGGTAATTTGAACAAGGCTGCATACACTGAATCTAGTGAGTATTTTGATAAAGTTAGAGATTTAAAACTTGGTTCTGCACCTACTGATGTTATTACAATGTTAACTTCTGTTGGTATGGTTGGTATTGGCCTTTCTAAAGCAGACTCAAAAGACGAAAGAATATCTGCGGCATTAAAATTTGGTATTCCGGTTTTGGGTAGTGTATTCTCGTCTGTGCTTTTAACTATTAGTTTGGTTTCAGGTTTCAAAGCAATTGCGATAGGTACAGCTTTAGGCTTGGGTATGAGTGTTATGGGTGAAAAAGTTGACATTGCTAGACGTAAGTACAATAAGAAAAAAGAAGACGAATTGCATGCTAATAAGGTTAAAGAAGAAATCGCAAAACAACCAACTCAAGATGTTCAACCTGCTCAAAAATTAAAAGGATTAAAGAAAGTAAACAAGAGTGTTGCAACTGCTAAAAGTGCATAATTTTGTTTTTTTTGATATAATTTTTGTATGGGAACCATAAGAGAGCAATTAGAAGAACGAGAATTAAATACGTTAAGTGAATTTGCGACAAAGAGTAAATATTCTCAAGGTCGTAAAAAGGCTGATGAAACTTGTGATATAAGAACATGCTTTCAAAGAGATAGAGATAGAATTTTACATTCTAAGGCGTTCCGTCGTTTGAAGCACAAAACACAAGTATTTTTATCGCCATTTGATGACCATTTTAGAACTAGATTAACCCATACGCTAGAGGTTTCTCAAATTGCTAGAACTATTGCTAGGGCGTTGGGTTTGAATGAGGATTTAACAGAAGCTATTTCTCTAGGTCATGATTTGGGGCATACTCCGTTTGGACATTGTGGAGAAGGTGTTTTAGATGAACTTGTAAAAGGTGGTTTTCATCATAATATTCAAAGTGTAAGGGTTGTGGAAGTTCTCGAAGATTTAAATTTATGTAGAGAAACTATTGATGGGATTTTGACTCATACGTGGGGGTACACTCCTAAAACTCCAGAGGCACAAGTTGTTCAGTTGGCTGATAAGATTGCTTATATTAATCATGATATTGAGGATTCTGTTCGTGCTGGTATTATCGCAGAAAGCGATTTGCCAAAAGATTGTATAGATTATTTTTCATCTATTCAATCCCAAAGATTGAATAAGATGATTATGGAAGTTATTAATAATTCTATTGGTAAACCAACTGTTGCAATGAGTGACGAGGGTTGGCATTATACGACTAAGTTGCGTAAATGGATGTTTGATAATGTTTATATAGACTCTCCTGCAAAATTGGAAGAGAATAAGGCTAGAAAAGTTATAAGAGAATTATTTTTCTTGTATTCAGATATGCTAAAACCAATTTGTGAAGAGTCAAAGATAGAAAGAATAGTAACAGATTATATTTCCGGCATGACAGATAGATACGCAGTAGAAAGATTTAAAGAAAACTTTATACCACGTGGTATCAATACAAATGCTAGAGAAGATTATCTCTTTAAGTTGGCTAATGAATTAGAGAATACATCAGTTTAAAATTTTCTCTTTACCTATTCTAAATCATGCGGTATAATAAACGTATGGCAAAGTTATTGGGGTTTGAGGTAAATGAATTTACATTAGATGAAGCGGTTGAGTTCGCAAAACAAAATCGTGGTCAAGTTGTGACTATTAACCCTGAAATGATTGAATATGCAAAGAAAAAACCAGAATTTGCACAAATTATTAATCAATCGGATTTAGTTATCCCAGATGGAATTGGTGTTCAAATTGGATTGAAAATTCTTGGGTATAATGTTCGTCGTATTGCGGGAATTGAGTTTGCAAGACGTATGCTTGATGAGATGAAAGGCTTACCGGTTGCTTTGATTGGTGCAAAACCTCATGTTATTGAGAATGCGGTTAAGAACTTACAAACTGAAATTGACGGTTTAAGTATTGTTTATAGTCAAGATGGTTATTTTAAAGATATGCAAAAAGTCTTAGAGGAGGTTGTTGCATCTAAACCTGAATTGGTCTTAGTAGCATTAGGTTCTCCGAAACAAGAAATATTTATTTATGAATTAAAATCAAAACTGCCGAATACTTTGATGGTAGGCGTTGGTGGTAGTTTTGATGTTTGGGCGGGCGAAGTTAAAAGAGCACCTGAAATATATCAAAAAATGGGTTTGGAGTGGTTATATCGAACAGTGAAAGAGCCCAAAAGATTTAAAAGAATTTTTCCAACTTTGCCTTTGTTTGTGTTAAAAGTATTATTAGATGGAGTTAAAAATGTTATCTGCAAAAGAAATTGAAGAAATTAAATTATTAGCGAGAGAAAACAGACAAAATATCGTAAAAATGGTGCATAATGCTAAATCAGGTCATATTGGTGGTTCATTATCGGCTACTGATATTATGACTATTTTGTTCCATAAAATTATGGATAATACAGATAGATTTGTATTATCAAAAGGACACAATTCTCCGCTTTATTATTCGTTATTAGCGCAAAAAGGTGTTATTCCAAAAGATGAACTAATGTCTTTTAGAAAATTAGGTTCAAGATTGCAAGGCCATCCTACAACAAAATGCCCTGGCATTAAAGTTTGTACAGGTTCTTTGGGTCAAGGTTTGTCTATTTCTTGTGGTATTGCTATTGCACTAAAATTAAATAATGATAAATCAAAAGTTTATACACTTTTAGGTGATGGTGAATTGCAAGAAGGTCAAGTTTGGGAAGCATTTATGCAAGGTGCGCATAGAAACTTATCTAATTTAGTTGCTATTGTTGATAGAAATTGTCTCCAAATAGATGGTTCAACCGAAGACGTAAAAGCAATCGGTAACGTTCCTGATAAAATAAGAGCATTTGGGTGGTATGTTATTGAAATAAATGGGCATAATATAGATGAGATATATTCTGCACTAGAAGAAGCAAAAAAATCAGATAAACCAACAGCGATTGTTGCAAATACTATAAAAGGAAAAGGGGTTTCCTTTATGGAAAACAATGCTGGTTGGCATGGTAAAGCACCTAACGATGAGGATTTTGCAAAAGCCATGAAAGAGTTGGAGGCATAATGAGAAAACTTAAAGCATTTACGTTAACAGAGATTGTTGTTGCGATATTGGTTATTACTGTTGTGTTAACGGCGACTTTGTCTATTACAAAAAGTAAAATGGAAAAAGTTGATAAATATTATTACTATATGGCCTTTTCCATTGCTAAAGATATTTCTCAAAATATAGTGGGTCAAATGGATTTTGCCCTTCCTTCAGAAGAAGCCGATAGTGGTTTGTCTAAATTTGCTTATAATTTTAATAAATTTTTATTGTCTAAATTCCAGTTAAAAAGTGTTCACGCGGCATCAATTTTTGGTGTGGGTTCGTTTAAAATAGAAGATGGAACACGGATTGCAGGTTGTGGTATAGCTGGGTACGATTGGCAAAAGAATCCGCTTACCGGTGAGTATGAGTGTATGCCAGTAAGTACTAAATTAGAGGGCGATTTTGTTCAAGTTGGTGGTGGTACGCAAGTAAAAGAAGATGGTGGAGAAATTGATACATCTGAATCAGGGCTTACAAATTCAGAAGATCCAGCACAAGGTTCAGACCCAGAGTCTGATCCAGAAACAGAACCAGAATCAGAACCGACGCCTGACCCAGCATCAGAAACCCCTACAGAGCCAACTCCTGAAACTCCTGCAGAGTCAGAACCAGAAACTCCATCATTGAGTACGGCTGCTGATTTATGTGGTGAGATTGTAAAAATGTATAATGTCGCTCAATCAGATTGTTCTATTGAACCTTGGGCATATTCTCAGGCAAGAGTATCAGGAGATTTTTCAAATGTTACTCCGCAAATTGTCTTGAATAACGGTTTGCGATTGTTTATTGCTTCTGATTTTAAAGAAATTCCGCAACTTGCTTCGGAAGATGTAAATGCTTTAGAAAAAGATAGACAAGGCTTTGTTCTTTACGTTGATTCAAATGGTGGAAAAGCCGGTAAAAATAGGCTTGATTCAGATATATTTGTATTCTATTTGTTAAAATCTGGCAAAATGGTTCCAGATAGAGGTCCGTATGCGGTTAATTCCCCAACTGGTCCAGATTCCACAGATAGTTTATCTGTTAATGTTTTATATGATGATTTTAGTTCTGGTAATCGTGTTTTAAAAACATTGATGCATGGTGTAGATTATAGAACTGCTGCATGCGCGTCTGGGACTGTTATTTCTGCAACATATTGCACCAAACCTGATGGATCAGTTATAACAAAAAACGCTGCTTGCGGTGTTGAAAATGATTGTAGAATAAAAATTAATAAACCAATGAGGAAATTATTTTGATAGTTGATAAACTAGAAAATATTGATAAGTATTCGCAAATTCCACCTTACGCAAGGGCTTTTATTAAGAATCTTCCGCAAGATTGTGGTAAGTATTTGCTTGCTGGTGATGATTTTGCAAATATTGAAGAGTATGAAACAAAATCACATGAGGATTGCTTTTTTGAAACCCATAAAAAATACGCAGATGTTCAATTGTTATTGAGTGGTAAAGAACGTATTGATTACACGGATTTATTTGGCTTGGATGTCAAAAACTTTTACAATGAAGAGAAAGATATTGCATTTTGGTTTAATACAAAGAAAGAATCTGTAACTACCTATTTGGATGGAACAAATTTTGTTTTATTAATGCCAAATGAGGCTCATAGACCTCAAATGCGTTATTCTGAAGATGCAGAAAAGGTTAAAAAAGTTGTTGTAAAAATAAAAATATAATATTACATAAGAATTTATTTATACGTAGGAGGTCAAAGTGAAAAGAGATTTAGATAACGTTATTCTTGCTAAACAATTTTTTATAAAATGTTTTTGGATAAGTTTGGCAATTTTGTTTATAGTGTGGCTTTTTGGCACTTTGGCGTTTAATTTGTTAGCTAACATGAACGAAACCATTTATGGTCTGGAAACGGATGATTTTGCGATTGTTTTTTTAATGGGTATCGGAATTTGGAAATTGTTTATTATTCAATTTACTTTGGTACCATATCTTGCGACATTGTGTATTGAAAAATATATGCAAAAACACGACAAAAAGCAGGATAGAAAAACTGAAAAAATAAATAAACCTAAAAAGACAAATACAGTAAAAAAAACAAAAAAAGACCTTGAATAAGGTCTTTTTCATTTGTAAATTTTTATTAATGCCAATGTGCAAATCTATTCAAAAAAAAATTCTCATATTTTAACTAAATACAATATAAGGAAGTTTTATGAGAATATCTGCAATATCATTTACTAGTAGCCCAAATTTATTTAATAATGAAGCAAAAGTAAAGTCTAAAAATGTCTCTGTGCCGGAGTTTCAAGGATTAAATTCGCAAGATGTTTTATCTGTTTATTCAAAATCTTTGATTAATTTTAAAGGTTCGTCAGAGATTAATGAGTCTTATTTTAAATTACCACCGGGTGCAAAACCTGATGATTATCAAAAGAATGCAGCAATGAGTTTGCATAAAGGTCGTTCTGTTTTGGTTAGTGCGCCAACTGGTACTGGTAAAACTGCAATTGCGCAGTATGTTATTTCAAAAAACCTTGCAGAAGGTGAAAAAACTTTCTATACTACTCCGTTGAAGGCGTTATCAAACCAAAAATTATTAGAGTTTAGAAAAATTTATGGTGAAGAAAATGTCGGTATTTTAACAGGAGATAGAAAAGAGAATGCGGATGCTCCAATTGTAGTTATGACAACTGAAGTATATCGTAATATGGCATTCGACAAATATTTTAATGGTAATGGTAATCTAGCAGACGATGTTAAAACTATTATTTTTGATGAGTTTCACTATTTAGGTGATCCTGATAGAGGTGCATCTTGGGAAGAATCCGTTATATTTAGTCCAAAAGATACGCAAGTCTTAGGTTTAAGTGCCACAATTGGTAATGATGCTCAATTGGCGGATTGGTTACAAGCAATAAATACTTCCAAAGTTGATTTGATTCATGTTCCATCAGAAAAACGTCATGTGCCTTTAAAATTTTATGTTTTTGATGCTCCAAAAAGAGTTATGTTTTCTGTTGACCAAGATAAATTAGAGGGGATTGATAGTCCTAGAGCAGAAAGCAGAGCAAAAGCAGCAAAACGTAAAAGCAAACATTATGGACAAAAACTTCCTTACTCAGATGATTATTTATCAGTTGTAAACCAATTACAAAAAGAAGATAAATTGCCTGCTATTTTGTTTGTGTTTAACAAAAAATTTAGCAGAAGTTTATTAGAAACTTTCGCACAACGTGGTAAAGATTTAACAACAGATGACGAAAAATTTGAAATAGAACGCATTATAACTGAATACGAAAAAGAACATGCTTATATTGGAGAAGATATAAATAAAGAAGCATTATTAAAAGGTTATGCAATCCATAATGCAGGGATTTTGCCTGTGCAAAAAGAACTTATAGAAGAACTATTCAATAAAAAATTATTAAAGACTGTTATTGCAACTGAGACGCTTGCAGCAGGTATTAATATGCCAGCAAGAACTGTTGTAATTTCATCTTCTGATAAACCAACTTCAGATCCTAAGTCATTAAATGGCAGACGATTACTTACTCCAAATGAATTTCACCAAATGGCAGGTCGTGCTGGTCGCCGAGGTATTGATACATTAGGACACGTTGTAGTGTTGAGTGTTAACCCTACTACAGAAGACAACTTTAAGAAACTAATTGGATCTTCTCCAAACCCAGTATATTCTGTGTTTGAGCCTAGTTATTCTTTGATTACTAATTATCATAAATACACCAAAAATTCAGATAAAATTAAAGATTTATTTGCTAATTCATATAAGATATTTACGTCAGGCGAAGGCAATAATGAAAAGAAAATCAATGCAATGTATAAACGATACAATGCAAAAGCCGAACTGTTAGCCAAAGAAGGATTTTTAACAATTTCAAATAATCATGAAAAAACAGTTACACCGAAAGGACAATTACTTCCTCATATAGTTGGGTATGCACAAGTTCCTTTGATTAATTTAATTACTTCTCACGTATTGGAAAGTGCAACTCCTGAAGAACTAGTATTTTTGGCGGGTTCGATTGTAGGTAGTCATTATCGTGTAAAACCGGACAATGAAGATTCAAATCCAGATAATTTGTTTAATTATAGGTTTAGACCATCAGATGTTGTAGAAAATGACTTGTTTACGGTGTGTAAGGATTTACCTACCGAACAAACAAGACCATTCAAATTCCGCAATTTAGATAAAATTGTGGCAAAATATACAACAGATAACTTCTCTTATGCAAACAATTTGAAAAAATTCGATATCACAGATGAAACATCTCCAGATTTAAATGTAAATGTTGGTTCGTTGATACATGCTTTTGCGTTTATGAATTCGCATAAAAGTGAAAACAGTATTCAGAATTGGCAATCGTTAACTACTCTTATTCCGCCAGATGGTCCAATTAGAGATGAAGGCGGATGTTACAACGCTATCAACCAAACAATAGATTTGTTGGGACAAATGATAGATGTATGTCGTGAAACTAAAAATATTTATGAATATCAGAATGATCAATTCTATTATGAGGCTTTGACAACTAAACTTAAAAAAGCAGTTAAGTTGTTAAAACAACCACCAATGCAAAATTATATGTATGAAAACTAATTAAGTGTTGGGTAAATGAGGAAATGATATTGCAAGGTGCGAAAGCACCTTTTTCTTTTTATAAAATAAGCATTAAAAAATGCCGATGGCCACTCTGCCGAGCAAAACAATCCAGTGAATTGTTTTGCGAGAGGTAAGAACCGGAGGTTCGACTCCATTAAGACGTTTTTAAGCATTAAAAAATGCCGATGGCCGGAGTCGAACCGGCACGTGGGGTGAACCACACCAGATTTTGAGTCTGGCACGTCTACCAATTTCATCACATCGGCATATTGTTATTATAGCAAAAACATTTTCAAATTACAAATAAAATTTTTACTTTTTTAAAATAATCCTTAAATTAGTACTAAAATCCAATTAAAACACTATCCAAAGCGGTTAAATTTGTATTGAGGTTTTATGAAACGAGTAGTTTTATTATTAGCATTGATATTGTCATTACCGGCGTATTCTGCGACTTATTCAGGCGGAGTATCGAAAGTTGATATGAGAAACAGGGTAGTCGATGCCAATACAAAGTTGCCGATTGCGAATGCAAAAGTATCGTTACCGAAGTTTAATTATACGACTTATACTGATGAAAACGGGAACTTTCAGTTAGAAGATATTGATGCTACGACTATTTTATCGGTTGAAAAGTCTGGCTATCGACCTTTTTCTTTGACAGTAAGCGACACGTCAAACGCCTTGATGATAGGGATATCAAAGTCAGATGCTATGGATATAATAATAGAGTCTGATATGATGCACTTGGGAGATGACAATTATTCGAGAGCGTCAGCCAATGCGCATAATTTTAAGTTGCGTTCAAGTGGGCCATATTATACGAAAAATTTCATTATGAAAACTCCGACTTTGTCTTGTAAGAACTTTTTGGTAATAGGTTCTATCATGGGTGTTGATACGCAGTTAGCGAGGTCAATGGGTCAAAATAGGATTGTGAATACTTTTGCGAGTCCTCCAGAGGTTTATTTCAATGGTACAAAGATTGCCGAGATACAACTTAATGGTGATAATCAAAAGATAAGATTGCCGAACAATTTGATTTTGCCTGAAAGACCAAACGAGATAACGATTAAGACGGGACGAAATTTGATGCAGGTTGCGTATATTGATTATGATGATATAGAAATAGCGAACCTTTCAATCCTCAGCGAATAAGCAAAAAAAAACGACCGTAGGTCGTTAGGAAAAAAAGGGAAAAGGGGAATTTTTTGTGTGGAGGGTGAATGAACAATTTGTTTTCGTTCACCCTCTTTCAATTTGTTTTTGTTAATTATTAACCGAATGTTTTGAATGTAGATTCTACGTTCTTTTCGATAACTTTTTGAACTGCGTCCATTTCTTGAGAAATTGCATCTTGTTCGGTATCTAATTGTTTTAATCTTAATTCTAAGTTTTTGTCTTGTGCTTGAACAATTTCGATCTTAGCATTGATTTCAGTGATTGCTTGATCATATTGATGCTTGTCGTATTCGTATTGGTTCATAGCATCGTCGTATGCTGCTTCATCTGTAATTGTATTTGTAGTTAAAGCGTAAGTAACATCTGGTGTGTTTTCATCACCTTTAATTGTAATGCTTGTGTAACGACCTGTTGCGTCTTTTTCTAGCATTGCTGTTACACCTTTTACTTCATCAACTTCTTTAGCTGAACCCATTTTGTATGATGGGATGTTGCTTTGTGAAGTACCTTTATCGTCATACATAGCATCTTCAACAACTTTTTTGTTGTAAAATACTGGATTCCATGTGTTGTCTGTTGTATTTTGGACGTATCTTACAAACCATTCAGTGTCATCACTGCCATATTTGTTATTTAATAATGCCAATAATGCTTCTTCTTCATCTAATAATGCTGTTCGTTCATCCTCAGATAATTGTTTTAAATAAGGATCTTTTTCAATTATGTCTTCATCGAATTCCTTAGGGTTTAAATCTCTAAGTTCAGTGCCACCAACAAAATATTTCTCATCTTCATTTTTAACAATAATTGCAGAACCTGCTGCAACAGGAGTGTGGTCGTTTACCCATGTTCTGTTGTAACTAACTAAGTATGTACCATCTGCTTTTGCAATTAATGATGTAACTTGATTTGATAAGTTACCATCTTCAAATGTGTACACTGTTTTTGTAAAATCAGATGTTGATGGTGGTTTAGGTACTGACATACCTAATAATTGATTGTAATAATTTGCTGACTGATTAGCCAATGTTGTACGTTGTTGGTTAACTTGTTGACCTTCGTACTCTACGTTGTTTTTCCTTGCGGTTAGACCTAAAAATCTAGCCTGTGATGCTGCCATTCCCATAGTTCGTTTCCCTTTCTTTTTTCTTTTTCCGTTGTATCCATGTTTACGGCAGGTTTTCAGAAAACTTTAATATTTTGTTCTCTTTTGTTAACATTTCGTTACAATAGAGGAGAAAATGCAGTAAAAATAGGCCTTTTGGTGTAGATGATTTTTGAAGGTGTATCTTAAGAAAAACCGATTTTTATAATATTTTTTCCAAATTTACTCTCTAATTTGTCAAAACATTTTGATAAATTTTCTTTTTTCATGTCTATATTTTCATCTGTAAATAAAAATAATTGTTCTTCTTTATTGTTTCTTAAATTTTCAAGAAATATTCCTGTGCTACGGTATAAAGTGTCTTTATTATATATATTATCTAATAATTTAAATGCGATATCTGATATATCCATTTCGAATGAGGTGGGAGTATTGAGTGCGATTTTATCATAAAACACTCTAAAATCTTTTGTTCGAAGCATTACTCCAATGGTTTGCGCTTTGCAATCTATTTTTCTTAATTTACGGCAAGCGCTGTGGATGTGTATGTTTATTTCGTTTTTAATATAATCTAAATCTGATGTGAAAATACCAAAGGCGCCTGTCTTTTGAATTGATTTTGGTAAATCCTCTTCGTTTACTACTGGAGAAACAATTTCTCCAAGAAGTTCGTGTTTTAGTTCGATTCCATTGATACCAAAATTTTTATCGAGCCATTTGTCATCTTTATCAACTAAATCTTTTGCAGATAATATGCCAAATTTTTTGCATGCTTGGGTTAATTTTCTGCCAATACCCCAAATCTCTTCGACCTTTGTCTCTTGTAAAACTTGGTTGATTTTACGGCTTCCAATTAAGTAAACGCCCTCTTCTGTTCCTTTAGATTTATCTGACGCCAATTTTGCAAGTGTTTTGGTTTTACTTACCCCTATTGAAACAGGTATATCTAATTCTCTTTTTATTTCTGAACGTATATGTTTTGCAAGTTCAAGGTAATTCATTTTGTATAATTTTTTTAGTCCTGTAAGTTCAATAAATGCTTCATCAACTGAATAAACTTGAACTTTTGGACTAAAATTTCTCAGTAAATTCATTATTTGTTCGGAAATTTCTCCATAAAGTTCGTGATGACAAGAGACATATATTGCGTTTGGGAATTCTTTTTTTGCCATAAAATATGGTTGTCCCATTCGAACTCCCATCTTTTTGGCTTCTTTTGAACGAGAGATTACGCAACCATCTTTGTTTGATAAAACGCAAACAGGTTTGTTTTTTAAATCTGGATTAACTTTTTGTTCGCACGATACAAAGAACGAATCGCAATCAACTAAGGCAATATATTTCATAAAAATATTATATCATTAATCAATAATTATTTCTTCTTCATGTGAATAAGTAACATAACCCAATGGTGATTTAGGAGGCTTTTTTAAGTATTTTGCTTTTGTGTATATTACCCCAACTTTTGAAGAATTAGATGCCGTCGAATATTCTTTTGCAAGTTTTGCACATTTATATATTAATTCGTCATTGATATTTTCACATCTTAAAAGGACATGAGAGCCAGCACAGTTGTGAGTGTGGAACCATATATCTTCATCTTTTGCTATTTTGGAAACTATTTGATTGTTTTGTTTGTTATTTTTGCCTATCCAAATAGTGTAATTATCTTCTTTTATTTCTGTTATAGAAGTTTGTATTTTTTCTTTCTCAACTTTTTGAGGCTCAATTTCGGCTTGAATTTCTTTTAAATCGTCGTAACTTTTAGTTATTTCAATTGAATATAATAATTGGTTTAAATAATCCTGTTCTTCTTGAAGTTTTTCAATTATTTCTTGTGATTTTAAATTAGACACTTTAGCCTTATTATAGAGTTTGTAGTATCTATTAGCATTGTCTTTTAGGGTTTTAGTGTCATCAAGTTCTATTATTATATTATCTCCTGTTTCGTAATTTAATACGTTAATAGTTTTTGAAAAGTCTTTATTATTATATAAATTAGCCATTATCAAATCGCCATATAATCTATATTTATTCATCTTTTCTTCTGTCGAAGATTGTGTTGAAACTTTTGACAATGACGAGTTAACTTTTTTGAGTTTTTTATTTATGTTTTGTCTAAAAGAGTCTTTTAATTGGTTAAATCTATATTTATATATTTCATTAGCATAATAAGTGTCTGTATCTTCTATTTCATTTTTATACCACGATAAAGATTTCTTTGGTGGGTAAACATAAGGTAAACCACCCATAACTTCTCGCTCTTTACTTTTCTCAGCACCAACATTATGCGCACAACCTATTATTATATTAGTATCATAATTATATAATATAACGTTGGAGTGTTTTCCCATCAGTTCTATCGCTAGGCATAAATATATTTTTTCTTTAAGTTCGTTATAGGTTTCTATGTATATTTCTAAAATTCGTTCATATTTAGGCTGTGAAATTTTAGAAATTTTTGCACTTTCTAAATATTTTCTTAAAAGCATACAAAACATAGGCGGTTGCATTGGTATTTGCATTTGCCTTTTTGTTTCGTTCTCTTTATTCATAAAACAAAGATGGTAAAATTGAGGGTTTATATTTATATATAATTTTTTACTTTCCCCGTTGTTTCTCAAGGTAAAAATGAACTCTTGTCTTGTCGGTTGCTGAATTTTTTGAATTCTAGCATTCGATAAAAAAGAATTGTTTTTTTCAATAAAACATTTTAACATTGAATTGCTGAATGTAATCATATAATAATTTTACTATAAATACGTTGTGTATTTGTGTTTATATTGACCAAATAATAAAAAAATGTTAATATTAAAAAAAAGGAGTTGTTATGGTTGTTTGGCAAATTTGGGCAGTTTTAGGTTTAGTATGTATTATTTTAGAAATGATTGTGCCAACAATGTTCTTCTTGAACCTCGCAGTTGGCGCCTTTGTCTCTGCTCTTTGTTCATTATATCTTGCTAATTGGTCTGCACTAATTATTATTTTTGTGGCAGTATCGCTTGTGTCACTACTTGTTTTAAGGCCGTTGTTGGTTAAAAAAGCAGACAAATCTCAAGAAACAGGATTGAATGCAAAATATATTGGCAAAGTCGCAAAAGTAGTTGAAACTGTAACTGCAAATAGTGGTGTTATATCTATATATGATGAACGTTGGCAAGCACGTTGTGAAGGAGAAATTCCTGTTGGTGCTGAAGTTATTATTGAAAAAAATGAAAGTTTAATAATGTTTGTTAAGGAGGTAAAATGAATTTAGTCTTATTGATTTTGATTGCTGCATTAGTTATTTTTGTGGCAAAAGGTGTCATTATTGTTCAACAAGCAGAAGTAGTTATTGTTGAAAGATTAGGTAAATATGATAGGACTTTAGAGTCTGGTTTGAATTATATTATTCCAATTATAGAAAGCCCTCGTGCTATTGCTTGGAAAGTTACTCAAAGAGCTCTTGATGGTTCATCTTATTCTTATATTAAAGAAAAAACAAAAATTGATTTGAGAGAATCTGTTTATGATTTCCCTCGTCAAGTCGTAATTACAAAAGATAACGTTTCTATCAGTATTAACGCTCTTTTATATTTCCAAATTGTTGAACCAAAAAGCGCTGTTTATGAAATCCAAAACTTACCAGAAGCGATTGAAAAATTAACTCAAACAACTTTGAGAAACTTGGTAGGTCAATTAGACCTAGATGAAACTCTTGTTTCACGTGATAAAATCAACAGTGAGTTAAGAGCAATTCTTGATGAAGCAACAAATAAATGGGGTGTTAAAGTTAATCGTGTAGAATTACAAGATATCATTCCTCCAACTGATATTCAAACTGCGATGGAAAAACAAATGAAAGCAGAACGTGATAGACGTGCCGCTATTCTTGAAGCAGAAGGTGAAAAGAAATCTGCAATTCTTCGTGCCGAAGGTGAAAAAGAAGCTTTAATCAACAGAGCAGAAGGTGAAAAGAAATCTGCAATCTTAAAAGCAGAAGGTATTGCTCAAGCCCGCGTTATTGAAGCTGATGCTGAAAAAGAAGCGATTGGTAGAATTGTTAACGCATTAGCAGATAAAGGCAAACCAGATCAATATTTGGTTGCTATGAAGTATCTAGAAACAATGCAATCAATTACAAGTGGTGAAAACAACAAAATCGTTTATATGCCATACGAAGCAACTGGAATTTTATCTTCTGTTGACGGCATTAAAGAAATGTTTAAAGGTACTGTAAAATAAAACCTTAACAAATTTCACAAAAACGCCATTAAATATGGCGTTTTTTTTATGTTTTTGGTAACATTTTCTTGTACTAGAAGAGGAAATAAGATGATTATTACAAAGATGAAAGACCACAATTGTGGAGAATTGAATTTAAACAGTATTGATAAAGAAGTTACATTATCAGGCTGGGTTTCAACTGTTAGAGATTTAGGCGGTATTTTGTTTATTGAATTACGTGATCGTTCAGGTCATTTTCAATTGGTAGCAAACCCTCAAATCAACCCAGATGTTCATGAAGTATTTTCTAAAGTTAGAAGTGAATACGTAATTACAGTTAAAGGTAAAGTTTCAAAACGTCCTGAAGAAACCTATAATGAAAAAAATCCTACAGGTCAAGTTGAAATGTATCCAACTTCTGTAGAAGTTTTATCAGAAGCAAAAACTTTACCGTTTGTTTTAGATGACGATAATGTTTCTGAAGATGTTAGATTAAAATATAGATATTTAGATATTAGACGTGATGCAATGAAATCTAAATTAGAATTACGTCACAATATCGTTCAAGCAGTTAGAAATTACTTAAATGGATTGGATTTCTTGGAAGTAGAAACACCAATTCTTATCAAAACAACTCCTGAAGGTGCAAGAGATTATCTTGTTCCATCTCGTGTTCAAGAAGGTAAATTCTACGCGCTTCCTCAATCACCACAAATCTTTAAACAATTACTTATGGTTGGTGGTTTGGAAAGATATTATCAAATCGCTAAATGCTTTAGAGATGAAGATTTACGTGCAGATAGACAACCTGAATTCACTCAAATTGACTTGGAAATGTCTTTTGTTGAACAACAAGATGTTATCAAAGTCGTTGAAGGTTTAATCGTCGATGCGTTTAAAGCAGCAGGCGTTGAAATTAAACCTCCATTTATTCAAATGCCTTGGCAAGAAGCAATGGATAGATATGGTTCTGATAAACCTGATACTCGTTTTGGTTTGGAGTTGTTCGATATTGGTGATATTATCCTTGAATCAGAATTCGAAATAGTTAAGAAAACACTTCAAAATGGTGGTATCGTTCGTGGTATCAGAATTCCAGGCGGTGCTAAATATTCTAGAAAAGATATCGATGATATTACAAAATTAGCAGTTTCATTCGGTGCTAAAGCATTGGCAAATATTATTTATCAAGAAGACGGTACTGCTAAATCTCCTGTTCTTAAGTTCGTTTCAGAAGAACAAGCAAAACAAATTCAAGAACGTTCTGGTGCTGAAGCAGGCGATATAATCTTCTTCGTTGCAGATAAACCAAAATTAGTTTACGATATTATGGGAAGATTAAGATTACACTTCGGTAAATCATTAAACTTAATCGATGAAAACAAGCATAATTTGTTATGGGTTGTTGATTTCCCTATGTTTGAATGGAGTGATGAAGAAAATCGTTATATGGCTATGCACCACCCATTCACATCACCATGTATTGAAGATTTTGAAAAACTTAAAGCAGGTGATTTGGGTAATGTTAAATCTATCGCATATGATATTGTTTACAATGGTACTGAATTAGGCGGTGGCTCTGTAAGAATTCACTCTTCAGAAGTTCAATCTGAAATCTTTAAAGCATTAGGTTTAACAGAAGAAGATGCAACTGAAAAATTCGGATTTATGGTTAACGCATTACAATACGGTACTCCTCCTCACGCTGGTCTTGCAATCGGTTTAGATAGATTGGTTGCATTGTTGGCAAGAACTGATAGTATTCGTGACGTAATCGCATTTCCTAAAAATTCAGGTGCAAAAGATTTGATGAGCGATGCTCCAGGGGTTGCTTCTTTACAACAGTTAAGAGAACTTCACTTGAAAAGCACAGTACAACCTAAATAATTTTAAAAGCCCTCAATAGAGGGCTTTTTTGTTATATAATTATATTATGCAAAAGTTTACTGAATTAAATGAAAATAAAAATTTAGTTTTAGTGTTAGGGTTCTTTGATGGCGTTCATATTGGACACAGAGAAGTAATAAAGTCAGCAGTTAATTATGCAAAAATGAATGATTTAAAATCTGCACTTTTAACTTTTGATATCCATCCTTTATGCTTTTTCAAAAACATTACTCCGCAATATATATCTCAAAATAGAGAAAAAATTATTGAAGATTTAGGAATTGATTATTTCTACGAAATTAAATTTGATAAACATATTGCTAAAATGGAACCAGAAGATTACTTGAATAATATTTTAATAAAGTATTTTGCTCCTAAAGCAATTTTTACAGGATTTAATCATACTTTTGGGATTGATAAAAAAGGTAATTCAGAGTTTTTAGCAAAGTTTCAAAATCAATATAATTATGAATACTTTGAAATCCCGCCGCAAAAATTAAATAATGATGTGGTTAGTAGTACAAAAATTAGAAAGGCTTTACTTGAAGGTAATCTTGACATTGCAAATTCAATGTTAGGGCGACCATTTTTGATTTCATCTATTGTCGTTGAAGGTCAAAAAATAGGTAGGAGTATAGGATTTAGAACAGCTAATGTTCTTTATCCAGAAAATATTATTAATATCCCATTTGGAGTGTATGAAGTTATTACAAATTATGGTAAAGGTATTGCTAATTTCGGATTGAGACCGACGGTGAATAATGCCACTAAACCGGTTTTAGAAGTTCATATTTTAGATTTTAGCAAAGATATTTATGGAGAAACTTTATCAATTGAATTTGTTAAAAAAATTAGAGATGAACGTAAATTCAATTCAATTGAAGAATTAAAAAATCAAATTAAAGCAGATATCTCAACAATTATTTTTTAATTGTTGTTTTAAATTCTTTTATAAAATCTTCAATTATCTTAGATAGTGTTTTTGGTGTAACTTCATTTAGGTTAAGTGAAATTTCACGATTTTCGGGGCTATCCAATCCATCATGAATTATATATATAACAATTTTAGCAAATCCTGGGTATATAATTTTTACACGGCTTTCTTGTTTTGGATTTGATAATTGGAAAACACTTTGCAATTCATCTGAATATTGACTAATTTTAGTTTTAAAAAGTTTTTCTTCATATGCTTTTTGTAAACGGAAAAATACAGGTGCAATAACTTTTTCTAATTTGTTATTATATGCGTTTTTGAATAGTTTATAATTCTTTTCGTCTTTTTCGTCGTCGCTTAACCAACTATCAAGAGTTTTGACTTTTTCTTCCAAAAATACCGCGGGATCTCCTGATTGATATGCCTCGGCAAGTGCTGCATATCCTTCTTTTTCAAGTCTGTTGAAATCTTTGTCGCCTATTTTACAAATTCCAGCACGAATAATTAATTTTTCGCCTAGTATTTCTTGGATTTTTTCAACAACGGTATAAGCACCAATCTTATCAATATTTGGAAGCATTAGATAGAATTTGCCACCATTTACGGTTGTAGCGATATCGTTACCTCTAATAGTTTGTTTTATTGCTTTAGATAGTTTGTCTGTTGAATATCGGTTTTTGCTTTCTTCGTCAGGTGCTATTATCAAAAACATGCCATTATGGAATTGTTTGTCTTTAACAAATTCAGATAATAAATCTTTGCACATTTTAAATTTATAAAAACCAGTTTCATTATCAACCGCTCCAAGTATTTTTAGAAGAGAATTGTCTCTAAGGTTTTTACTTTTTAAAGTTTGATATTTAAAAGCGTTGACTGTTCTAATTAGCATTTCGTAAGCATCAGAATTTACCGAAAAGTAATCTTTTATTCCAAAGTCGTACGCGGATAAAATAAAATCCTGTTGGTAATCATTTACAAGTAAAATTACGGAATAATTATCTGAAATTATAGATTTGATAAAAGAAAGAGTCTTTTCAGTATCTTCTTTTTGGTGAACAAGAACAATGGAAACGCCAGAATTTTCTAAAATTTTTCTTGCCATTTTATAATCAGATACAGCAATGCTGTCGCTATCTCTTAATAAGACTAGTTTAGAAAGTACTTCGTTTGCTACATCATCATTATCGGTTATTAATAAAATATTATCGTCTGTCATCTATACCTGTAAATGCTTTTTAATACATAAGAAACTGCCACCAGCACCGAATAATATACCCATTGCAAACATAATTGTAGTTACAACTACTTGTGCATATATTGGAGTTGGTATCATGAAAAATTGGTGCATATTTATTAATCCATTTTGAACTACGTTTAACGGTATCATTGCAATTAATGCTCCACTGAAACCGTAGAACGCACCTTGGATAATTAATGGAAATCTGATGTACCAATTGTTTACACCCATAAGGCGCATAATTTCAATTTCATCTTTTCTCGATTGTATAACTAATTGTATTGTGTTGTTGATAATTGTTATAGTTAAAATTGCCATAATTATTATAACAACAACGGTAATAGAGTTTACAACTCTGTTTAAGGTTTCTATTTTTTGAACTAAATCTTGAGCGTAACTCATATCTTCAACTACGCTAAGCCCTTTTACATTGTTAAATACTTTATCAATGTTTTCTGGTTTATCCACTTTTACATGAAGTGTATCTGGTAGTGGATTATCGAGATCAGGCAATTTCATTTCTCGTTTTAAATTGGTCCATGATACATCTTTAGGAATTATTCGAACACTTTCAACATGTTCAAATTCTTTAATTCGTTTTTTTGCAATATTTGTATCAGAGCCTGATTTTAGGTAAACTGAAATTTCCAAAACATTACCTAGTTCATGTGCGAAGGCAGAAACAGATAATGCTGTTCTGAAAAATGATGCGAATATTGTTAAAATAGCGGCCATAGTAGTTATGATTACTAGATTAACAATCCCTGTTCTACGAATATCATTAAATGTTTCCATTGATATTCTATATAATATTCTTAATTCACAAAGCCAATCTTTTGGAATGTGTTTTTTTACTTTTTTCTTTATTCTTGCTTTTTGATTATTCATATGTACCTGCCTGAATATCTCTTACAACTTCCCCGTTATCAAGTGTGATAACTCTTTTTCTAAAATAGTCAACCATTGCGTTATCGTGGGTTGATACAATAACAGTAATACCTCTTTGGTTAATTTGGTCTAAAATTTGCATAATCTCCATAGAGTTCTTAGGGTCTAAATTACCTGTAGGTTCGTCTGCTATTAATAAAGGTGGTCCATTTACGATTGCTCTAGCGATACCAACTCTTTGTTGTTCCCCACCTGATAATTCACAAGGTTTAGCATGCTTTTTATCATATAGTCCAACAATTTTTAAAGCCCCAGAAACACGAGCATTAATTTCTTTTGAACTTATACCTAATGTTCTGATAACATAAGCAACGTTATCAAACACGGTGTGGTTTTGTAATAATTTATAATCTTGGAAGACAATCCCCATGCAGCGTCTTAAGTTTGGTATTTTATCGTTTGATAGATTAGCAATATTAATGCCGCCAATGGTAACAACTCCGCTTGATGGTTTTTCTTCACTATACAAAAGTTTCATCAAGGTAGATTTACCAGCACCAGAGGCACCTACTATGAACACAAACTCCCCAGATAAAATGTCTAGGTTGATATTTCTTAATGCGTAGTGATCATTGTCATACTTCTTTGTTACAGATCTGAATTGTATCATTATTTAATTCCTTTTAAAAATTCTTCTATTTTTTCAACTATTCTATTAGATGTTAGTCCATAAAATTCTAAAAGTTCGTAAGCCTCTCCGCTTTGACCGAATTCATCATTTATGCCTATTCTTAATACTTTGCAAGGATGTTTTTCACAAAGGGCTTCGCAGACGGCAGAACCTAAACCACCAATTGTTGAATGGTTTTCAACAACAACAACGACATTAGTTTTTTTAGCGCTTGTTGCAATAGTATTTGCATCAAGTGGTTTCACGACTGGAACATTTATAACTTCTGCAGAAATACCTTTTGATTTTAAAATTTCTGCAGCATCAATTATTTCAGCAAGGGTTTCTCCATTAGAGATAATTGTTATATCATTCCCTTCTGTAAGGATATTTGCTTTATTAAAATCGAAATTGTAATTATCGTCAAAAATATTTGGAACATTGCTTCTTGCTATTCTAATATACATAGGACCATTATGTTCTGCTGCATATTTAATAACTTCAATACATTCCTTGCAATCAGCAGGAACTACAACTGACATGTTTGGGATGCTTCTCATAAGAGAAATATCTTCTAGTGCTTGGTGGCTTGCTCCATCTTCACCAACAGTAATGCCACCGTGTGTACCAATGATTTTTACATTAAAATCAGGGTAGCAAATGGAATTTCTGATTTGGTCATAAGCACGGCCTGATGCAAATATTGAAAAACTAGCAGCAAAAGGGATTTTACCTTCGCTCGCTAAACCCGCAGCAGTAGCGACCATATCTTGTTCTGCAATCCCGCAGTTAAAAAACCTTTCAGGGTATTTTTTTGCGAAAATTTGTGTTTGAGTTGAGCATGAAACATCTGCATCCAAAACAACAATATTAGGATTTAATTCTCCAATTTCGCAAAGTGTATTACCAAATGCTGAACGAATTGATTTTTTTTCTGTTCTTTCCATATAATCCCCAATCGACTTGTCTAAAGGGCTTGCGCCTCTTAAGATTATTATATCATAAATATTAGTTACTTCCAGCAATTTATTGTTTTTTTACAATTTAAAACATTGAAATGTTAAGTTTTTTTAAAAAAAGTTTAAAATTAAGCAATTTTTTTCCTTGAGTGACATTTAAACGGTAGAATAGAAAATAGATTATTATATTTATTGAAAGGAAAAAACATGTTACAAGTACCAAATTTACCCGCGTATCAATTACCTCAGCCAAGTTATAATGCTGTAAAAATTGATATTCACAATCCTTCTGTAGGTGGAGCAACATGCCCAATGCAACCAGTGGTACCTCAAATGCCACAGTATCAGCAACCAGTAGCACCAGCTCCATACTATTACAATTATCCACAAACTCAATTGTATGATTATCAGCAAGCACCTTATCAACCTTATTACATGCCTGCTTATAATCAACCAATTACTCAACCGGTACAACCAGTTCAACAACAAGTTGCACAACAAGTTGTACAACAAGCGCAACAACAGGCAGTTCAACAGCCAGTTCAACAAGCAATAGAATGTGCTCCTTGTCCACCATGTCCAACCCCTGCTTCAAATATAACTCAAGCAGCGGCAGCATCTGCTTCAGCAGCAGCAATGGCTCCAGTAGCACCTCAAATGGCAGCGCCTCAACAAGTTAATATCAATCAGGCTCCATCAGTTGTTGTTGACCAAAAGCCAGTTGACTCAGTGAATTCTACAGTAGCGGTTGCGGAACAACCAAAAGTTGAAGTTGTACCAACAGAAGAAGTAAAAGTTGCTCCTCAAGTTGATGTAGATGGTTTTGTGGCTAAATTGTTAAGTCCTGATTTTGAAGTTCAAGCAAATGCAATGGAAACAATGGCTAATATGGTAAAAGATGAACCTCAAAAAGCAACAGAACTTTTAGATACAAAAATTATTAATGCTTTAGTTGGCGCTATGAATGTTGATTCAAGCAAATTAGCAGGCCCAACTCAAGAACAAATTGCAGCAAGAGAAAAATTGTTAAGCGGTCAACAAATTTCAGATCAAGAAAAAGCATTAGCAACTTCAATTACTCCGATGGAACAAGCAGAAAGAAATAAAAGTTATGCAATGTTCACAACTGCAATTTTAGATAAATTATATGGTGATGAAGTTCAAAAAATGACAGGAACAAGAGTTCCTTTAACTGAATTACCAGGTGCTATTTCAATGGTAGATCAATTAAAAGATAACCCAAATCCATTGGTTAGATCTTCTGCAATTGATGCTATGAGTTATATTCAAACTCCAGAATACAAAAAAGATTTAACAACTCTATTCACAATAGCACAAAACGATCAAGATAAAGGTGTTCAAGAAGCAGCGGCAGCAGCACTTGAAAAATTAAACCAAATCTAAAATGTAACAAAGATTCCTTTCTTTAAATAAGACCCTCTTTAGAGGGTCTTTTTATATATTATGAATTTTTATAATCGGCATGCTCGTATATAAAATCGCACCAGCGTTTTGTGATTTCGTCTTCGTCTAATTCGTGAGAAATTGGTTCTCCTACGTATACTTTAAATGATTGTTCTTTGAATTTTAAACTTTTTGGATATCCTGTAAAGTCGGCAATAGCCATTGGTACGATGTCGATTTTTGCTTTTTTAGCAATTATTGCAAAACCTTTTTTGACTTCATAAATATTTGAACCGTATGGGAAAGTTCCACCTTGAGGGAAAACACCTATATCCCATTTGGTTTGATTAAGATCTTTTAATGTTTTAAAAGTTGAAAGTTCTGGTTTATTACGATTTACGGCGAAAGCACCTAAATGAGCAACTAACCAACTTAAAAGTTTACTTTTGTCGTTAAACAATTCTTCTTTAGCCATGAATGCAATTGTTTTCCGAGCAACAAAAGCAACTATTGGCGGGTCAAAATATGATAAATGATTTGCAGAGTATAAATATGTTTTATTATCTTTTGGCAAATTTTCTTTGCCGATAATTTCGTATTTATAACAATATTTAAAAACAAGATCGACAACAGTGCCTAAGAACATCTTAAAGAAATAAGTTGCCCAAAAGCCATATTCTTTTGCGTATCTTCTATTGTAATTTCTATTCATTTATACAGTATCTCCTGCGTATTTAAATCCTGTTAATTTTTGAATTGATTCAATCCACATTTCAATCATCGTGTTAAGATCATCATTATACGGAATCAATTCTCCGATTTTAACAATAATTTTGCCTGAACCTGGTAAAAATTTCCCGTTTACAGTTCCAACAATACCGACTGGTAAAATCCCACATTTAGTTGCTTTTGCTAGTGTTGCAAAACCTTTATTTATAGTTGTTATTGTACCTTCAATACTTCTTGTTCCTTCAGGGAAAAGCCCTAAAATCCAATCTGTTTTGCAGATTGCCTTTGCTGTTTTGATTGTTGATGGTGCAAGATGTTCTCTATCTACTGCAAAAGCCCCTAGGTAATCTAAAAGCAATCTAAGTCCTGGGATTTCAAATAATTCTTTCTTTGCCATAAAACTTGTACAATATGGCATTACAGTTCCGATTAGTGGAGGATCTAATGTCGACAAATGATTTGGAGCAACGATGAACTGATTGTTTTTTGGGATATTGTGTTTCCCGTGTACTTCAAGTCTATATACGACTCTAAAGTAAATATTGTACCAAACTTTTGTTACTAATTTAAAAAATAATTTGCGAAAGATATTTTGATATTCTTTCACTTCTCTTTTTGCATAATTTTTCATTTCATATCCCCCATAAACCAATTATACACAAAAGTTTCATAATAGACAATAATGCTTTTTTTTTGTATAATCATATTGTTAGGAGAGTATATGAGTAATATTTTAGAAAAAGAATTATTTAAAGGAGTAGAAGATAAAACTCCTTTGTATATCAAAAATTTAAATTTAGTTGATTTTGATAACCCTGAAGATTTTGTTTTTAATCTTAAATGTGAACATTTAGCACCATATGATGCAATCTTAAATCCTGAGGGTTTAAATTTAGAAGAATGGTTTGCTAATTATGAGAAAGAAGCGAAAGTCTCTACTGCAGGTATCAGAGGTCCTCAAAATATTTTGTACCCGCAGGATACACGCTTCCCAATAAACCTTATTGGTATTATTCTCGCTACTCTGGCAAAGGCTTTAGTCGCTAGGAATAAGTATCCTGATAAAGAAATTTTGAAAATTGCAGGGCGTGAAGTTCGATATAATTCTCAATTGTTTTTAGAGGCAATATCAAGAATTCAAGCAGCAAACGGAATTAAAACACTAGTTCCAAACGGTACTATACCTATTTGGTTGGCGTCTTTTTTGGCATTTAAACTTGATTTATTGGGTGGCGAATATATAACTTCAAGCCACGGAATTTCTGTTAAAAATGCGACAAAAGACTTGAACTCTCAAGGTAGTCAGTATCTTCCCGAAGAATCAATGGAATTTGTAGATAAAATTCGTGAAATTTTTGAATATACTAAAGAGCATGGTTCTTATGAAATTAAGATATCAGCGAAAGATAATGCTTTGATTGATAAAGCGATTATGCAGAAACTCAATAACGGTATTGATTTGTATGTAGATTATTTAAAATCTGGTGTGGCGAAAAATAGCAATTTGGATTTAATTAAAGATTTGTCTAATAAAATTGTTATTGAAAATGTTGGCGGTTCTGCTTATGCTACATTGAGTAAAGTGTTGGAAAAATTAGAAATTTCAGATAAATTTATTTGGTTTAATACTGAAGAAGATCCATTTTTCCATGGAATTGGTAAATATGGAGTTACTCCAAAAGGCGAGAAGGCTTTTTATGATTATTCTGTTGATGCTACAGTACTTGCTAAAAAACAAGACGGCAGTAAATATTTCCCTGTAATTGCAACTATGGGTTATGATGAAAAACTAACTAAATTGCCTATTGGTACTGTTGTTTTGATTACAGATCCAGATCATGATCGTTTAACTATTGCTCAAACTGAATCTGTCTCTAGAATTCCAATATTGGAAAATTTAGGTATTGATTATATTAAATTGAACGAAGATATTATTTTAACGGTGTTTACCGCAAATCAAGCATTTTTAATGTTAATGGATTTCCATACAAAACAACTTAAAGCGCAAGGTTTATGGGATAATCATCCTCGTTTTATGATTAAAACAACTGCTTCTGCATTGTCTTGGGATGAATGGGCGGCTAACAACGGGGTGAAGGTTGTAAATGTTCCTGTAGGTTTTAAGGAAATCGCAAACATAATGAAAAAAGTTGAATTGCAAATCAAAAAAGATAAAGAGGTTGTTGTTGATGATGTGTTTGCAAATAGTATAAATCTTGGCAAAAATCCTCGTTTAGTATTTGCAGGTGAAGAATCTGGCGGTATGATTATGGGTACTGAAGATTTAATTAAATCCCTAAATGGTAGAGTTGCCGTTGCGATGAGAGAAAAAAGTGCGACAGAAGCTATTGTTGTTGCGTCTGCATTGACTTCTAAATTGGCTGATGAAGGTATTTCTTTATCAGATTATTTATCAAGAGTTTTTGTTGATAATAATATTGTTGGTCAGTTTGATACCAGAGTTGATATTGCTTATTATAATGAATCAGAACCTGATATTGATAAATTAAAAGTTGATAAAATTAAGGGTGAAGAATTGAGAACCAAGAACGATTTGTTTTACTTATCAATGGCTATAGCAGTAAAAGAAAAAGTTATGAGTTTAGATAATGTGAGAGAAATTTTAGCGGATGCTTTTAGTTCCTTAGATTTTTCTAATCTCAAGTCAATTAAATTTGTTGGTGATGGTACCTATTTAGAATTTACAGATAAGTATATCGAAATTAGACCTTCAGGAACAGATGCAAAAACAAAGGCTTATGGCGGTGGGTTAAATAAAACTAACATTGAAAATTATGCATCGTTGTTGGGTAACTATTCTGGCGAGTTGACTGATTTGCATAAAAAATATATTCCATTGGAGTTCTATAATAATGCAAAGAACAAGGCTATGGATTATTATTTAGATTTTGTAGCAAAAGATGCTAATAATGAAGAGTTTGAGATACCAAAATACAATTTTTAAAAGGAGTTGAAAATGAAAAAATACATAGAGCATACGTTATTAAAACAAGATGCAACAGAACAAGAATTATTAAATTTGTTCAACGAAGCAAAACAACACGATTTTTTAGGTGTTTGTATTAATCCTTGTTACGTAAAATTGGCAAGTGAGAGTTTAAGAGGTACAGATGTAAAAATCGTTACAGTTATAGGTTTCCCTCTTGGTGCAAATAAGACAGAAGTAAAAGTTTATGAAACAAAATGTGCAGTTGAAGATGGTGCCGATGAAATTGATATGGTAATCAATGTTACTTGGTTGAAAGATAAAAAATATGCCTTAATTGTGGATGAAATTCGAGCAATTAAAAAAGCATGTGGTGTACATAAATTAAAAGTTATTTTGGAAACTGATTTGTTAACAAAAGAAGAAATCAAAAAGGCTTCAGAATTATGTGTGGAAGCCGGAGCTGATTTAGTTAAAACGTCAACCGGTTTTGTGAAAAATGGTGTTGGTGCTAAAGTTGAAGATGTTAAATTAATGTACGAAACAGTAAAAGATGCCGGTTTAGAAGTAAAAGCGTCAGGCGGAATAAGAGACAGAGAAGCAGCAGAAGCAATGATAAGTGCCGGCGCAACAAGATTGGGTACAAGTTCCGGTATAAAAATTGTTTCGTAATAAATAAATCAAAAGTGATATAATAAAAGTATGGGTGATGAAGATAAACAGTTTGACGCCACCCCCAGAAAGTTGGAGCAGGCGAGAAAAGAAGGACAGGTTGTAAAATCAAAAGATTTTTCAACAGCATTGTTTTTGCTTGTTATGTTTTCTGCAATTATTGGTTTAGCACCATTTATTTGGGGGCAGATTGTTCAACTTTATACACTTTTGTATGAACAAATTCCGAATGCACATTTGTCTGATGTCGGATATACTTATGTATTGACAACAACTTTAAAATGTACTGTATTGATTATAGGACCGATTTTGTTTTTGGCTTGGTTGATGGCTATTTTGGCGGATTTTATTCAAGTAGGTCCATTGGTTGCGGTTGCTCCGTTAGTCCCAAAATTAGATAAATTAAATCCAACTAAATATTTTAAAAATTTAATGTCAATAAAAACTCTTTTTGAATTGGTTAAAAATATAATAAAGGTTATTATTTTAGGTTATATTGGTTGGAGTGTTTATACGGCGCATATTGAGAATATTTTGATGCTAGCGGCTATAGATAATAATTTCGCTGTTATGATTGAGTTTGGAAAACTCTTGACTGATTTCATTTTTAAAGCGTGTATTGCCTTTTTAATTATATCGGCTGCTGATTATGGTGTTACAAAGTGGAAGTTTTTAAAAGATCAGAAGATGTCTTTTAAGGAGATAAAAGATGAATATAAGAATACAGAAGGAGACCCAAATGTTAAGGCCGCATTACGCCAACGTCGTATGCAAATGCTACAGCAAGGCATGATGGACGCAGTTCCTGAGGCGGATTTTGTTGTTACGAACCCTACTCACATAGCGTGTGCTTTGAAATACAAAGCGGAAGAAATGGAATCTCCAATGTTAGTTGCTAAAGGGACAGAACTTATTGCACAAAAAATTATTAATATTGCAAAAGAACATAATGTTCCGGTTATTGAAAACGCTCCTGTTGCTCGTTCGTTGTTTAAATTGGTTGATTTAAACCACTTTATACCGCCAGAATTGTATAAAGCGATTGCTGAAATCCTCCTTTTTGTTTATAATATGAAAAAATCCACCAAATAAATGGGTTAAAATTTGAAAAATTATTATATTATAATGCTGTAATATCATGGTTATGCAAGATAAAAATAAATTACAAGAATATATAGAAATTGTACAAAAGGTTGCGCGGGTTGAGCATAGAAGAATTCCGTCGCATATGGTTGAGTACGAAGAATTGCTTTCCATTGGTATTATTGCAGTACAAGTTTTAGTAAAAAATAAGTCTCCAGAACAGTTAGAAAAATATAATGGTGCATACATAGCCACTGCTGTTCGTTGGGCTATTCGTAATGAATTAAGAATAAGATACAAATGGTATTCTATTAAACATAAATCAGATGATGAATATGATGAAGAAGAAGTAGCAGAAGGCATTGATATGCAACAGGCAAAAGTTCGTGAGTCTATTTATGAGACTGTTTTGTCTATTGATGGTTTAGCAAGTGCCGCAAGTGATAATGATTCACCGTTTGACTTCTTAAAAGATACTCATGCTATGCCTGATGAAAATGCTGAAATAACTGAAATGGGTAGAATGATAAGAGAAGCAATTTCAAAACTTCCACCTAAAGAAAGAACAGTTGTTGAGTATAGATTTTATAGAAACATGCAAGTAAAAGATATAGCACAACAAGTTGGCTTATCATCATCTAGGGTTACTCGTATCGTACAGTCCTCATTAAATACTGTTCGCGAATACTTACATGCAAGAGGTCAATACGGTTACTAGACCACAGTAATTCTAACTTCGTCGCTTATATCGACAGGTTTGTTTTGTTTCTTAATGTAGTCACATACAAGTATATCTTTATCAAAATCATATATAGCGATGGCTTCTGAAATTTTGTTTAGGCTCTTGAAGCCGTCTCCACCTTTTGCTATAAAATCGTCTAATGCTAGAGTGTATGTTTTATTTTGATTTGGATTTTTTACATCAATTGGAACTTCATGCCCATCTTTTGTTATGTGGGTTAATTTTAGAAGTTCTCCATTTCTGGAAACGGTATATTTTAATCCTGATGGCATTACAAGACCCGGTTTATGTCCGATTGTGGTCATTGCTGCGCAGCCAACATTTAGGGCATCAACCAATTCTTTTTCGTTAACTTTAATTATAGTCATTTTGTTTTTGAATGGTGAAATTTCTGTTACCATACGAGAATCGATGCTACCTTTTTCAAATGCCCCACGAACGTTTCCAGCATTTATTATTGCAATATCAGTTCCTAGTTCTGCTCTTATTGCATCTGTGATAAAGTTTGCGTGTGGGTTATTTTCTATTAATCTGTTTTCAGGAGCTGGTGGAGCACTATTGATTTCTCCTACGTATTCAGGTTTACCAATAATACTATCTATTACAAATTTTGGTGGTAAAGTTCTTTTAAAATGTTTTGTTGGAATAACATTATTTTGAGCGCTTGTAATAATACCGTTTTCGTCAAATTCAAGATTTAAGATACCAAAATGTTCTCCGTCTTTACCTGCTTGTGTAATTACAACGGGTTCTCCATCTTTGTTTAGGAATAGGTTTTTATTTGCTTCAATATCTTTTATTAAGTCGTGTGAGTGGCCGCCTAAAATAACATCTATTCCACTGGTTTCTTGTGCAACTTGAACGTCATTGTGGTAGCCGCTGTGAGATAATAGAATGATTTTATCAATTCCTTGTTTTCGAAGTTTGTTTACCTCTTCTTGTAAGTTCTTAATAGTTGTTTGTAAATCATCTACCGTCAATTGTTCTTTTGAAACACCAGCTTTTAATCTGTCGCTCATATCCGATGGGCCGATTCCTATAATGCCGTATTTATTCCCGTTGTGTTCTTCAATAGCTGATGAAACAATAACACCGTGTAAACTACTATCAGGTTTGATATGAATATTTACAGCACCTAATTCTTGGTATTTGGCATTCTTTGCAATATCTGCGTGTATATTTGGATTTACGTCATATTCGTGGTTTCCTGTTTGGCGTTTTGTTATACCAATTATTTCAAGGAGTTTGCTTACTACTTTGCTAATTGCAGGATCTTCACCTAATCCGTCATCTCCAGATGATAATTTTAATTTATCGGCACTTGTTTCAAAACTATCAAAAGCATTTGATGCTGTATATAAACGTTCAAGATTAGGAAGTTTTCCGTGAAAATCGTTTATATACAGAATACTTGTTTTTGTTCTTTTTGGGGTTGTATCGTTGTTTTGAATTGGTGTTATCATGTTATGCCGCCTTATTTCTTGTCTGTTGGTATAAATTTAGTCCTTCTTCCCACGTCGGAGTCAATGTTAAATCTTTTTCTACAATTTTTTGTGGTAATCCAGCGTGATGAATTTTTGGCAATAAATAATCTTCACTGTATCTAATTGCTTGAGGATTGTTGTCATCTGTGTCGTTGCAAACGAATGTTAGTTTGCCATTTTTGTCTTTTTCGTAATCGATAATAGTTATTTCGTGACCGTTGATTATGATATTGTCTCTATCGACTTGGGTATATCCAATAATTACATTTTCCCCACTGTCGATAGCGGCTGTGATATGATTTTTCATTGTCTCAAAATCTGTTTCGTAGCCAATTAATCTTGCGTTTTCATCAACCTTTTGATATGTGATTGATAATTTATTTTTGTCTTCTACTATTGATTCAGTAAATGTTTTTTCAAATTCAATTAAACCTTTGTCGTTTTGGTTGAATTTACCGAGTCTTTTATCTGTTAATGAGTTATATGTTTGTTGAGAACCGATTTGCATAAATGTCGATTGCATTAAAACGTCAATTGGAGAACGTTCTTTCGCGTCTTTATCTGTTGTTTGAATTTGAGCCCTAATAATTGCATTTTTATCGGGTGCAAATGTAAGTTTTGCTTCGTTATAATTGTTTATTTCATGAGGGACTTCAAAAGCATTTAATAGCCAAATAGCATCAAGTGTATGGTCAGCCAAGTTGTTTAATTTGATAGTTTTATTAACAGACATATTTGGGGAAGATAAACCTTCAGCAAATCTTGTGAATTCAGCAGGCATTTTTTCTGCTAGGTTAAACTCAATACTTGCTGCAACACAAGTACCGGAGTGTTCAACGTCAATGTCTTTATGTGCGAAATAAGAATCTATTAACATAGATTTATCTTGAGTATTTGCGCTTAATGCTTTTTGACGATAATTAGCAGGGATATCACCAAATTGTTGTGTGATAATGAATGGATAAGAAATAGTTGTAATAGTATCAACTAAAAGCCCTCTATTATCCAAGCCTTCAGCCCTAGGAGTAGTTGCTATCTTGTGGAGATTTTCTAAAACAGAAGATTTGTCATTGGAGTCATTATTTAATAATACGCCACTTTTAAGTAGAATATCTAAATGTTTTCTCGTGTTTCTATCAACCATGTTCAAAAGAGTTGAGTATTGAGTTTGTTCATTTTGATTCAACTCGGTTCTGATTACAGGTTTTTGTGAATTTAGTGGAGTAATTTCTTGTTTTTGAACTTCATTAACAGTAGGTTTAGATGCACAAAAATTTTGATTGCTGGACTTAACCGGCAAAATTGTGTTATAATTAGTATATTGAACGTTGTTAATAGTATTAATCATTCCTACTCCACATTTATATTAAAAAATAAAAACGGGTAAAATTGCTATTATAATGCTCATATATAAATAATTGTAACAAAGAGGGATGTTTTGTTTAAAATTAAATCATTAACAAAAGAACAAATTATTATTTCAATTGATAGATTAACTAGATTTAAACATCCTGAAGAAAAGTATTTGCGTGTATTTAAAGATATTATTTTGGGTAATCTGATATCACCAAAATTTAAAAAAGTCGAATTAGATGTAATGCCTTATGATGAGTTGCTATCTTACGCAGAAAAGGTTATAAATTTTTCGCTTTTGGAATTAGGTTTTGCAGATGAGCAAGATTATAGTATTAACGAAAAAATTTATAAGAATGAATTAGCGACATTTATTGTTGATGATAAAACAAGGGTTTTATTGAATAATAAGATTAACTACAATGCGTGTTGTGAACTTATAGATGCGAATTGCTCAATTAATTTATTGTGGTTAAAAAGTTTATCCGAAAAGTATAATTTTTTGAGAGAAAAGCATGCTCTACGTTATCCATTGAAGAAAATTGTAATTTCCGAAGGTATTACGGAGGAAATTTTGTTGCCAAAGTTTGCAGATATTTGCGGTTATAACTTTGATAAAAATGGGGTTTATATGATTTCTGCAGGTGGCAAAAATCAGGTTGTCAAATTGTTTTATAAACTTGTTGAAACAGTTAAATTGCCAATGTTTGTACTTATGGATAGTGATGCGCAATTTAATTACGAGGAATTAAAGCCAAGATTGCGTGAAATTGATATGGTGCATTTAATTAAAAGTGGTGAATTTGAAGATGTTTTACCTTTATCATTGGTGAAAAAAGCCTTGTGTTATGGTTTGAATAATATTTCTATAGTGGAAGATAAAATGATTACAGAACATGATTCTATGGCTAAAAACTTAGAAGAAATATTTAGAAATCGAGGTTTGCATGAATTTAAAAAGGCAGAATTTGCCCATATGGTAGAGAAAACGTTATCTTCAGAGGTGGATATTTCGCCTGAAATTCTTGAAATTATTGAAGAAATTAAACATTTATAAAAATTTTTAAAAATTTTTGTTGACATTTAATTTTGCTTTAGGTAATATAAAGGAACAAAGTATACAGGCCCCCATCGTCTAGAGGCCTAGGACAACACCCTTTCACGGTGTAGACAGCGATTCGAATTCGCTTGGGGGTACCATTTAATAACAGAGAACCCTATGGGTTCTTTTTTAGTA
>JAZRSZ010000013.1:0-14005 GCA_045651695.1 Candidatus Gastranaerophilaceae bacterium
AAGATGTTGACTTAAGTACAATAAAAGAATCAAAAGATTTTGTAGAAGTTGCAGCAGGCGAATCAGATTGGGGAACAAATGTAATGGGTATCCAATTTGCAAATGGTGTAACAGGCTTGATTGCATACAATCCAAAATGTACATCAGACCCACACAACAACCAAATTTCAGGTTTTGATTGTTATGCAATGATATATGACACATCAGGCTTTTCAGATCCAAACGAACTAGGTAAAGACTTAATCTCAACAGCAAACGTTAAAAACCTAGCAGGTGGTTGTATAGTTGAAATTGATGGTTTGTGTATAACCAAGACTGCATTTACACCAACACCGATTTCGTTTGATGAATGTGAAGCCTCAGGTCGTCAAGGTTGTAGATTTGATAATGATTACTTAATGGGAGCATTAAATCAGTGCAGTGGAGAATCAGGACTTCCAACTTTAGGTGAACTGGCGCAACTTGCAAATTATCTTTATAATACAAATGTTATTGGAGAATTTGATAGTTTTTCTAATTTAACATTAGATCCTGTTAAGGCATCTAGACTTGGTTTATCTACTAATATTTCGACTATTATTTGGGCTCCAGGGTTTACTGATCCTGAAATAGCCAGTGCTCGTGTTTTTGCTTCTACTAGTACAAACACAGGTAATTTTAGAAAAGATGATCCTTCTGTACAAGTAATATGTGTAAAGAAAGGTGCTGATGCAGGTGCTGGCGGAGAAGGTTTGTAAAAATTTTAGTAACGTAGGGTGGGTAAAATTAAGTTGCCCACCGAATAAAAATTTCATATAACTAATAAACGAGGAAGGTAGTAATGCCTTCCTTTTTGCTGCTTGTTATTCAGAACTCGTTAACTTGTCATCCTGAACTTTACAAAGCGAATACGCACAGCGAAGCGAGCAGTAATGAGCCTGTATCCGTAGCGAAAGCGGAGTGTGATTCAGGATCTATCAATGCTTATTTTTTAAGATCCTAAGACACTAAGGCACTAAAAGTTCCCCTCCCTTGAGGGGAAGTAAACCGTCACTTTTTCTTAATATATTTACTAAATCGATTATTTTTGCTAAAATCTATGTAGTAGAGATTAGGAAAGGTATAGATTATGTCAGGACATTCAAAGTGGTCAACTATTAAACATAAAAAAGCAAAAGTAGACTCTGCTCGTGCAGTTGTGTTTCAAAAATATTCAAGAGAACTTATTGTTTCAGCAAGATTAGGTGGTGCTGACCCTGCTGGTAACTTCCGTTTGAGAACAGCGATTGAAAAGGCAAAAGCAGCGGGACTTCCAAACGATAACATTAAACGTGCAATTGAAAAAGGTGCAGGCTCAAGTGCTTCTGAAAATTACGAAGAATTAATTTATGAGGGATACGCACCAGGTGGTGTTGCAGTTGTTATTGAAGCAATGACTGATAACAGAAACCGCACGGCAGGTGATATCAGAAGTTATTTCACAAAATACAATGGTAGTCTTGGTGCAACAGGTTGTGTTGGTTGGATGTTTGACCCTAAAGGCAGCATAAATTTCGACAAAACTGTGGATTATGATAAGTTGTTTGAAACGGCGATAACATTTGATGCGGAAGATATCATCGAGGAAGATGAAGGCTACAAAGTTATTACTTCCGTGGAAAATTTCCAAAAAGTTGTTGAAGGTTTAGAATCAGAAGGCTTCAAAAGTGTTACTGCCGAATTGACCAGAATTCCGCAAAATACTGTCGAAGTTACTGATTTTGCTACCGCAGAACAAATTATGAAATTATTAGATAAAATTGAAGAACATGATGATGTTCAAAATGTATATGCAAATTTCGATATTCCAGATGAAATTTTAAGCAAATTAGAGGGATAAATGCTCGTTAAAATCAAGAAACTTTTGGAATTATTGCAGGCGGGTTATAGTGAAAAATCCGTTGAAAGTTTTTTGGCTGAATTTTTCGCTGAAAGTTTTGGAATAAAAAATTTCAAAATTATTTTGAAAGAGGATTATGCTTCTGAAAAAAAACTTTTTCCTTTGAACAAAAGAAATAAGATAATAGGTTTTGTCGAAGTTGAGAATTATTCTGATAAAAATGATGAGTTTTTTGAAATAGCAATCCCGTTGATTGCATTGAAAGTTCAAAATATTGTTCTTACTGAAAAAATGCAACGCACAATTGATTTTCAGCATTCAATGAAAAATATTGCAAAAATTATTGAGACTCAATATGAATTGAACTACATTATCCCGTTATTGGGTGAAATGATTGATAAATTTATCCATAATCATTTAGTTTATATCTTTGTAAAAACTAAGAGTGGTTTTAAACTTATGTGGCCTACATCTTGCAAGGATACTAGAATATTCGATATTATTAATGCTGAACCTTTAAAAAGGGTGACCGCTGGCGATTTAGGGGTTTTCCCATTGGTTTGTGAGAACAAGTTATTGGGTTATGTAGTAACAAAACAAATTGATGAAAAATTACAATACAAAGATATGGAATATTTGGAAGAACTTTCGAAGCAATCAGCGACAACTATCAATAGAGCATTGACTTATGGTGAAATATTAAAACATGCAACTCTTGATGCGTTAACAGGTTTTTATAACAGGCGTCAATTAGAAGAACGTATAAAACAAGAAATTGCGACTTCGCAACGTCAAAAAACTCCGCTTTGTGCGATTATGACGGATATTGATTATTTCAAAAGAGTTAATGATACATATGGCCATGCCTGTGGTGACTTGATTTTGAAAACTGTTTCTAAAGTCATTCGTTCTCAACTTCGTGAATATGACGTTGCTGGGCGTTATGGCGGTGAAGAGTTCGCTATTTTGTTACCTTTTACGAAGATTAAAGAAGCAGAAATGGTTGCAGAACGTTTACGACATTCAATAGAAGAAACTATAATTGATATTTCAGAAGTTAATCCAGAGTCGCCAGATAAAAATATTAGTGTTACAATAAGTCTTGGCGTTTATGAATTCAAGTCAAACGATGCTGAGGATGATTTGCTTAAAAATGCGGATAAGGCTCTTTATCAAGCAAAAGAAGGTGGCAGAAATAAGGTAGTAATTTATGGAAGTAATTTGTAAAACTCTAGACGATACAAAAGTATTCGCTCAAAAATTTGCTAAAGCAGTTGAAAATAAAGGCTGCTTTGTAAGTTTGTATGGTGAAATCGGTGCAGGAAAAACTGCTTTTGTTAAGTTAGTTGCAGATGCGCTAGGTGTTACGGAAAAGGTTACTAGCCCAAGTTTTGTTATTCTAAATGAATACCACAGTGCGAAACTTCCTATTTATCATTTTGATTTATATAGGCTAGAACACGAAGGTGTAAAAACAATTTTGGATGAATTAAGAGAATATTCTGAAGGTAAACAGGTGACTTTTGTTGAGTGGGCTGAATTTTCTCAAGATGAAATCCCGTTTAATCATATTAAAATTAACGTTACATACCAAGACGATGATTCTAGAAAATATTCATTAGAAGCATTTGGTAATGAAGATTTGTTGGAAGGGTTAAGACAGTGAATATACTTGTATTTGATACTTGTTTAGATAAAATGTATGTGGCTTTGAGGACAGAAAAACAAATTCTTTCTTCAAAAATTGTTGAAAATAAAGATAATAAGTATCATTCAGCATTTTTAGTTTCTACTATCAATGAAATCTTGCACGAGAATAACCTTTCACCTCAAGATTTAGATGTGTTAGGCATAAATATTGGTCCTGGAAGTTTTACTGGGATTAGGGCTTGTACAACTGTTGCAAGAGTTATGGCTCAACAACTAAATATCAAAGCAATTGGGGTGTCATCTTTGGAAATAATTTCTAAAATTGTCAATAAAAACCCTTTAGTTGCGCTTGATGCAAGAAAAAACAAGGCTTATTTATATTATGACAATGATATCAAAGGTGCCGTAGAGATAGAAAAGGTTCAAGAAATTATCGCATCTGGCGATTATAATGTTGTTACAGACAATCGATTAAAAGATATACTAGGTGGCCTTTCTTACCAAGAAGGTAATTATCCTTTAGGTGATATTTTGTCTGAATTGGTTTTGGAAAAAATAGACAATGTTTCAGGTAATTGGGCAGAGTTGATGCCATTATATATTCAACCACCTCCTATGGGTTAATTTTTCTTTACAAATTGGCAAAAAAATTAATCATGTGATTTAAATATAGTATGCGGATACAACCTGTAAGTTTTATAAATAATTCGGGTGTTTATGTTCATAATATCGATAATAAACACAAGAATATTTTTGCTCCAGTTATAAGCCCCGTTAAAGATACAGTAAGTTTTTCTGGCGCATTGACGGTTACAGGTAAGGAGTTTAGGAAGTTTGGTAAGTATATGAGATGTCTTTATACTGACCAACCGATGCTTATGACATCCACCTTGAAGAAAATGAAGGGCAGAGGTATGTTTCAAGGGCCTATCGAGGAAGTGGTTAAGAAATTGAAACCGTATAAAGAGGAGTATTTGGTGGGTGTTGAAAAAAGTGTGTTTGAGCGACTTGAAGATCTTGCAACTCGTGAACCGAAATTGAATTTAACTGAAGCCATGAATAAGTTGGCAGATGAATTTATCCCAAATTTGAGAAAAGAACAAAAACCAATATTAGATGAGATTAAGACAGAGGGTGCTAAATTACCAGGAGAGTATTTAGAACCCTTTTTCAAATTCATGGAAACAACTGATAGAAAGATTTTTGACGAACCAATCACACAAAAATTTAGTTTGAAAGAGTTTTTATATCAGGCAGACAAAAGTATTCAGCAACAAACGGACACTAATTTAAGAAATAGATTGTTGAATTCTTGTAAATTACTTTCAGACGAAGGCTTTGTAAATAATTCAAAGCCGCTAGACCCAAAAACTATTAAGAAAGTATTTAACTTTATCAATTTAAAAGTCCCAGGGAAGAAAAGCGCATATTATGAAAAGAATTTAAAACAATATGAAACTAATAAAACTGCAGTTGTTAAAAAAGTAATTGAGGATATGCGTGATATTTCTAAACAAGCAGGCTTTAAAGGTTTTGAACGCCTGTGTGATAACCATTTAATGCGTATTGAGGGTAAGCCTGTTCATGTAAAATTCAGTAACAAAGCATTTGTTTATGATTTGAAAAAAGTTATTGATGGAGTACCTGATGATGCTTTGAAAGGTAGAATGCTTCAACTTGCAAATTCACTACCTAACTCTGCACGAAGTGTTGATGCGTTTATTCTGAAATGTAAAGATGCAGAACCAGAACATATTGGTGATAAATTATTTGATTCATCTATTCTCTCAATCGAACATTTATTGCCGAGATCCGAGGGCGGTTCTGACTTAATGGCAAATTGTGCATTAGTTAGAAAAGGAGAGAATTCAAAGAGAGGTAGTGAACCTTTATGGATTACATTATCTAAATATCCGCAAAAAAATCCGCAAAAATATTTAAATCATTTGGCTCGTTTGGTTAATAAGAAGAAAGTCCCTTATGAAGATGCATTAGCACAAATTCAAACAATTGAACGAGAAGGTCGAATTGTGTTAAACAAAGCCTCGTTGGTTAAGCCTGAATTGTCGTTTATCGACGTTATTAGAGCAGAATTGAAAGTCAAAAGAAAAAGTAAATAATTGTAAATATTTGTGACTTTTTTCTTAAAATTATTAAATTTCTGATGATAACTTGCCGATAAGTTATTTGTAAGGAAAGAATAATTATGGCAGAAGCAGGATTTAGTTTTAATAGACCGTATAAACCGTTTGGTTTAAATGTCAAAGTTCCAGAAAGGACATTAAAGCAAGCCGGTGAAACGTTAGAAAATTTAGCAAAAGGACCTACAGATCCGTTGTTTAAGTTTCTAGAGGAAAATGAAGAAGTCTTTAACGGTGACTTGTTCTTCCAAATGAACAGAATAACGGCACAAAGTTTTACTATAGGTTCTGCAATGCGGATGGAAGATGAGAAGATGAACGGTATGCCACCGTCGTTCGATATGCATTTTTAGAGAGTATGTAAAGATAAAAAAGAGGTCGGTTAAAAACTCGACCTCTTTTAAATTTTGTGTTATAATTTTCTTGAACATTAGAAGTGTATAACAATGGTGTGCAAGAGCACACGGAAAGGAAAATTATGGCAATTCCAGAAACTCACAAATTCGAATTGGAAATTGGTGGAAAAACCGTTACTATCGAAACAGGGAAATATGCCCAAACTGCTAATGGTTCTGTAACAGTTAGATGTGGTGATACAATGTTATTTGTTCACTGCTGTGTATCAAAAGAACCTAGAGTTGGTATAGACTTTTTCCCATTATTGATTGATTATGAAGAAAGAATGTCTGCAATAGGACGTATCCCTGGTGGTTACAACCGTTCAGAAGGTAAAGCAAGCGAAAAAGCAATTTTGGTTTCTCGTTTGATTGATAGACCAATTAGACCGTTGTTCCCTAAAGGTTATAGAAATGATATTCAAATCGTTGCTCAATTATTCAGTTATGATCAACAAAATCAACCTGATACATTGGCAATGTTAGGTGCATCTTGTGCGTTAATGCTTACAGGCGCTCCGTTTGAAGGACCTATCGGTGCAGTTAGAGTATCAAAAGATGAAAATGGTAATATGATTGCTAACCCAACTCACCAACAAGCAGATAAATCTGATTTAGATATCGTTGTTGCTGGTACTCATGATAGTGTTATTATGGTTGAGGCTGGTTGTAAATTCGTTACTGAAGAAGATATTATGAATGCAGTTGAATTTGCTCAAGTTGAAATCAGAAAACAATGTGAAGCGCAATTAGCATTTGCTAAAGAATGTGGCGTTGAAAGAGAAGAGTTTGTAAACCCTTACGACACTTCAGAACTAAAACAAATTATTCACGATACAGCATATGATATTATTTTCGATGCTTATCACAACTTTGATAGAGCATATAGACAAGAAAAATTAGAAGAAGCAAAAAAACTTGTTAAAGAAAAAGTGGATGCTTTGGCTGATGATCACTACATCAAAACAATTATCGAAGAAACAGGCATTGACTTTGTTGCAGAAGAATTTAAAAACGCAGAAAAGAAAGTTATGCGTACTATGATTACTGATGAAGGCGTTCGTGCTGACGGTAGAAAACCAAATGAAGTAAGACCTATTTGGTGCGAAGTTGGTGTTATCCCTCGTGCTCACGGTTCAGCAGTATTTACAAGAGGTCAAACACAAATTCTTTCAGTTGCAACACTTGCAGGGCCTGCAATGAAACAAGAACTTGATGGCGTTGATCCTGAAACTGAAAAAACTTATATGCATAAATACATCTTCCCAGGATTTTCTGTTGGTGAAGTAAAAGCATTGAGAGGACCTGGTAGACGTGAAGTTGGACACGGTAACTTGGCTGAACGAGCTAATGTTCCTGCACTTCCATCTCAAGAAGATTTTGGTTATACAATCCGTGTAACATCTGATGTTTTAGAATCAAATGGTTCTACATCAATGGGTTCAACTTGTGCATCTTCAATGGCATTGATGAATGCGGGTGTCCCTGTAAAATGTATGATCGGTGGTGTCGCAATGGGTATGATTACTGAAGAAGGTAAAGAACCTGTTGTATTAACTGATATCCAAGGTATTGAAGATTTCCTTGGCGATATGGACTTCAAAGTTACAGGTAATGATGATGGTATCACAGCATTACAAATGGATATGAAGGCAAAAGGTATTGCAAATGATACATTACGCAGAGCATTGGCTCAAGCAAAAGAAGGTAGATTGCATATTTTAGGTGAAATGAGAAAAGTTATTACTCAACCTGCTGATCATCTATCACCATTTGCACCAAGCATTACAACAATGACAATCCCAACTGAAGATATAGGAACTGTAATTGGACCTGGTGGAAAACAAATCAGAGCAATTATTGATGCTTCAGGTGCAGAAATTGATATTCAGGATAGTGGTGTTGTTACTATAACATCTAATGATCAAGAAGGCGCTGAAATCGCTAAGAGAATGATTAAGGAACTTACTTTCAAACCAGAAGTTGGTATGATTTTAAAAGGTAAAGTTGTAAGAATTATTCCTATTGGTGCTTTTGTTGAATTAGGTGGTGGTAAAGACGGTATGGTACACATTTCTCAAGTATGTAATGAACGTATCGAAACTATCGAACCACACTTGAATATTGGTGACGAAGCAATCGTTAAAATTATAAAAATTGACGAAAAAGGCAGAGTTAACCTAACTATTAAAGGGGTTACAGAAGAAGAAAAAACTCAATTGCAATAGTTAAATTCAGTTATAACAGTAAAAAGAGGAACTTTTCAGTTCCTCTTTTTTTAATGCTGTAAATGTATTCTGTCTTTGACTGCGTTGTACATTTCAAGATTGTTATATTTTAAATATTCAACAACATCTTTATCGCTCGCTATGTATCCTAATAATTCATTACTATGTGTTAAGCAATAGTGAGACATTATTGATTCCATTTTTGCTTGTTTATATTTTTTGTCGGCATTGTCTTTTAGCATAAATCGGCAAGAACCTCCATGTGGTTCTATTGCTTCATTCATAATGGTTTTTAAAATTTCTTTGTACTCACGTTTTTTGCTACCTGTTAAGCAGATTTTCATTGCTTCCATAAGGTTTTCAAATCCACTTAATCTTGAACCCTCATTAATAATAGAATCTTTTCTATCATAGTTTCTAACTAATTGTAGCATTTCTAAAACAACTTTATTTTTTTCATTTGGAGTTAGCGGTTTTTTGTATTCTTTAAACTTTTGGTTAATTATTGGGCGTTTTTGTTGCATAATAACTTTCTCGCCATCTTGAAGTTTGTGATAAAGTGTGTTCAAACCAAAACTTGTTAATCTGAATATTTTTGGGGATACGTCTTCAGTATGTTGTAGCAATACATCAAGAATTGCTTGCTGAGAAGCCATTTCTTCTGCTAAATCTTTTTCTACAAGTTCATAGTATATATTTTCTGCTAAATCGTGTGCATCTTCTGGAGCCATAAATCTTTCATCTGGAACAATTGGGGCATCAGTATTTCTTGCAAATAGCCCAAATCTAAATGCTTCAGTGTTTAGTTCGTGTTCTTGAGTATATTTTACAATTTTTTCTGCATAAGGAAGTGGTGTTAAACGTATAGTTGGGACTAGTGCGTTTGTTAACATATCTTCTGCAGATCCAATAATTCTAACTGTTCCACCATTTTTGCTATTCATTATGAAGTAATCTTTGCCTTCTATACCTAATTCTTCATCTGAAATTACTTTGTTTTCTGTTGAACTAATTTCTTTTTTAGGTTCTACAGTTTCGATCATTTCTTCTGGTTCTTTCGAAAATATACCTAACGCTGCTTCATATTCTGCTTGTAAACGGTTATGTTCTTCGTTACGGGCAATTCTGTTTGGTTTGATATTTCTTGCGTATTCAAGCAAATCTTGGAATTCTTCATTATTACCGTCAACGCCGTAAACATCAAAGAAAAATCTGATTGTAGCAGACATTACTTCTGAACGGAGGTCGTTGATGTATGGGTTTTTCATGTATTCATCAAACTTTTCTCTTTGGGTTTTGCTTAAATCTTTGTAGTTTTCGAAATAATCTTTCATATCATCAGATATATGAAGTTTTTCAAGAACGACAGAGTTTATTTCACCCATATATTTTGCAACGAAATTCATTGTTTCTTTGTTTGGTAAGTTGCGTTTTTTAATTTGTTTTTCTGTTTCTTCGATTGACCCATTACCTTTAATCAAGGCATCTGCTAATTTATCAACTTCCCATTTTTTTACATCTTCGAATTTATTTTTTTGTACTGGCTTTTTGCTGACTACATTTGATGTTTTGCCAGAATGTGAACCTTGTGTTTCTTCTGATTGTGGCCCTCTTGGTATATAAACATATGGGAAATCTTCTCTTGTTACGATAAAAGAGTGCCAGAAACTGTTGTTTGGAAATCTTATGCCAAATGCATTGTAATCTTGAGGTTTGATTTCATAACTTTTGAAGTAAACACTAACGTCTTTTGAAAAATCTTTATTGATTTCTTTTAGGGTTTTACCTTCTACATAGATTTTTTTCAAGATGTACATTCCCAAGTCATTATTGCCATTTTTGAAAAGAGTTTTGCCTTCATAACTAGGATCATTTTTCATAAGATTAATGATACCCAACAAACCTTCTCTTGATTTTTTATTTGGTGTAGAAGTTAAATTTGCGAAGAGTGGCTCATCTGGGAACATTTTTTTGACTGCGTCTAAATCTTTTGCATAGTTAATTTTACCAAATACTTCTTTCATCGCCTGTGCTGGAGGAATTGTTTGTCTAAAGTTGCTTTCTGGGCTTTCGTAAATATATTTGTGTAATGCTTTTGGCATATTTTGTTCATTGAAATCTTGTTCATAAAAGTTTTCTGGCGTTCTGAATAGTCTTGCTCCGAATGAGATATTAAAATCTTGATATGCAATTGGATTATAAGAATATGAATTTTGGCTTTCTAGTTTTTCTTTTGTATATTGTGGGTTTTGTTGAATTCTTTTCTGTAGTAATAATTGAGGGGTAAATTGTACTTTCATTTAAAATTCCTTATAAGTTAGTTTATGCGTTAACATCTATTTAATGCGTGTAATCTTTTTTTTTTGCTATGTTTGTATCTTAATATTAATAATTTTTAACTTTTTTATGCTAAAATTTATTTGGAGGTTTTATTATGTTTAGTGTTATAACAATTGGGAGTGCTACAATGGACGTTTTTGTTGAATGTGAGGACGCTACTATCTCTTCTGTTCGACGCAAAAATGGTAGCACTGATTATATGAGTTATCCGTATGGTGCAAAATTAGAAATTTCGGATTTCGATTCTCAAGTTGGTGGTGGCGGAGTTAATACTGCAACCAACTTTGCTAATTTGGGTTTAGATACTAGTGCTATATTTAAAGTTGGAAATGATATCTATTCAAAAGGGATTTTTTCATCTTTTGAAGGTAGGAATGTAAATTTATCAAATGTTGTACAAAAAGATACAGAATCGACTGGATTTTCTATTATTTTGACTAGTTTTGAAGGTGATAGAACAGTTTTGGCTCATAGAGGTGCTAATGCTCGTATTACAAAAGAAGATATTAACTTTGAAGCCATTAAATCAGCAGATTTATTGTATATAGCACCAATGAATGGCGAAAGCGCTAAAATGCTTGATGATGTGGCGTATTTTGCTGAGGATAATGGTGTTCCTGTATGTATAAATGTAGGAAGTTCAAGTATTAAAAAAGGTTTTGAATATTTGAAGAAGATATTAGAAACTGCAGAAATTGTTGTTATGAATAAAGAAGAAGCGTCTGCTGCAACTGGTATTTTAATAAGACCAGATACAAAAACAGAAAAATTTTCAGAATGCTTAATTCATCCTGATTTAAAAGAAATTTTTGTTAAACTTAAGGTTGCTGAAAAGCAGGTTGTTGTAATAACTGATGGTGGTAATGGTGCTTATGCATATGACGGTAAACGTTATTATTATTGCCCTGTATATCCAGGGGATGTCGTTTCGACTCTTGGTGCAGGAGATGCTTTTGCATCAACTTTTTGTGCATCGTTGGTTCGTTTAGATTCTAATATTGCTGAAGCATTGAAATATGCATCTGTTAATTCTTCGGCAGTCGTATCTGAGTTTAGCGCGACTAAGGGGCTTTTGACTTTTGACCAAATTGAAGAACGTTTAAAAAATAATCCTTGTTTTAATACTTTGATTATTGAAAACTAATAAATTTATCATAAAACGGGCTAATAAGTAGCCCGTTTTAGTTTTTTATGATATATTAGTAAGAGTTAAAGAGGGAATTATGGGATATAGAATATTAGCAAAAAAAGAGATTTGCCCAAATCAATTTGAAATCCAGATTGAAGCACCTTTTGTTGTAAGGAATGCGCAGGCAGGGCAATTTATTATATTTAGGGCAGAAGAAGATGGAGAAAGAGTTCCTTTGACTATTGCAGATGTAGATAAAGCAAAAGGAATTTTGACACTTGTTTTTATGGCCGTTGGTTATTCTACCAAAAAACTTGCACAATTGGAAGTTGGGGATGATATTGTTGATTTAGTTGGACCATTAGGTCAACCAACACATATCAAAAAATACGGTACAGTTGTTTGTTTGGCAGGTGGTTATGGTGCCGCACCTTGTTATTTAATAGCAAAAGCATTTAAGGAAGCAGGTAATAAAGTTTACATGATTATGGGCGCTAGAAATAAGGATTTAATTTTCTGGGCAGATAAAATGAAAGATGCTTGCACAGAGTTATTTGTGACTACTGATGACGGATCAATGGGCGAAAAAGGCTTTGTAACTCAGGTTCTAGAACGTTTAATGAATAATGAAAAAATTGATTATGCGATTGCCGTTGGTCCAATGCCAATGATGAGAGCGGTGGCAGAAATGACTAGAGATAAGGGAATTTACACAGAAGCGAGTATGAATCCGATTATGGTTGATGGTACAGGTATGTGTGGTGCTTGTAGGCTTACTGTCGGTGGAGAAACAAAATTTGCTTGTGTGGATGGCCCGGATTTTAATGCTCACGAGATAGATTTTGATGAAGTGATTAATCGTACAAGAATTTATAAAGATCAAGAGCGTAAACGCAGTGAAAATTGCAATTTATTAAAGAAAGGTTTGTAATATATGGCTCAAAGAGAAACTGTTTACTGTCCGTTATTAAGTATCGCATCAAATGGTGTGGATATGGTTTGTACTGAAGACAGATGTGCATGGTATATGGCTAATGTAAAAAAATGTTCAATGTATATAATGGGTTATAATGCTTTATTAGAAGCGAACAGTAAGAAGAAACAGTAATTATGAAAATTGCTTTATGCGTAAAACAAGTTCCTGATACATCTGATATCAAATGGACTGAAAATAACACAATGCAAAGAGAGGGTGTTGAAAGTATTATAAACCCTTATGATGTTTATGCAACTGAAGTTGCTTTAAAGTTGAAAAAACTTTATGGTGCAGAGATTACTGTTTTTACTATGGGACCTCCACAAGCAGAAGATATGTTAAAAGATCTTATGGCTTTGGGTTGCGACAATGGTGTTTTGGTGAGTGATAGAAAATTTGCAGGTGCAGATACTTATGCAACAGGTAAAACTATATCTACTGCAATTCAAAAGATAATTCCTGATTTTGATTTAATTCTTTGTGGACAGTTTGCGATAGATGGTGATACTGCGCAGACAGGGCCTTGTATTGCGGGAATGCTTAATATTCCTCAAATTACTTATGTCAAAGAAATTGAAAAAATTGATGGTGACGTTGTTTACGCAAAGCGAGAAATAGATGAAGGGATAGAGTTTGTTTCTGCTCAGGCCCCAGTTCTAGCATGTATTTTAAAATCTGATTATGAACCTACTAGGGCAAAAATTGCTGGTGTTATTGATGCACAAGATAAAGCGATTACTTTACTATCTTTAGAAGATTTAGGGTTAGATGTAGAAAAAGTTGGTTTAAAAGGTTCTCCTACTTATGTTTCAAAGGCTTATAGACCAATAGTTAAGCATAAGGGTGAAAAAATTAGTGAAAATGTCGTTGATGTATTATATGACAAGATCAGTGAGGTATTAAATGGCTAAAGGGATTTTGTTATATGCTCAATTAACTAATAAAAAATATATTCATACTGTATTTTTTGAATTGGCAGCAAAAGCACAAGAACTATCACAAAAAACAGAAAATTCTCCGGTTATGGTGGCTTTATTTACTACACCTGGCATGTTGGATGAATATAAAACGGGTTTTGAAAATAGTGGGATAGATAAAGTTTTTGTTTTTGAAGATGAAAGTTTTAATCATTATTCTACAGAAACTTACACAAAGTTAATTGTTGATTTAATTAAAGAAATTGAACCTGAGATTTTTTTGATTGGTGCAACAACTCAAGGTAGAGATTTAGCGCCAAGGATTTCATCTGCGCTTCATACGGGTTTAACAGCGGATTGTATTGATTTAG
>JAZRSZ010000014.1:0-15517 GCA_045651695.1 Candidatus Gastranaerophilaceae bacterium
CTAAAAATAATCAATATATTAAAACAAATATTAACGTTTCAGACAATAATAACTAATAACTAATCCGTAACGTAGCCATAACCAAAAAGGTAATTATAGTTTAAGAATTCTGATTTAACATATCAAAGTAACCTTAAAAAAGGAGAAAGGAAAGTTAAATGACTATGAATCCATTAAAAGAAAAAGGGCTTTCATTAGACAAACAGCAAAGAAATTGGCACCAAATAGTAGGAAAACCTTACAAAAAGGAAAAAGTTGATTGTTACACAAGAACAAGACAAATTCTAATGAACGGGATTGAAATTGAGGCTTGGGGCTTTAAACATCAATCGAATAGATTTATGAATCATCTTGAGGAAGAAGATAAACAAATAATTTCAAGGATAGGTAGAATAGAAAACCAACAACAAATAACTTGTAATTGGCTAACACCAGCAGATCAATCCGTTTTAGAGACCACACTTGGATATGAACAAGTTGCTGTAGACTTAACTGCATGGCTAGCACAGAACGAACCGGATAAATACGTAAGAGAAACATTTAATTTTGGTTTACTAGAAGACTTTGATCATTTGTATAGATACGCACAATTTGCTTATATGACAGAGGGTATTAAGCCCAATGACATTGTACAAAATCAAACTGACGTAATAGTAGGCAGACCAACTCAACACCATCACAACTGTAATGGTTTAAGATTAAGGCACCATTACGACAAAACAAAAACTACACCTCAGACAAAAGTTAATATACTAACACTACTATCAGGTGAACAACAAACACATAATTTTTATGCAGAACACGGTTTTATGTATGCAAATCACGTACTTAGAGAAACATACGCAGAAATTAAAGATGTTGAAGAAGAACACGTAACAATGTACGAATCGCTAATTGATCCGACTGAAACAATGCTTGAAAAAGCGTTACTACACGAGTTTACAGAAGTCTGTAACTATTATACTTGTGTAGAAGATGAAACTGATGAAGAAATTAAAAAATATTGGGAAATTTTCTTGGATATTGAACTCGGACATTTACAAGCAGTATCTGAATTATTCAAAAAATACGAAAAAAGAGACCCAGAAGAAGTTATTGGTTCTGAAATAATTATTCCGTGTAGATTTAAAAACCAAAAAGCATACGTAGAAAAGATATTAGAGAAAGAAGTGGACAAACGTTTGGCACCAAATGGTGAATACTATGAAAGTTATGACGAAATCCCAGAAGATTGGGCTAGTTATAAAATACAAGAAAGAGCGGCAGAGATTTCAGCCCCTAGTGAAAATTGTATTAACCTAATCGAATATTATCATGATAGAGATGTGGTTGCTGCCGACGAAAACCTCAAAAATAAAGAGACAGAACTACTAAAAAGAGGCTTACAGAAAAAGGCAGTTGCACACAATACAGTTCGACCAGATAAACTCAAAGAAATGATTAAAAAACACGAAGAGAGAAAAGACGAAAAAGAAAAACTAATATAAAAAGATATGAGGACATATTGTCCTCATATCTTTTTTATAACGATGTGCCACCCATTCGTCTCTGTCTTGTTTGCCTTTTGTTAACCTTAGTATTCTTCATAAGATAATAAATCAGATAACCAATCGTTCCAACTAAGCAAACAGCCAAAATAGGTCTATAATACAACCACGCAAGTATTATAGTAGTCAATGATGTACAAGCCGCCAGTACCAATGCTGCAACAGTTGAAACTCCATCCACTAAAGCCGATAAAAATGGAACAAAGGCTGCTATAGCACTAATTGGAGCGGATAAAAGACCAAAGCCAATAAACAAAGCGACAAATCCACCAATTCTTATATACATTGTACGTCTTTCATTATCTTCTCTATATTTATTTTGTATTTCATAAGAATCTAAATTTCCATCGTATTGAACATAAATAGAATCTTTTTTATTTTGATAACTACTAATTGTATTATCCGAATTTTGCTTACCTATAATAGACACTTGTGTCCCTGACGGAGCATAATAGTAAGAAATTCTCATATCACCTACTCTAGGACTTGAAAAATTATCACCATTATAATAGTAAGCACTAACAATTTTATATTTTTTAGAAGGTGGTAAATTTGGCAACCTTTTTAGTTCTTTTATATTTGATATTTGTAAAGATGTTGTAGCGAAACTTCCTAAATTCCCTGATGACGCCGTAAATTTCTTAGGCATTTCTTTAAAATATGAAGGAGTTCTTCCCGTTCTAGAGGACCATTCGTAGTAAGTTCTGATTCTATGATGACGACTACGCCTTTCGAATTGTTGATAAACTTCTACTTTTCGTTCTAGAACTAAAGCATTTTTAAGGGAAACATTTGAATCTGAAAGAGTTTCATCAGTTGTTAAAGAACCATTTACTGTTATCAATTTACCATCATTAGCCCTATTTACGTCTGATGAACTAACCGCAATAACGTTCTTTCTGATAAAACTTTGGTTAGCAATTAATCTTGCACTATTGGCTTCATTTGTCCATAAAAAATAAATTGCACCAATAACCAAAATAACACCAACAACAACACTATAAAAAGGATTTGTTCTTCGATAGTAACGATAATCCTCATAAGAATCATAATAAGACATATAAATTTCTCCTTCTATGGAATTATAAATTATAAAGTGCAAAATATAATCATTTATTTAACGTAAATATAAGTAATGTAAAGAATAAGCAACCATATAAAAAATATGATAAAATAATGGTATGTCAATAATAGTTTTGTTTTGCGCAATAGTAATATTATCTTGTATCGTCACGAACAAATTTTCCAATAAACTAGGAATGCCATCTCTGGTCTTTTTTATGTTTTTAGGGATTCTCTTTGGTTCTGACGGGATATTAAAAATCGCCTTTGATGATTATGATTTGACCGCAAAACTTTGCTCAATTGGTTTATTATTTATAATCTTCTATGGTGGTTTTTGCACAAAAAAACCAAAAGACAAAATCGTTACAACACAAGCGGTTTTGCTTTCTTCTCTTGGCACAATCCTAACGGCAGGATTTTGCGCTCTATTTTGCAAGTTTGTATTACATTTTCCAACCGCAGAAAGTTTTTTAATTGGTGCCGTAATCAGTTCAACAGATGCGGCATCAGTATTTTCAATATTGCGTTCTAGAAGATTAAATTTAAAATACAATACTGCACCTCTTTTAGAAATGGAAAGTGGCAGTAACGACCCTTTTGCTTATATTTTAACCATATTAGGTATTGCTCTTTTAAATGGAACCAACACTTTAGGAGTTGTCCCATTACTACTTAAACAAATATTCTACGGGATTTTCTTTGGGGTAATAATAGCATACGGCGCATTATTTATAATGAAAAAGACACGATTAGTAACGGAAGGTACTGATACTTTATTTATGGTTGCAGTAGCACTACTTTCTTTTTCACTACCAGATTTAATACAAGGTAATGGATATTTGAGTGTATACATAACCGGTATAATTTTAGGCAATTCTGAAATCCGCAATAAATTAAGTTTAATACACTTTTTTGACGGAGTAACAGCATTATCACAAGTTATTATATTCTTCTTAATTGGATTTTTATCATTTCCGCATAAAATTCCAGAAATCATTTGGCCAGCGATTATCATAACAACATTTTTAACCTTTGTAGCAAGACCATTAGCAATATGTACAATACTTGCACCATTTAAATTAAAGTTTAATCAATTTATTTTTGTTTCAAGTGCAGGTTTAAGAGGAGCAGCATCAATTGTATTTGCGATATTGGTTGTTTCAGAAAATTCAACACTTGCATACGATTTATTCCACATTGTGTTTGTAGTTGCATTGATTTCTGTAACACTACAAGGTTCACTCCTACCTTATATTGCTAAAAAATCCAATATGCTAGACAAATTTAGCGATGTAAGAAAGAGTTTCAATGATTTTCAACAAGAATCAGCAATAGCACTAAATAGAGTCCACATAAATGAATGCCACCCATGGAGAGAAAACACAATAAAAAACATTCAATTTAATGGCAAAGCACTAATTTTGACCATTACCAGAGATGGCAAAAAAATAATGCCAACAGGTGACACCATTTTAAAAGAAGGCGACGAGGTTCTTGTTGGTGCTACTTATTCAAAATCGACTGATGAAGTTAATTTACACGAAACATTCATAGACAAAAACCACGAATGGTTAAACTTGGCAATCAGCGAATTAGACTTACCAAAAACGCATTTAATCGCACTAATTAAACGTGCTGGTGAATATTTTGTACCAAATGGAAAAACAAAAATCGAACTTAATGACATAATCATTTTTTATAATATTTAAACATCTACATATCGACATCGATTGAGAAATTTTCCATACCGAGTTCTGTTAATAAGGCAATATATGTGTTGTAATAAACTCCTATTGATGCCAAATACTCTTTCAACAACTCTTGGTGAGAATGCTCGACAACTATAATATTAGTAATTGTAACTTCACCTTTTTTGTATCTTTGTTTAGACAAATCTAAAATTTTCTTTGACTCATCAATAATGCTATTGTAATAAACAACATTTTCTTGAGCCATAATAAATTTATCATAATTTGTAGAAATGATATTTTTTGTAATATTTATAATTGAATTATATTCTAATTTTGCTTTTTCATATTCTAAAACTGCATTTTTAATTTCTGGACGATAAGAATACAAAACAGGTAAATCTATTCCCGCACCAACAAAAGCACCTGGAGTACCATCATATGCAAATGCATAACCTCCAGAAACCTGCAAATTAGGAATACGTTTATGGGAAACTACACTAATATTTTTCTTTGCTTTTTCAACTTTCGCTTCTGACATTTTTATATCGTATCTGTGCGTGAAGGCATACATAACAAGTTCTTCATAACTAGGAAGTTCCAAGTTTGTGAAAAACACATCACTAAATACAGATTCTTCCTTAACATCATAAAGGTGAATATTATTTTCTAAATTCAAGACCTTGTTAAACGTGTATTGTGCTGTTTTAACGTCTGCTTTGGCTTTATTTATTTGTACAAATTGTTTTTTTAATCTCATATCTGCTTGCAAAACTTCGATTTCGTAATTAGGAGCAGTTTTCGGATGATTTTTAGAAATTTCCAATAAATCTTCTAAAAGTTCTTTACGATCTTCCATTATTTTCAAATGAGATTTTGCTAATATTAAATTAAAATAAGCAGTACGAACTCTTTGTTTTAGTTTAAATTCATAGTCCTTAATTTTATTTTCAGTATATGTTAAACCAGATTTAGCAGCATTTTTGCGCACACCACGTTTTGCTATTTCAATAGGTAATGATACACCAATTTGACTTGCATTAGAACGAGAAACACGACCTAACAACAAATTTGATTGAAACTGTGGATTTTTTAATGCATTAGCAACTTTTATATCATTTTTGGAAATTCCAAGATTTTTTCTTTGTTCCTGTAATTCAATATTACCTTGCAAAGCCAAATCCATTGCTTCTTGCAAAGAAACTTTTACTTTATCATCAGTATCAGTTATAGCAAAAGAAACAACAAATAAATTTAAAAATATGGCTAAAAATATAAAATATCTCTTCATAGGGTAATTCCAACCAATCTGATTATCCTATAAAATTATATCACAAAAATATTTTTAGAAATTATTAAACGGTGTCGGATGTTTCTTGACCCAACCATGAGGAGTCATTACTCTTGTGTCAGAAAATCCTTTTTCTTTACCTTTATAATAAGGTACTGTGTAATTAACTTGTAATCTTGTAGGTACAACACAAGTATGGCCATCTTTCATACCACCACTATATAAAATATTATTACTATGCATTACATCAGTTGCAGAATTACCTGCACCTATAATAGTTTCTTTTTTCAATAATTTACCAGATGGAGTTACACTAAATGTAGTTACAGTATCAGTTTTCGGAGATATTATTGAAACATCAAAACGCCCTGATTTTTTCTCAACGATTAAATTTTTGTATTTTCCTTCTAAAATATCATCCATTGGTAATCTACCTTCTTTAGAAAGTAATGAAGATAATGATTTTGCTTCTAATTTTTCAGGATTTTTACAGAATAAATTGAATAATTTTTTAAACACGTTAAACCTCTATTTTTAACTACACATTTGTATAGAAACAAAACAAAATAAAAATTGACAAATAAAAAAGAAATATTACAAAAATTTAACAAAAACTTCACAAAATATTGTCACATTAGGGTTGAAAAGTGCAAAAAATAGTTTATAATATAAGTAACAGTTAAAAATACTGTATTTTTGTTCATCTAGAATGGAAAGGGCCGAAGAGGCCCTTTCTATTTTGCAAATTTTATAGATTTAATGACTTTAGAAATGCTTCACAACCTTCAACGACATCATCATATGTCTCTTCAAAATTCCCAGTGTACCAAGGGTCTCTAATATTACGAGGATTGTTTGTATAGTCCATAAGTCTAGTGATTTTATTATCTTTATCGTGACCCAAAATAGATTTTAAATCTTTTGTATTTTCAGAATCCATAGTAATTATATAATCATAATAATCATACTCGTGTGGACGAATTTTATGGGAATAATGTTCAACAAATGGAATTCCTTTTCTTCTTAAAATATCTTTTGTCCCTCTATGAATCCCTGCGTGACACATTTCGTTATAAATTTCTGTTCCTGCAGAATTTATTTCAAAATTATCTTCCAAACCAAGTTCTTTAACCATATTTTCGAATACGATTTGTGCCATCGGCGATCTGCAAATATTCCCTAAACATACAAATAAAACTTTTATCATAAAAATCCTTACTATTTAATTATAGACAACACACCATTGATAAATGTCAGAGGGTGAACAGGGCAACCTGGAATATATAAATCAATAGGATATTTTTCTAAAAATTCTCTTAAAATTTCATCACTGTCTTGGTAAACGCCGCCTGAAATAGCGCACGCACCACATAAAATTACCAATTTTGGATTTGGAACAGAATTATAACAATTTTCTAGCGCATAAGCCATATTTTTTGAGATAGGCCCTGTTATAACTATCCCATCAGCGTGTCTTGGAGATGCCACAAAATCAATACCAAACCTGCCCATATCAAAATTCACATTTGAACAAGCATTTAATTCCATTTCGCAACCATTACAACCACCTGCAGATACTTGTCTCAACTTCAAAGAACGTGAAAATACAGACTTAATTTCCTCACGCACCTTTATCGCACATTCTTCGTAATTTTCTAGTGTAATATCTTCAGTTATAATCAAGTTCTCCCTATTTGTTGCCGATAATTTATAAAAATTAGAAAATTTTATTTCGCCATTTTGACAAGCATTTTGACACTTGCCACAGAAAGTACATTTCCCCATATCAATAGAAATTGGGTTCAATTTCAACGCATTTGTCGGGCAAATATTTTCAAGGCAAGAACTATTTACACCTTCTACATTCTTAATCACAGGGAAACCTCTAAACTGATCTCTCATTTGTGCATTTTGAATATCTTTAATATATTGTTTACCATTATATATTTTTATTTTTAAAGTTTCGAACATTCGTACTCCTTTTTATAAATCAAATCCTGTGTAAGATAAATTAAAACTCTTATTACAAAGCGGGAAGTCTGAAACACCATTATTTCTAACTGCAAGTGCAAGTCCATACCAATTGTTGAATGATGGATCTTTAATTTTATATCGACTTAAATCACCATTTGAATTAGTAATACCGATATGCACCAACTCTCCACGCCACGCTTCAACCAACGAAACCGCAAAACAATCCTTTTCGAATTTTAAATCAGAATCTGTTTTAATAGTATTATCTGCATAGTTTTCTAATTCATCAAAATATTTACCAATCAATCTAAACGAATCCAAAATCTCATTGTATCTCAACAAAAATCTTGAAAAAACATCGCCTGTATATTTGTATCGACGAGGGTTAAAATCAAACTTTTCCATAAATTTATCTGGAAAATCGTAGCGGGTATCAATATTCATGCCTGAAGCACGAGCAGCCATTCCAACTAGCCCAATCTCTTTTGCTCTTTCCATACTTACCACACCTGTTTTTTCTAATCTAGACATTACAGATGTATTACCAAGCATCACCTGAACCAGTCTTTTAACATCTTTTTCAACTTTTTCAAATGTTTTTTTAGCCCTGTTAATCAAATCTTTATCAAGGTCAAAATTAACCCCACCAACAGTAATGAAACTTCTACCAAAACGACTTCCACAAAACTCTAACATTGTATTGATAACAAGAGTTCTTGTTGCACCAAAAACAGAAGCACCCATTAAATATGCGATATCACCTGACAAAGCACCCAAATCGCCAATATGAATTGCGGCACGTTCCATTTCTAACGCTAGATTTCTAATAATTTGTGCTTTATCCGAAACCTTAACATCACCCAAGGACTCGATAACTTGTGAATACGCTTTATTGTACGCAATAACACTATCACCACAAATTGATTCTGCGAGTTGATTTGAATAATTTTTTACCATTAATTTTTCAACGCCTTTGTGTTGGTAGCCTAACATAATTTCCAAATGATAAACATCTTCCCCGTTACACATAAACCTGAAATGCCCTGGTTCAATTACTCCTGCGTGAATAGGTCCTACAGCAACCTCATGAATTTCATCTCCAGTCATTTTGAAAAACTCGTATTTATCTTGATTTTTTCTAACAGGTTTTAACCAAGGATGACCAATCGGCTCAATTCCAAATTCTTCATAAAATTCCCTTTCAAATATATGAAAAGATGGAACATCTTTTGTTAAAGAATTATATTGTTTTTCATCTTTCGAAAATAACGCAGAAGAAATCAAAAGTTCACCCTTTTCATCATCAGCCAAAATAACAAAAAGTTTTGTACCTAATTCGCCATAATCTTGTCCAAAAAATCCAACAGGTCTTTTGTCCTCTTTTATAATATTTTCTCTTAACTGTTCTATTTCAAAAGAGGGAATATCCGCGATTTTTACTTTAATATTATTTTTTGTAATCAACCAATTTGTCATATCTGTACCTTTTAAAATCCTATAATAGTTTTGTTTATTAAATCAACCAAAAACGGTGGGATATAAACTCCCAATGTGAAAACAAGAATAAGTAAAATCATTTGTGGTAAATACATACAAGCAGATAATTTTGCTTTATTTTCTTCCACTAGAACTTTCTTATCCTCACTTAATTCACCAAATGCCATCTTAATAACAACTTTTCCCATACCATAAATGATAATAGTTAAAAGTAAAACAAAAATAGCACATAAAGCATAATGTCCATTCATAATCATATTTTTTATGATAATAAATTCACTTATAAATAATAATGATGTCGGGAATGCACATATTGCCAAGAATGACAAAATCCATAACCAAGATGTTTTTTCATCTGCTTTAGAAATACCATTTATAGATTTAATTCTTTTAGTTTCAAATAATTCTAGTACATTTCCAGAAGTCAAGAAGAAAGATGCTTTAGCAAGAGAATGTCCTATTAAATGAAGAACAACAGCATATAAAGCACTTCCACCTAACGCAACACCAATCGCTAAAATACCCATATTTTCAATTGATGAATATGCAAGCATTCTTTTATAATTTTTTATATGATAAACAAATACAGCAGTCACAAATATTGAAACAAATCCCATTACCAAAAGAATTAATTTTGCATAATCTGTAACACCTGCAATTTCCATAATCTTAAACACCTTAATTATCACCAAAAACGCTGAATTCAAAAGGGTTGCTGATAATAATGCTGATATAGGTGATGGACTTTCAGAGTGCGCATCTGGCAACCAAAAATGAACAGGCGCTAACCCCATTTTTGCACCAAAACCAAACAACATAAATATAAATGCAAGTTTTAACCAGAATTGATTAAAATTCATTGCATTTTCATAAAGCACGTTAAAACTCAATGAATTTACACTTCCTGTTGAAATATTTAATAAAATAATTCCCACATATGCCAAAGCAATCCCAATTGAACATATAAAAACATATTTCCAGGCCGCTTCAATTGCATTCTTTGTTTTATTAAAATAAATCAAATACGCACTAGAAAGTGTTGTCGCTTCTATAAGTACCCAACTTATACCCAAATTTGTACTCAATATGGTTCCAGTCATTGATAAAACAAAAACCATCGTCATACAACAATAATTTCTAATATGCTTATCCGAAAATTCAAAATTTTTAGCATAACCATTGTTATAAAATACAACAAGCAGAAATATAAAAGATAAAATAAGTAAAAATATTTTATTTGTATCATCTATCCCAAAATAATTAGTATTTGAAACATTATTACTAAATACCAAATATAATGAACAAATAAAATGAATAATTCCATACAAATTAAGCATCAAATTATCAAACTTTTTGTTTTTGATAATCAACATCAAAACTATGAAAATTATTGGTGATAATAATATTGTCGCAATCATTATAACTAATCCTTCAACTCTGATAAGTGTGATACATCTAAATCATTAAATTCTTTGTTAATAACATTAACAAACAAACCTAAAATATAAACAGCGATAAATACATCAAGCAATACCCCTAAATTTACTAACATTGGCATTTCTTTTGATATAGAAAGCGAAAGCATAAATATAGCATTTTCCATTGTGATAAAGCCAATAACGTTAGATATAATATGGTGTTTTATAGTCATCGCCCATAAACTTATTATAATACTCGCGGCAGCTACTCCAAAATGCATTGTAGAAATCATTTTCATTGGTGTAATCCAATAATTTGCAACCAAAAAACCTGCTAACAAAATAAGACTTGAAATCAACAAGCAATAAAAATGTGGAATTGTCGGCGAAACATCTCTATTAGATCTTGTTTTTTTCAAAACTTTATACAAAAACCAAGGAATAATAATTGTTTTTGCGACTAAAGTTTCCACAGATAAAAAAGCACAATCTAATAAATTCAAATGTTCAAAACTATAACAAGCAATTAAAAATAATAAAATTCCTTGCACTACAAGCAATCTAATATGAGAAATAATTCTTGTCGTTGAAGCAAAATATAACATTGTTAAACCAAAAAGTATTATAAATCCCTTTTCCATTTTAACCTCCAAACCCTCTTGCCACTGTTAATGAAAAAACAACCAACGCAAGAGAGGTCATTATAAATACAAATTCAAAAACATGAGACATTCTTATTCTTGCCATTCCTGATTCAACCGTACCAATCAATATAGAAATGACAAACATAACAAGTACATATAACGCACCTGAAACAAGCAAACTCAAACCAACAGGGATAATTAAATTTGCGATAAGTGATGAAAACAACATCATTTTTATTGCATTACCCCAAGTTAAAAGTCCCAAATCCAAACCTGAATTATCCAAAATCATAACTTCGTGAATCATTGTCAATTCCAAGTGAGTTTCAGGATCATCAACTGGGACTCTTGAACCTTCTATCAATATCATCAAGAAAATAGCAAGAACAGAAAATACAATTACTAAATATCCTTGACTACCCGCAGAAACAAGCAATTTTGCAAAACTATCAAAAGTATAATTTCCTGTAATCATCATAATAGATGCCAAAATCACAAAAAATGCAGGTTCAACAATTGTGGTAAAACAAGCTTCTCGAGAAGCACCCATACCTTCAAAACTACTTCCTGTATCCATTGCACCCAATAATGAAAAGAACTTTCCTAGTCCTAATATATATGCAAAAATTATAAAGCCCGCTGGAATATTAACAAAAGTCACTCCATTTACAAGTGGAATGAATAAACCCGCAAAAATTACGGTACAAAAAGAAATAATTGGTGCAATCTTAAAAATACCTGTAGTTGTTTTGCTTATAACCAAATCTTTTTTAACCAATTTTATAAAATCGAATAACGGTTGCAAAATTGAAGCACCTTTTCTTCCACCCCAAAACGCTTTTGTCTTTTTAATTACCCCAAGCATTAAAAATGGAATTACTAATATAACTATTATATTTATCAAGAAATTCATCATTCTCCGTGTCCTCTTTTACCTTATAACCAAGCACCCAATAAGAATTATTGCCAAGAATATTAAACAGTATTTTATATAAGTTTGTAAGTTTCCGCTTTGCAATTTCTCAAATTTAGATAAGAACATCTCATCAAATTTAACCAGCGGATTTATAAAATACGCTTCTTCGATATCGTCTATGCGTGAATTATAGTGGGCTTCTTTAGGGAAAAGTTTTTTAGGTTTTACAACATCAAAAACTTTTTTAAATAGCGGTCTTAAAACAAAAACAAATGGTTTTGCATAAGAAGATGCCGTATATTGCATTCTCGCATTTGGTCTATCATAACCGCAACCCCAAGTTTCAAATTCAAATATTTTCCCTTTTTGCAATTTAAGTTTTATAAGCACTAACGAAAGCGTAACCACGACAAAGATAAGCGCTATTAACGAAATCTGCTGCATAATACCCATAGTTAATCTAGAAATTTCAAATGGATTATTTGCAAAAAGTTCAACCGGTTTAGTTAAAAATACGATGAAAAACTGTGGGCATAAACCTATCAATAAAGCAAAAATGCCTAATATTACCATTGGGATTAACATACATTTCCCTACATCACTTTGAACATTTTTAGCGGCATCACTTCTTGCTTCACCAAGAAATATAATACTTGTAGCTTTGGTGAAACATAATATAGCCATCGTTCCAATTAATGCCAAACTTGCTAATGCAAACATACACATCAATGACAAACTTGAAATATTTGAAAGAACCCCTTTTATCATACCAAAATAGATTAAAAACTCACTAATAAAGCCGTTAAATGGAGGTAATGCACAAATTGCAATCGAACCAACGATAAAAAGAATTGCAGTTTTAGGCATAGATTTCATTAAGCCACCTAATTCTTCAATATGTTTTGTATGAGTTTTTAAATAAACATTTCCAGCACCCAAGAACAATAATTCTTTAAATATAGAGTGATTTAAGATATGCAAAATCCCCCCTGTAAATCCTAAAAATACCAATGCAGGATTATTATACGCTAAACCTAACATACCGACACCGATACCGATACCTATAATCCCAATATTTTCTATACTGTGATATGCCAAAAGTTTTTTCAAATCATGTTGAGTTATCGCATATAAAACCCCATATAACCCTGAGATTACAGAAATAGTAAGTATAATATACGCAGCTGTTTTAGTCGGAATTTGAATAATCAATAACATTCTCAAAATACCATAAATACCTGTTTTAATCATAACGCCAGACATAATTCCACTGACATGACTTGGAGCCGCAGGGTGAGCATCCGGTAACCAATTATGAAACGGCACAAAACCAGCCTTTATCCCAAAACCCACAAAAGCAAGTAAAAATATTGTATTTGCCAAATAAGAATTTGAAATCAAAGCATTTGAAATTTGTGCAAAGTCAAGCGAATTTGAATTGATTGCACACATTGTGAATGCAACAATTATAAATAAAACAGAAACATGCATAAACACAAGATACTTTATGCCGGCTTTTAAAACTTCTTTTTTTTCGTTTTCAAAAATTACAAGGAAAAAAGAACTCAATGACATTATTTCCCAAAAAATCAAAAACATCAAAGCATTTTGACAAGTTACAACCAATAACATCGCACCTATCAAAGTTACTAAAAACAACAAATGCGCATTGATAGATTTACCTTTTTCAATATATGGTTTCAAATAACCGTTTGAGTAAATAACACCCAACAAACACATTACCGAAATTACAATGATAAAAAATGCACTTAAAGGATCTAACACAAAATTTACATCACCAAAAATCTCATTGAAATTAAAACTACTTGATAATGTTTCACCTGTTAAAATTGTTTTGATTGCGGGTATTAAACAAAAAACAGATGCTAATCCAGTGCTAAAAGTTACAAATTTTGTTTTAAAATTTTGGGGTATAAAACAACTTATAATTCCACCCAAGAATAATATCAATAATCCAACAAAAAAACTTGTCATATCCACTCTTTCTTTTATCCATCCCTAAGATTTGTATATTAAACGAATAACATGTTTATACATAAATTATAAACAAAAAATAATACTAAAAAAAGATTTTTTCCTGTTGTTAGCGCGATATAAAAAAAGTTTTGTTACAAAAATGTAACAAACAGCAAAAAAAAGGCAATCCTAAAAATGTTTTTATTTAATTAAAGAGTAGGTAATAAAAAATATTAACAGCAAGAAAGTGTGGTGTAGAATGATACTAATAAGACAAATGCCTCAAGAACTAATCAATAGAGATTATTGCAAACTACTATATACTACAAGATGCAAACCTAAAAGTATAAATGATAATAAAATTCCTGCATTTAAACTACTACCAGAAGATATGGCTTTTGACTCTTACGTAAAGGACTTTCACAAATCACACAAAAAGGATAAAAGACTATATTCACACACTGCAAGAGAAGCTGCAGAAGCATTTCAAAAGGGTTCAAGACCTGAACACGGTGAAAGTTTATCAACAGCACAAAAAATAAAAAATAAAATACTAAACCGTGTAGAAACACTTATTCTAAACAAAAATGGTATGAACAAAACTATAAAAACAGATGATTACTTAACTACACCTGATTTTAAGGATATAGTTTTATAATAACCAGAACTTTCAATTTTACAACACAATTTATATAAGTTAACAGGCAAAGGTTAAACCTTTGCCTGTTAACTTAATTCTCAAATAATACAAGGACACCTGTGGAGTTTTGTCGACCAATTTTGACAATAAAAAACTCCACATCCTGCGAGAGTTGGGGGAGCATTCATTGAAACCTTGTACAAAAGATTTTTTGAACCAAGTATGCAAGATATACTTTGGATGATTAAACATTTATATTAAATCCAATAAAAATTAACGTTTGTTGACAAATATGTAAAATAATGATATTATATATTTATCAACATATGTTGATAATAAACAATGAGCATAAAGAAAGGAGCAGAAAATCATGTTAATAATTTGAAAATTTAAGTTTTTTTTGTAAAATATGTGTATGAAAAAAATATGGATTTTATTTATAATTTTTTTGTTTATTACTTGTCCTGTCTCTAGTTGCTCGAAAATAAATAACAAACCAATTTCTCATTCCGACGGAACTATAGAATATAATCTCTCCAAACAGTCACAAGCAAAGGCAAGTAGAATATTATATAAATTCGTATTAAAAGAATTAGGTAAAACACCAAAAGAAGCACAAAATTTTGCAAACATCACCCCAAAAACAATAAGTGCTTTTGAAACCGATTTAAACGGAGATGGTAAAAAAGAAGTCATAGGTGTTGTTTTTTCAACATACTATTCTTGCACAGAAGGTTTTAAATTATTTATATTAGAACAACAAAATAATATTGAATATATAGATTTGTCAGACATACATTTTCTACCAAATGAAAAAATATATATAAATAATATTATTATAAATAATTATAAAGAAATCA
>JAZRSZ010000015.1:0-30157 GCA_045651695.1 Candidatus Gastranaerophilaceae bacterium
AAGATGTTGACTTAAGTACAATAAAAGAATCAAAAGATTTTGTAGAAGTTGCAGCAGGCGAATCAGATTGGGGAACAAATGTAATGGGTATCCAATTTGCAAATGGTGTAACAGGCTTGATTGCATACAATCCAAAATGTAAATCAGACCCATATGATAACAAAGTTACAGGTTCTGATTGCTATGCGCTTGTTTATGACACATCGGGTTTTGCAAATCCAAACGAATTAGGCAAAGACTTAATTTCAACTGCAAACGTCAAAAACCTTGCAGGTGGAGATTGTATTGCAGAGGTAAATGGTGTATGCGTTACTCAATTAGCATTCACACCAACACCAATTAGTAATGATGAATGTGTGGCAAATAAAGATAAATGGGGTATTGATGCTTGTTGTTTAGATTATGATAAATGTGAAATGCATGGAGATGGGTGGGCTGGTGCTGTAAAACAGTGTGGTCATGTTTCTAATTTACCATCCGTTGAGGAATTAAATAAAATAGCGGAATATATTTATGAGGATCCATCTTTGATAAATGAAAGAGCAATGGCTTTTGGTATTGATTTTACAACAAAGTCTAACTTTTGGGTTTGGCAAGGTTCAGAAATGGAGTCTTTTGGTGGACTTATTTTAGGTTTTTATCCTACATATTATGAGTGGGAAGGTTCGAATCGTGATTATGCCGATTTAGCAATTTGTGTAAAATAGTAATGTAGGGTGGGCAAAGTAGTAATGTAGGGTCGGTAAAGTGAAACGCGCCCACCATTTTTATATTCTGTCATTCTGAACGAAGTGAAGAATCTCATAAATGTTTTTCTTGTCAATTTTGGCGGTGCTATGCTATGATATAGTTGATGAATGACAAATTGAAAGAAAGTTTAAAACTGCTTCCGTCACTTCCTGGTTGTTACCTTTATTACAACAAGGATAATGAAGTTATTTATGTGGGGAAAGCAAAAATCTTAAAGCGTCGTGTAAAAAGTTATTTTAACAAAAAGCACGATAGTATAAAACTTCAGATTTTAGTTTCACAAATTGATCATCTTGAATATATAATAACAAATACTGAAGTCGAGGCATTGATTTTGGAAAATCATTTAATCAAAAAACACAAGCCTCGTTACAATGTTTTATTGAAAGATGATAAAAAATACCCGTATTTTTTGATTACAGATGAGGATTTTCCAAGAATTTCGATTGTTCGTAAAAAAAATATGAATCCAGAAAAAGGTCGTTATTATGGGCCTTATACAGATGTAAGAGCAATGTATTCAACGCTGGATTTTCTTAAGAAAATATTTCCATTGAAGCAATGCAAAACACCGAAATTTAAAGATAGACCTTGTTTATATTATCACATAGGTCGTTGTATGGCTCCTTGTCAGAATAAAGTCTCAAGTGAAGAATACAAAAACCTTGTTAGCCAAGCGGAGTTGTTTTTATCTGGTAAACAAAATGAATTGATGAAGCAATTAATGGAGCAAATTCAAAAATATTCAGACAGTTTGCAATTTGAAAAAGCAGCAAAACTTCGTGATAGTTATCTTGATTTGAAAAAGACACTTGAAAAGCAAAAAGTGGTTTATGAAAATACGAAACTAAATGAAGATGTTATATCTTTGAAAGCCGAAGATGGTATTTTTGCAATTGTAATTCTTATGATAAGAGAAGGACGTTTAATTGATAAAAAAGATTTTGTTTATGATGTCGAAGATGATAATCGTACAGAGTTTTTTGCAACGTTTTTCAAAGAATACTATAATACTCTGACATTGGGTTATCCAGATAGGATTATTTCTAATGAATTGGAAGCCGTAGGTGATAAAAAACTTTATGAAGAATGGCTTGAAATAATTTCTCAAAAGAAAATTAAAATTAGTTATGGTAAATCTGCGCAAGGTAAAGAGTTACAAATGCTTGCTGACAAAAATGCAGAAAATACTCTTAAAAATGCTCAAATATCAAAAATGGCTAAAATACAAGAAGATTTTAATGAAATCGGTGCATATTTGAGTGAAAAACTAGAACTTAAAAACTTCCCACACAGAATGGAATGTTATGATATTTCGCATATTCAAGGTACAAATACAGTTGCATCTATGGTGACATTTATCAATGGAGTTAAAAAAGCGTCTGAATACAAAAAATTTAAGGTTAAATCAACAGAAGGTAAGCCTGACGATTTTCAATCAATGAAAGAGGTTTTAACACGTCGATTTTCACATCTGGAAGATTGGGGCAAACCGGATTTGATAATTATAGATGGTGGAAAAGGTCAGTTATCAAGTGTTATGCAAATAGTTGAAGAACTTGGTGTAACAGGAGTTGATATTGTGAGTTTGGCAAAACGTAATGAAGAAGTATTTTTACCGAAACAATCAAAGCCAGTCATTTTACCAAGAAACTCTAGTGCGTTATTTATATTCCAAAGAATTAGGGATGAAGCGCACAGATTTGCAATAACATACCATAGAAAATTGCGTTCGAAATCAATGAAAAATATTTGATTTTAATTCTCGCCGTATGCTTTTCCAACTTGTTGTTCTGCGTTTTTCCACATTTCATTCAAGTCGTTAATAACGGTATCTTTTGAAAGCCAACGCATTACGTATCTTTCATCAGGCCCAAGGCTACCTGAAATTTTTTGTAAACCAACTAAATCAAATGTGGCTTCAGAAATCCCAATAAAGATTTTTACTTGAGGAGTTTTAAACAATCTTGGATCAGCCATTTCTAGTTTTAAATTGTTGTATCTTTGTTTTTGAAAACTTCCACTGTCATGAGAATTGTTATGCATATTTACAATAAATTCAATTAAATCAGTTGATAATTCACGTAACGTTTTACCCATAAAATCCTTAAATTATTAATTAAAAGCCAAGTGCTTCCATAATATTCCATCGTTTAACTTCGAGTTTTAATTCAACACGTCTGCTTTTTGCTAAATCTTCAATTCCGTCAATAATAATTGGTTGATTATAACTCATTCCCTCTACGATTAACATTTCTCTTAATTTATCGCTATATTTTTTATCAAAATTTGTTTTCAACATGTATTCGGCGACAGAGTTTGCACGTTTCAAACTCAATTCCATATTTTTTGCGAATTGTTCCTCTTTAGAGGTCACGCCTATAAAAGTTTGTGAATCCGTATGACCTTGGATAACAACTTTATCAATACCTTCTAACAACTCTTGTTTTGAAAAAATAGTATTAATATATATTGGAACAAGTTTATCTAAATATTTTTTGCCGTCAGGAGTTAGTGTCCAACTGTTTACTTCAAACAAATGCAAGTCAGAAATTTTGATATCACCTGTCATTTTATCAATTTCAGCATCGATTTCGGCATCTTTAAGTTTCTCAATTACTTCATTTGATGCTTCAATTTGTTGTTGTTGCTGTTGGACACTATTTTGTGAGAACCCTGTCATCGCTAGTGTAAACAGAGTCATGAAGATAATCGCCAAACCTAACATCAAGTCTGACATCGTCGTCCAGAATACGTTATCACCTTCTCCACCGCCGCCTTCGCCGCCTGATTTACCTCTTCTTCTTAAAGCCATTTGCTACACACCTTTACTAAAATAAGTCATCTACACCATCGCCACCACTTTTGGCGTTTTCTTTTAGTTGTTTGTTCATTTGGTTTAAACCAAAAATCAAGTTTTCTAGGTATGGAACCAAATTACTTGCAATACCAGCGTTTAAAGCGGTTCTGAATGATGCTGGAGTTGAAGAAACTAAATTTGAAATGTTATTGTTTTGAATTTTTGTTTCTTTTAATAATTCTAATAAGAATTTTTCAGAAGAAATGTTATCAAACAATTTGCCCAATTTAATTTCAACTTTATGAAGTGGAGCGCCACACATAATGTTATACAAGACTTTTTCATAAATTGTGAAAATCAAACACGCACCTACCGCAAATACTGATACCAACGCTGCGACTTGCATGCTTGCCATCAAACCTGATACAGATGCGATAGTTCTTTCTTGAGTTGAAAAGTCAATTTTACCGAACGCTGTTGCAATGTTCAAGAACGTAAATAACGGACCGCAACCTGTCAAAATTGTTGGAACTGCACCCATCAAGCCACTGTTATATTTTGATAAAATCAAAGATTCCTCATTGAAGAAATATAGCGGGTCAACGGTTGTTTGAATATTTTGGATTGTTGAAGAAATTTCTTGGTATTTGTAATCGTTTTCACCTGTTTTTAATGCAACAGATTCTGAAAATACCAATGTGTTTTTAAATTCTAGCCAAATAGTTGCTAAATATGGGTTGTTCACCATCCATTCGTCAATTTCTTCAAAACGGAAATTCAAATCTGATTTGTTGAATTTGCTAATAAATTCATCAATATTTTTTAAGTTTTTGTTTACCATTAAATATTTTTTTGTACAAAAAATCAATGATGTCCCAAATAAAGTGAAAACTATTAAAATCGGAATATCCGTAAAAATATGTAACCAGTTCATAACTTCTCCTCTTTAGCAAGAATTATAGCATATCTTTTGAGATGTGGCAAATATATAAAAATTAGCAGATATTACTATTTTGATTTATACCTTTTGGGGATTAATTTGTTCGTGAAATTATATAAAATTTTACATGATAGGAGTGGCGATATGTTAAACAGTTGTACGAATAAACTGGAAATCAAAAATATTAATAAAAATATTATTGATTGGTTGGAAGACATTATTGAAGAAAATAATGCACGTATTGAACGTAAAGAGTGGAAAAGTAAATATAACAGTTATGTTATATATGATTACGAACCTTTTTGTACTGATGGTTTTGAAATAAATTTGGTAATTACCTCTTACGATGCATCTTATCTTAATTTTATCAAATATTTGTATGAAGAAAAAATTAGTACGATAAACTATTTGAATAATTGTATAAATGCATAAAAAAAGAGGATTTTTAAATCCTCTTTTTTGAAAAATTATATTATATTTATTGTTCAGCATTAACTGTAGCAAAACAATCTTTACAATAAACTTCTCGGCCTTCGATAGGTCTAAATGGAACTTGAGTTTGTGCTCCACATTTTGAACAAACAGCATCATACATTTTTCTGTTGCGTCTGTTGTTTTGTCTACGTTTTTTTCTGCATTCAGGGCATCTTTTTGGTTTGTTAACCAAGCCTTTTTCTGCATAAAATTCTTGTTCGCCTACTGTGAAGATAAATTCTACACCACAATCTTCACAAATGAGTTTTTCGTCTTCGTACATCTTTTTCTCCTGAATTAACTAAAAGAAACCGTTTCTTTTTCAGTAATTATACACTATTTTTCCATTTTGTGCAAGTGCTTAGGAGAAAGAGATCAAAGATGTATCGACTGTTGTATGAATTTTACATTAATTTATGTTCGTGATACAATTTTTTCATTAGGATAGTCAAGGAGAAATTATGAACGAGCTTTTGAAAAAATCCGCAACAGAACAAAGTAAAGCATTAAAAAATAAAGAAGTTTCCGCCGTTGAATTAACTACTGCGGCTTTGAATAGAATTAAAGCATTAGATGAAAAATTGGGTGCATTCAATTCATTAACAGAAGAAACTGCACTTGATACAGCAAAACAAGTAGATGAAAAAATAGCAAAAGGTGAAGAATTACCGCTTTTGGCAGGTATCCCTCTTGCTTTGAAAGATAATATGAATTTGGTTGGTTCTAAGACAACAGCATCAAGCAAAATTCTTGAAAATTTTGTGTCACCTTATAACGCAACAATTACTGAAAAATTATTGAACAATTATGTTCCAATTTTGGGTAAAGCAAACCTAGATGAGTTTGCAATGGGTTCTTCTAACGAAAACTCTGCATTCAAAAAAGTTCATAACCCTTGGAATTTAAATAAAGTTCCTGGAGGTTCTTCAGGTGGCTCTGCAGCAAGTGTTGCCGCATGTGAAGTTACTTTATCATTGGGTTCAGATACAGGCGGTTCAATTCGCTTGCCTGCATCTTTCTGTGGGATTGTTGGTATGAAACCAACTTATGGTAGAGTTTCTCGTTATGGTTTAATTGCGTTTGCATCATCTCTTGACCAAATTGGTCCATTCGCTAGAACTGTTGAAGATGCTGCAAATCTTTTGGAAGTTATTTCTGGGCACGATCCTAAGGATTCAACATCTTTAAATCTTCCTGTTGAACATTATGCTGAAAACTTAAATAACGATATAAAAGGTATGAAAATTGGTGTCATAAAAGAACTTATGACAGAAGGTCTTTCTGAAGATGTTCAAAAGGCTATGCAAGCAGCAATCGATTGCTATAAAGCGATGGGTTGTGAAATCGTTGAAATTTCACTACCTAACTTGAAACATTCAATAGGTATTTACTACATTTTGGCAACTGCTGAATGTTCTTCAAACTTGGCTAGATTTGATGGCGTTAAATACGGTTATAGAACTCCTGAAGCGAAAAACCTTATGGAATTATATACAAAAACAAGAGCAGAAGGTTTCGGTCCTGAAGTTAAACGTCGTATAATGCTTGGAACTTACGCTTTAAGTTCAGGTTATTATGATGCTTATTATAAAAAAGCACAACAAATGAGAGCATTAGTTACTCAAGATTTTGTGGAAGCATTTAAACAAGTTGATATTTTGATTTCTCCAACTTGTCCTAATACAGCATTTGATTTGGGCGCAAAATCTAATGACCCATTAGCAATGTATTTAACTGATATTGCAACTATTAGTGCAAACCTCGCAGGTATTCCTGGCATGAGTGTTCCTGCTGGCTTCGATAAAGACGGTATGCCAATTGGTTTACAAATTCTTGCTCCACAACTTCAAGAATCAAAAATGTTTAATGTTGCTCATAAATTTGAAAGAGCAAATGATTATTATACAAAATTAGCAAATATTTAATCTATTAAAATGATTGATTTTTTGATAAAAAATATTAAAATAAGGTTATGAAGAGATTTTTCATAACCTTGTTTTTATTAGTTTTTGGTATGAGTGTTTGTGCCGAAGATTTTGATTATGAAAAAACATATAGGGATTTGCCGGTCCCTACTCATTCATATGTTCATAATATTGATCCTGGCGAGTTTTATGATGTTAAGGATACGAGTTGGACTCCGTATCCGCTATTTAGATTGACAGCGCCTTTGCATTTTAAAACTATTACTATTGAACCAGGATATTATCTTTTGACGCCTAGAGAGCACGAAGGTAAATGGTATATGTTGTTTAAAGAGCAGGGTAAAGTTAAATATATAATTCCTGTTTATGAAAGAAGCATAACACCGTTAGGATTTTATGAAGAAAATATTCCTGAGCCAAAAATGACTTGGAGTCAAAGGACTCATATTAAGTTTATGAAATTTGTTGGTGAACACTTTGAAAAATCAAAACGTAAACCAGCACCACAAACTTTCTTGGAAATGTTTGATTTGGATAACAATTTCATTTCATTAATTGTATATTGGGGAAATCATAGATACTATATGGTTTTAAGGACAATTCAGTTATAAGTTTGCAATAAAAAAGGAGCCAAACGGCTCCTTTTTTTGTGTTGTTATTCTTCATCAGTTTTGATTTTTTCAATAACCATTTTTGCCATTTCTTTTGCAATTATGTGTTGTGTTGCTTCTGGGCAGTTTTGTAACATATTCATTGCGGTTCTAAGTGTTGTATCAATGTCGTACCAACGGCCTTTTCTGTTGTCGTCAATACCTGAACCAACTGCGCTGATAATATCTTCAACTGCTTCAAATTTTTCATCTTCAATATTGTGTTCAATGATGATTTTGATTAAGTTCAATGCAATTTTAATTTGTGTTTGGTCATCACTATGTTCTAATGTACTTACTGCTTGTGATAATACAGGATCTTTGTCATACCAACGTCTGTGTTGATTTCCGTACTCTTCTTTCATAATTCACTCCTTAACCTAATTTATACATAACTCCTTTTGTGCCTTTTGGATATTCCCATTGTATATGTTTGCAAGCAATTCTGCAAGCCCCACATTCCATACAATTTTCATAATTTATTATAAGTTTTTCGTTATTTTCGTCCCATTCATAAACTTTTGCTGGGCAAATTGTTTGGCAAATTTTGTGTTTGCAATTCGCACAATCTTTTTTATCTGCATTCAAATGAGATGCAGTGTCAGGTGAGTATTTTATTGTAAATAGTTTATCTTCTAGTGCCATTTTAAAATACTCCATACTAATTTTAGTCCGTTGTATAAATCACTCGTTAAACCTAAAAATTTTCTATCTTTAAAGAATTGTTTTATAAATTTGTGGTATTTATCTTTTTTAGGCTCGCTGTCTACTGTTGTAAACATTTCAAAGAAACTATTAACTGATTTTAGGTAATAGCCCAAGAAAGAATCCTTTTTCTTGTCAGCGATTGTCATTAACTCTTTGTATGTCTTTAAGTCTTTCATTACAAAAGACTTTTCAAGTTTTTCTTTGTAGCGACTTAAAACTTTTGTTGTAAAATCATTTTCATTTATTGCTTCAAGAGCGGTTTCACCAGCGAGTTTTCCGCTAACCATTGCTAAGTTTGTGCCTTCCCAATGCATATTGTTAACAAGCATTGCTGCATCACCAACAACCATAACTCCATCTTTGCATAATTGCGGAATTTTTTTGTAACCTCCTTCTGGAATTAAGTGTGCGGAGTATTCTTCCAAGGTTCCATCTTTAATTAATGGCGCAATTGTTGGGTGTTCTTTTAACTTATCCAAAACTTCATAAGGTTTCAATCCTTTTTCAATTAAGTCGCTTAAAGTTATGCCAAGCCCAATTGTGACAGTTTTTTTATTAGTGTACATAAAACCTAAGCCCAACATAGAAAGCATTGGTCCCCCGAAAATTTCTGTAATACAACCTTCTTCATCGGTTAAGTTAAAACGCTCGTTAAGGTTGTTTATTTTGATAACTTCTTTTACGCTTAATGCAACGTCGTGCGGATTAATTTCTTTTCTTAATCCAATTTGTTTTGCAAGTAATGAATTAACACCGTCTGCTAAAATTACGATATCAGCGTAATAATCTTCGAGTTCTGTTTTAACCCCAACAATTTTGTTGTTTTCGGTTAAAAGTTCTCTGACGACTGTGTTTTCAACGAGGTATACACCTTCTTTTTTTGCTTGGTCGGCCATCCATCTGTCGAATTTAGCCCTAATTACACTATAACTTCCTGCATTTTGATTTCTATAAGAAATTGTTGTGCTGTCATTTTCGCCAAGTATTGCGAAACGATGTTCGATATTTTTACGTTCAAGTGGCGCAGTTTTTTCGAAATCAGGGAAGATTTCTTTCATCGGTTGAGTGTATATTGCTCCACCAAAAACATTTTTACTTCCTGCGAAATTCCCGCGTTCAATTAGCACAACTTTTTTGCCACCTCTGGCAATTGTAATTGCACTGGATATACCAGCAGGACCACCACCAACGACTATTACATCTATCTTATTTTCTCTCGCCATTTTATTGTATTATACAATAAAACTTGTTCGTTGTAAAATAGTTAATATGATTATAACAGCAGGACAATTTAAAGGTCGAAAAATTCAAGTTCCGCCAGAAAATATTACACGTCCAACTTTATCAAAAGTTAGAATGGGTGTGTTTAATACTTTGCAAGCGATAATTGATTTTGATGGTAAAACTTTTTTAGATATGTATTCGGGCTCTGGGATTATGGCTCTTGAGGCTTTATCTCGTGGATTTGGGGAAGTATTTGCGATTGAAAAAAATCCAAAAGCCGTTTCTGTTATAAAATCTAATTTTAGTAAGTTCCAAAATTCGCCAAAGTTGTTTATTGGTGACAGTTTGAATATAGTAAAAAAAATCGATAAAGTTTTTGATGTTGTTTATATAGATCCACCTTATTTTGCGGGGATTTATGAAACAAGTTTGCAATCGTTAAATCCTTGTAAGATTGTTATTTTAGAACATGTTGGAGAAGTTGATTTTACAGGGTTTGAACTTATTAAACAAAAGAAATATGCAGATAAGTTTATAACATTTTTGAAAGATTGTAGAAATAAAAAGTAGCCTTTACCACAAGGATAAAGACTACTTAAATTTATATTGTTCAGAGAACTATTTTACTAATTCTTTGAATTTTTTACCAGCTGAGAAAGCAGGAACTGTTTTAGCAGCGATTTTCAAAACTGCGCCAGTTTGTGGGTTTCTACCAGTTCTAGCAGCTCTTTTGCGTGGTTCAAATGTACCAAAACCAACAAGAGTTACTTTTTTGCCTTTAGCAACTGTTTTTTCAATTACTTCTAAAGTTGCTGCGATAACGTCAGCAGATGCTTTTTGAGAAACTTTTGATTTTTTTGCTACTTCTTTTACTAATTCTTCTTTGTTCATTACGAACCTCCTTTTTCTTCTCTCTACCTACCCAGAAACCATTCCTCTGAGCATGCATTTGTATTCGACAAGTATTATTATAGCAGTTTTTTAATTTTTGGCAAGTACTTTTTTAAAAAATTTTAAATATATCCTGACTATTAGCCCTGTAGCAGAACGCAAACGCTTTAAACACAATGGTTTTGGCGGGTTGCTTTTATTGATAATATTCAGGGTTTATACGTGCGAATTTAACGTTTTTGTAAAAATATTGTAAAATCTGGTAAGCGTTGTAGCCTTTTTTTGCCAAATTATTTGCACCGTGTTGTGACATGCCGACCCCGTGACCGTTCTTTTTTACGTTGCTGTCGTATGAAGGCACAGAACGAATATATGGTAAATCGTTACCCCAAGCACTCGAAGCATTTATTGTTTGACCACCTGCAGATGCTGAATAGTATGCAGGAATAATTTTGTAATCGTATATTAAAACGAGACCTTTAGTATCTTCTACTATTTGATTTGTTTTTTGAGTTTCTGCTCCAGCTCCGTTGTACGCTTGGTCTTCGGGGGTGTCATTTAAGTCGTATCCTAATTTTGCACGTTTGCCAAGGTTTGCCAATGCATAACTTCTTGCTGCAATTGCTTGTGCTTTAAGTGCTTCTGCTTCCCAGCCTGTTGGCATTTCTGATGGAACAACTCCCTTTATGTAATCTTCAATCTCTACGTTATTTATTACAGTTAATTTCCCGTTTTTATTTTGTATCATTAAATATCCACGGTACCATTTTCTTTTAGCACTTACAAATCCAGGTTCAAGGGCTTTTAAAACAATATTATCACTGTCGATTTGATAATATTTACCGTTGTATTTAATAGCCATTTTGTTTTTGTAAGGTTTAATTTCATAACCTTTCATTGCATCAAGTTCGCAAACATTGTGGTGCGTATTTGCGTCAACTATTACTGCGTCAACACTTGCTCCCACACCAATTCTGTCTGCTCCATTTACTATACCAATTTTTATTGCCATAGATGGATTAAACAAATTGCAAACGATAAAGACAAATAAGGTTATAAAAATCTTTTTCATAAACCCATTATAACACGTCAACTAACTCTTTTCTTAAGCCAATTGATTGATTTTTGGTTCTCTTCCCCAATTTACATTTACTTCTTCTACTAAATTATTCCCAAGTTTTTCACCAACTGTATACGAAGCAATAGATGCACCTACAAAAAGAAGACCTTTTATAATATTTCCAATTCTGCCAGAAAGTGCTGGTGCTATTTTTTCCATTAATTTAGGTGCAACTTTTGTTGCTTTTGTTGCAATAGTTTTGTGTAGTTCTTTGTTATTTAACAATTGTTTTGCAATAGCTTCACCTGCAAACATTGTTGATAATGCAGTAACTTCTTTGATTCCAGTAGAAACTTTATCTTCTGCTGTTAGAGTTTTGATACCACTAGAAACACAAATTAAAGGGTTTACGTTGTTTACAGCCCATCTAACACCTTTTAGACCGTAATCAACAACTTTTGAACTTTTTGCCATTTTGTCGAAAGCGCTAATTGCAGCGTCAGCACCAGTAGATAATGCTTTATTATATCTCACAACCTCGTTAGCAACTTTAATACCTTGTGCAGCAGCAACAGGCGCTCTGCCGATTTCGCCACCTTTGGTTTTATCAACGTTTCTACATGCAAATATTAATGATGAAACTGCATTTGCTGACATAATTAACCTTCCACTACACATGTATATAAAGTATTTTTTTTCAGAGAAATTGCGTTATGTAATAAAAATGTTACAAAGTTAACAAAAATGAACTTGACAACCTATCTGAAAATTTTTAGAATTAAGGTAAAAGAAGGAGTTTTATATGAAAAAAGGTTTTACTTTAGCAGAAGTCTTAATTACTTTAGGTATAATTGGTGTAGTTGCAGCGTTAACAATCCCAACTCTAATAAATAACTATCAAAAGAAACAATGGGTTGCAGGACTTCAAAGAGGTTATGCTACCTTAAACCAAGTTTTCAAAACAGCTATGGCTGAAGATTTAGTTGGTGATGTAACTCAAACTGAATTGTGGCAATCAATACCTGCTAATGAACACGGTGATCGTTGGTTTGGAACTGATATTGAAGATTATTCTCCTTTTATTCAGTATTTAAAAAAGTATTTAAAGGTAACAAAATTTTGTAATCCAACTGAAACTCCGTTAGAAGATCCTTGTTTTGGAATCTCATATGTGGACTTAAATGGTAATAGTCAAGAAGATTATTATACTAAAGCGCGTCGTTTGAAGGTTTATACTGCAGATGGTATGGTTTATTATTTTCAACATTTAGAAGATGTAGGTAATCCTGAATTTGGTGGTTGGCTTTGGGGTTCAATAGAAATAGATGTAAATGGTGATGCAGGCCCAAATCAGGTTGGACGTGATTTTTTCCCAACTATTCTTTTGAAAAATGGTAATGTTATATTTGCTGGTACAAAAAGTTGGGAAAATGAGAAGGAAGATTTCTATCATTGGTCTTATAATGAGTATCGTAATCCTTGTCTCTTGGTTACAGATAGCGATGGCATTGGTAATTATTGTGGGGCTCGTATTTTTGAAAGTGGTTGGAAAATGGATTATTAGCAATGTATGTTGACAAAATAATGTAAGGTGGGCGAAGTGAAACTTCGCCCACCTTTTAGTTTCATAACTTTTTACCTTGTCTTTTCTGAAAAAACTGTTATAATAACCTATATGAAGAAGATTATTTTTACATTATTTTTGCTTTTTGGTCTTATGCATAGTGTTTGTGCAGAAGAGCAAATTGATAATATTCAACTTCCAATGAGGGATTATGATGGTATTGAAATGATTGCGGGTACATTTATTCCTGTTATGAATGCTCAAGATGTTTCTACTGAATATTGCCCAGAGGGTTACAAGGTTAAGTTTATTGCTACAAATGATTTATTTTTGCACGATACAAATGTAATTCCAAAGGGTACAGAATTTTTTGGGTATGTGGAAGAAATACACGAACCTGTTGTAGGCACACATTCTTCTATGAAAATTAGAATTGCAAAAATGGTTCTTGCCGATGGGTTTGAAATTCCATTAAAAGCATATATTTACACATCTAATGGTAACAAAATTGGTGGTGGAATTACTGATCCTGCAGAATTTAGAACTGTTCCGCATTATCAACAAAGATTTCAGGGTCGTTTTTGGACAAGAAGAGGCCCTACTTTGATGTTGCGTCCTGGTGGAAAACGTAAAATGGGTGAGCATACAAGAATTAATGCTGGCGAAGATTTTTTGATAATTTTGACGTCGCCTGCTTGGATAACACACACCTTAACAAATTGACATTCTAATGCCTGTAAAATATAATATAGTAAAAAGGGGATTACTATGTCTAAAAATATCTTATTGAGTATGATAACATTGGCATTGACAGGTTCAATGGCTGTTGCTGCTCAAAATTATAGTTATACACAAGAACCAACAAAACAAACATTCCAGCCAACATATTATCAGGAAGAAGTTCAAAAAACTGAAGATGGAACTTTAAAAGGCAGAATTGTCACTGTTCCTGCGGGTGGTTCTTTCCGTAGTGTTGTTACAACTCCATTGAATTCTGCTAATTTGACATTAGGTCAAAATGTTACGTTGGCATTGGGTACAGATTTCTATTATGATGGTAATTTGATTGCCCCTGCAGGAAGTTCTGTTAATGGTACTGTTTTGGAAGTTGCAAAAGCAAGACACGGTAATCTTAACGGCAAATTGCTTGTTAGATTTACTCAAATTGTAACTCCATACGGCATTCAAATTCCTATTTCTGCTGTTATTAAAACAGAAGACGGTACAGGTGTTTTGGTTGGCGGTACAAAAATGGATGTTGCAAAAGAATACACTAAAGACGTTGCAGTTGGTGCTGGTGCTGGCGCATTATCAGGGTTAGTGTTTGGCGCTATTGCTGGTGGAGATGCAGGAAAAGCAACGGCTATTGGTGCTGGTATTGGTGCTGGTGGTGGCATTGTTAAATCAATTTGGGATAAAGGGGAAGATGTTGTTATCCCTGCAAGTTCATCAATTGAGTTGCTGCTTACTCAGCCTATTACTATCAGTCCTACTATTAATAATCCAAACTATTAGTAAATTAGGCAATAATTTTATTTTATCTTTAAAATAGAATATAAACAAAGGGAACAATGTCAATACTAGGAAAATATACAGAAAACAATGAATATAACGAAAAGAAATATGATTTGAAATCCAAAGATGTTATGCCTGCGGTTTTGAGAAATCGTGAAGGTGATTTAACCTTGAAAAAATCTTTGATTATTTCTTCAATTTTGCACCCAACTTCATTGGGCGTAATTTGGTTGACATTCATTATATTGACATATTTTGGAATAGTAATTCCTTTGTTTGAAAGACCAAAACCAAAAATGAAAGATATTGAGTTTGTTCTTGTTGACCACGAGGACACGCCAAGAAATAAAAATACAAGAAATCGTGCAGATATGAACTCTCGTTCTGGTGGGGTTAACGATCCTAAAAAACCGGTATCAATGCCTTCACCACCACCAAGCAAGGTAAAACAACCTCAAGCACAGGCTTCTGCGCCAACAAAGAGTCCTAAACCGGCAGAACAACCGAAGGCAAAAGTTGAAAAACCAACTGCGACTCCTACGCCGAGTCCTACTGTGGCAAAAACACCGACACAGGCAAAACCTCAACCGCCTACGGCAAGACCTTCTGTCAAACCACCTTTGACACCAAAACCTGTTGACGTTCCGTCATCTGCGTTTAAGGTTCCTGTACCTTCAGGTGGCACAAAGGCCGGAACATATTCAACAGGTCCAATTAGTGGCTCTGGTACTGCACAAAATGGAACATCAGGCAGTTATGCTCCTACTCCATCATTGGCACCAACAGGAGGGGGTTCTACTTCGGGAACTCGCTTGGCATCAGGTGGTGCTGGTGGCGGTGGAACAGGTAATATTGGTAACCCCGGTGGAGGTGGCGGAAGACCAGGTATTGATGCAATTAGAGAACCTGACTTTGGGCCATATATGAGGGATTTACAAAGACGTATTAAAATGAATTGGGATCCACCAAAAGGTAACGAAAGCAAAAGGGTAGTCTTGTTATTCAAAATTGCAAAAGATGGTAGATTACTTTCTTGTAGTGTGTTCAAATCTTCAGGATTACCAAATGCGGATAAGGCTGCATTGAATGCGGTTCAATTGACTGCGCCATTTAGACCTTTACCGCCTGATTTTAAAGGACAAAGCATAGATATTCAATTTACATTTGATTATAATGTTTTTGGAGCATCAAGTTATAGATAAGTAGAAAAATGAGGATAAAAAAATGGAATTATTATTACACTCTATCAAATTAGACTGGCCGGTATTGTTACCAATTTTAATCTGTTCAATATTGGTTGTCGCAGTTGTTATTAACAAATACTCTTTTTACAAAAAGAACAAAAGAGATGTTAATCCTTTAATTCGTCATTTGAAAAACGAATTAAGCAGAAACAACATTCAAGGCGCTCAGGAAGTTGCTGAAGATTGTGGCGGTATTATTGGTGATGTTGTTGAAGAAGCAGTTAGAATTTTTTCTGAACAAAAAAGTGGTTTTTCAAGAGCATACGATATTTCAGCAGCGCTTACAGTAAGACAATTAGAAAAATATTTAACAATTTTAGGTACAATTGGTGGGGTCGCACCATTCTTAGGTTTGTTTGGTACTGTTGTTAGAATTTTGTACACATTCCAAGATTTGGCTGTTCAGGGTAACCAATCTGCAGCGGTGGCTATGGGTATTGGTTCAGCATTGATTGCTACTGCGTTCGGTCTTGGTGTTGCGATTGTGGCTGTAATTTTCTACAACTCTTTCCAATCTGTTGTAAAAAGATATGAAGATGATCTTCAATTAATCAAACTTCTTTTCCTAAGTTTTGTTGATTCAAATGGAGATTCAAAAGTAGAATCATCAGCATCTAACGTTTATTAATTTAAAAGGACAAAGTAATGGCAATTGGTAAAAAAGGAAAACTATTTACAGAAATAAATATCACACCATTAACAGATATTTTCTTGGTGTTGCTAATCATTATGATGGTTGTGGCGCCTACATTTCAATCTGTTGATAATGCAATTAGTGTTCCTGAAATTAATAGTGGTGTTGCAATAGAGCAAAACAAAGTTGAAGTTGCTATTACAAAAGAAGGTTTAATGTTTATAAACGGTAAACAAATCAATTCTGACCAATTAGTTGACGAACTTTTGGCATTAAAAGATATGATTGAAAAACCAGAAGTGGTTGTTAAAGCAGATTCAAAAGTTAAAAGTTCTGAGATTATGAAGGTTATGAATGCAGCACAAGATGCAGAGTATAAGAAACTAATTGTTGCGGGTGAACCTTTGAGTAAAAAAGAACAAAAAGAACTCAAAGAAGAAAATGAAATTAGAGGGTAATAATGAGAGAATCGTTCAATGAAATAAATATAACGCCTTTGACAGATATTTTTCTAGTACTTTTGATTATTATGATGGTTATTGCGCCGTTGTTAGATCAACAAGGTTTAAATTTGACAGTTCCAGAAATGGTTAGCCAAGAACATATCAAAAAAAATGATGTTAAAATTTTGACTGTAATGGTTTCTGCGGATGATAAATATTATTTGGACGGTGCAGAAGTTAAGGCAGATGATTTAGAAAAAACGTTGAAGAATTCTGCAAAGGATTATCCAGACGGAATGATGATAGAATCCAATGGGGACGCATCTCATGGTGCTGTTGTTAAACTTATGGATAGTGCAAGAAATTCTGGCATAACAAGTATTTCTGTTACAGAAATTTAAAATATTGAGATTTTTGATTAAAAGTTTTTTTGTTTTTTCTATAATGATTATATGATTTCACCAGTTAGTTATAAACCATATAATAATGTGGTTACATTTCAGGCAAAAAACAAACGAAAAAAACAAGTTATGCAGGAATCTATTACGGTTTCTCGTGATCTTGGGAATAAAGGTTATAAGAATACTGAAAAAGCATTATATCAATTTTTGATTTCTGAAATAGGTGAACTTGCTAATGCAAGAAAAAATAATGATCGCAAAAATATGGAAGAAGAAGTTGGCGATATTATTTTTGATGCTATTATGATTGCTGATTATTATGAAATTAACCCTGAAAGAGCATTGGCAAAAACGAATCAAAAAATTACAAAAAGACTCAGAGTAGCCGAAGAGATTGCGGGCTCGCCTTTAACAGAGTATTCGCATGCAGATAGATTATTCTTTTGGGAACAAGCAAAACAAGAGTTAAGAAATAATAAAAGATAGTATTTTTAACGTTTTTACTGTATAATTAGTATAGATTTTATTATTTTAGTGAGAGGTTAATATATGAATAAAAGTCAATCGGTCGGTATGTACATTGTTTTGGCGATTTTGGTGCTAATTTTTGTATCGTCAATTTTTATGGCAGGTCCTACAACAAGCACAAGTGAATTATCATATTCTGCTTTTATTGAAAAACTTTCGAAAAATGAATTCAGAAAAGTTGAAAAAGCAGAAGATTATTTGATTGCAATTCCTGTTAGTCAAGATGATTCAAAAGTTGTTGAACAAACTGCATTTGGTCCTGTTGAAAAGAAAGTACCTCAAGTTCAATACAAAGTTGCAACTCCACAGGATCCTGATTTGATGAAAAAATTGGTTGATTCTGGTGTAGAAATTCAAGTGAAAAAACCGTCTGAATCTTCTCAATTATTTGGAATATTGGGTTCTTTGTTATTACCACTTTTATTCATAATATTTCTTGTTGTTATGGCAAAAAGTCTTCAAGCAGGGGGCTCTCAAGCGATGTCTTTTGGTAAAAGTAAGGCAAAAATGCTTTTGGATAGCAAGGTAAAAACTACTTTTAAAGATGTTGCTGGTATTGATGAAGAGAAAAAAGAATTAGAAGAAATTGTAGATTTCTTGAAACATGGCGAAAAATATATTAAACTTGGAGCAAAAATTCCAAAAGGTGTTTTATTAGTTGGTTCTCCAGGTACAGGTAAAACATTGATGGCAAAAGCAGTTGCTGGTGAGGCTGGTGTACCATTCTTCTCTATAAGTGGTTCTGATTTTGTTGAAATGTTTGTTGGTGTTGGTGCTAGTCGTGTTAGAGATTTATTTGAACAAGCGAAAAAACATCAGCCTTGTATCATTTTTATTGATGAAATTGATGCTGTTGGTCGTCAACGTGGTGCTGGTTTAGGTGGAGGTCACGATGAACGTGAACAAACATTGAACCAATTGCTTGTTGAGATGGATGGTTTTGATGAAAATGTTAATATCATTGTAATAGCAGCAACTAATAGACCTGACATTTTGGATAATGCATTATTAAGACCTGGTAGATTTGATAGACAAATTGTTATCAATCGTCCTGATATTTTGGGTAGAGAACAAATTTTACAAGTTCACGCTAAAAACAAACCTTTAGCAAAAGAGGTTGAATTGAAAGTTTTGGCCAAACGTACCCCAGGTTTTACTGGTGCTGATTTGCAAAACTTGTTGAATGAAGCAGCATTACTTGCAGCAAGACACGATCAAAAAGAAATTACAATGGATAATTTGGAAGAAGCGATTGATAAAGTTATGGCTGGCCCAGAAAAGAAAAGCCGAATTATTTCTGATGAAGAAAAAGAAAACACTGCTTATCACGAAGTTGGTCATGCACTTCTTGCAAAATTATTAAAAAATACAGACCCATTGCATAAAGTTTCTATTATTCCTCGAGGAATGGCTTTGGGTATAACAATGACATTACCTGAAAAAGATCATTTAACAATGAAAAAATCACAGTTGTTAGATAGAATTACAATGACATTGGGTGGTCGTGTTGCGGAAGAAATCGTTTATGGCAAAGATGATATTACAACAGGTGCATCAAACGATTTGGAAAAAGTTACATCACTTGCACGCAATATGGTAACTACTTATGGTATGTCAGAAAAAATGGGTTCATTACAATACGGCAAAAGTGAAGAACACGTATTTATGGGACGTGATTTCGGTCATACAAGAAACTTCTCTGAAGAAATTGCTGCAGAAATCGACAAAGAAGTTAAGAAAATTGTTGATGAAAGATACAAAATTGCAAAAGATCTTTTGACAAAAAATAGAGATATGTTGGAATATATTTCTAAAACATTACTTGACGAAGAAACAATTGATGAAAAACGCTTTGTTGAGTTGATGGAAAAAGTTGAAAGTGAAAGATAACAAATGAAATGTATAACAAACAATAAATTAGGGTTTACTTTAGCCGAAGTCCTAATCACCTTAGGCATAATCGGTGTAGTTGCGGTTTTGACTGTTCCAAACCTTGTTTCTAATTATCAAAAGAAAGTTTATGTAGCACAACTACAAAAAGCATATAACCAAATTTCAAACGCAGTTTCACTCCTTATGGTAGATGAAGAAGTGGATAACTTGAATGATTCATCTTTGTACTGTAATTCAGAACAACAGGGGCGAGAGGAGTGCTTGGAAATAACAGGCAGTTTTTTAAAAAAATATTTTAAGGTTTCACAAGATTGTGGCTATGAGAATATTGCGAATTGTGTTGCAGATGACTATAAGTACTTAAATGGAGATACAGAATCTTCATTTGGAAATGACGATAAATTTAATGGTTATTGTGTGAGTTTAAATTCCGGTATGTCAATTTGTATTTGGGATGGTATGCCGTTGAGTTTTTATGTTGATGTAAATGGTAAGAAAAAGCCAAATATTTGGGGGCGTGATGCTTTTTATTTAGATGTGAATTATCAAGGTGAAATTGCCGAATCTTTTGTTGGCTATCCAAATCATGTTGATATTACTTATAATCAATGGAATGATCCAGAACGTTGTTTAAGATGTGAATCCTACAGTGGTGGTTGCCTTATGAAAATTATTAATGACGGTTGGAAAATGGATTATTAGCAACGTATGGTGACAAAGTAATATTGGAGGGCAACGCTCCACCATTTTATATTAAATAAATGTAACTATTTTTGTATTATTGAAAATAATATTGTACAATGGTAAAAAGGGGATTTTGTATGATTGAGGCAAAGAATTTTATTCAAGATACAGTTAGTGAAATTTATAATGATAATTTTGAATTAGCAAAACAAAAGGTCATTGAAGCGCAAAAACGTTTTACATCTATCAAAGAAACGGGTTATGTGTCGGTTTGTATGAGTTTGTCAGCGCTTATTTTATATCGTCAAAATGATTATAAATCGGCATTATCACTTTTGCATGATGCAGTTTATATGGCTGATTATTCCAAAAATCATACTGCAAAATTGTTTAGTGAATTTGTTCAAGCATACATAAATTATCGTGAAAATAACGAAGAAGTTGCAAAAATTCATTATGAATATGCAAAAACTTTGGTAGAAAAAAATGATGAATTTGGTATATCTAATTTGCTAAATGTTTGTCCTATCAACAAAGAGGAAAAACCGGATGTAGAATTGAAAAATGATCCATTAGTTTCTTTGGTAAAAATTGGTCGTTCTATTACTGCTTTAACTGATATAAATATCTTGTTAAAAGTCATTGCAGAAGAAACAAAAAATGCAATCCAAGCAGATAGATGTACAGTATTTATTTATGATAAGGATAAAAACGAACTTTGGTCTAAAGTTGCTTTAGGTATGGAAAGCCAAGAAATAAGATTTCCTGCCGATAAAGGTTTGGCTGGATATGTTGTTCAATCAGGTGAAACACTTAATATTGAAGATGCTTATAATGATTCAAGATTTAACAAAGATGTTGATATCAAGTCTGGTTATCATACAAAATCAATTCTTTGTATGCCAATCAAAAATAATAATCAGGAAATTATTGGCGCAATTCAGGTTTTGAACAAACTAAATGGAACATTTACTAAAAACGACGAAGATTTACTTATCGCAATCGGTGGTAGTGCAAGTATTGCCTTAGAAAATGCACAACTTTTCGAAGAACAAAAAATATTGTATAAAGAACAAAAAGATTTATTCGAAAGTTTTATTGATACTTTGGCAAAATCTATTGACGCACGTGATAAAATTACCGCAGGTCACTCAAGCAGAGTTAAATTGTATGCAATGCTTATTGTGAATGCTTTAGATTTACCTCAATATGATAAAGAAATTATTGAAAAAGCAGCGATTTTACATGATATAGGTAAAATTGGTATTCGTGATGCAGTTTTACAAAAAGATGGCAAATTGACTGATGAAGAATACAAGCATATCCAAGAACACGTAAAAATTACTCACGATATTTTGGAAAGAATTTATTTATCAGATGATTTTAAATTGATAACAGAAATTGCTTGTTCACACCACGAAAAATGGAACGGAACAGGTTATTATAGGCATCTTGCAGGTGAAGATATCCCGTATGGTGGTAGAATTTTGGCTGTATCAGATGTGTTTGATGCTATAACTTCTAAACGTCATTATAGGGATAAAATGCCAATAGCAAATGTTATTAGAATTATGATAAATGATTCTGGATCTCATTTCGATAAAAATATTGTAGATGTATTCTTAACAATTTCATTAGATAAAATTGTCGATGTGTTCTTGACTGAAAGCCATATCGAGTTTAATAATGATGATCGAATATTGTTAAATAAATACAATCTTTTAGATATTTATAATTTTATAAATTCTGAAAGCGAAAAAGATATTGTTAATTTATTTAATTATTATTATGAAGGAAATAAATGATTAGAAAGGTAGTTAATTCGTTAATATTATTTCTGGTATGCACAACAAGTGCTTATGCCATAAATTTTGATGACTTAATTAAACCTGCAAACCCGCTTGAAACAACTCAAACTATTGAAAATATTTCAGTACCACAAAAAGTTACATTAACCAAAAATGATTTGTATAACCAATACAAAATTGCATTGGATAAATTTATTCAAAGTAATGTTAAATCATCTTATTCAGATTTTAAAATCTTGATTGAAAATACTACCCCAAAAGATTTTATGTATATGTCTTTAGCGGAAAAAATGGCAGATATAGGATTTTTTGATTTGGCTGAACTTTCTCTAGCAAAAGTTGACGATAAAGACTTGTCATATTTTTTGTCAGAAGACATAAATCGTTTTTATTTTCCGAATGTTACTCTTTCAAAACAAGATGAATTGTATTTGGCGGAAATGTATTCTAATATTACCTACAACGACCAATCAGAAGAAGTCGTTAGTGAACTTGTAAAAGAACAAAATTTATTAAATAAATACGATTATGCAAATTATATTGTTGCATTGGGCTACTACAAATCTAATAAATTTAAAGAAGCTGAAAAATATATCAATACCGCAATTTCAATGAATTCAAAAAATATAAATTATAAAAAATTGAAATCTGAAATTTTGTCAGAAACCGCTAAACCGAAAAATGTTTTGAAATTGGTAGATGAAATCAAATCACAATTAATGTTCACAAAATCATTTTCACAAAAAATAAAATCAATTGAAGAATATGCTTTATACAAAACAACTAAAAATGAATTTGAAAAGAAATATCATTTGGCATACTACTTCTATCTTGAAAATGAATTAAACAAATCAATGAGAACATTACAAACGGCATTTAATACAAAAAAAAGTAATAACAAAAATGTTTATGCATTATTATCAAGGGTTTATTATGATTTGAAAGAATATGAAAAAGCCGAGGATAATGCTTTAAAGGCTTGTAAAATAGATAAGAAGAATCGTATAGCGTTATCTGTTTTAGGTGATTTGGCACTAAAAAATAATAACTATAAAGATGCTGCTAAATATTATGAATTAGCTTCGGATAGTATAAAAATGGCAGAAGCGTATCAGAAATTAGGCAAAACAAAAAAAGCCTATGAGATTTATGAGAAAATTTTAAAAACACATTCTGATGCTTATGAGGCTTATTATAATATGGCATTATTAGATAAGACAAGAGAAATTCCTTATTTGAAAAAATCTATTGCTGTTAATTATAAATTTAAAGATGGCTGGATTGATTTGGCTCGTTGTTCTATTGAAAAAAACGATTATGATAATGCTTCAAAATACTTGTCTATTGTTAAATATATTGACGAAAATGATTTTAGATATTATTATTATCAAGGATTGGTATATAAAAATAAAGGGTTGTCATCAGATGCAACTAGAAGTTTTAAAAAGAGTTTGATGTTAAATCCTAATTATGCACCGGCAAAAGAGGAACTTAGTATATGAAAATTTTAATTGTTGAAGATCACGAACTTACACGTTTTGGTTTAAAGACAACTTTTGATGGCGTTGATTATGTTGATGCTATTTATGAAGCAGACAGTGCAGAAAAGGCTATTGAAGTTTATAATAACAATGAAATTGATATAATTATTATGGACTTAGGTTTGCCAAAAATGAATGGTATTGATGCAACAAGACATATTAAGGGTTTAGGGAAAGAAGTTAAGATTATTATGCTTACTTCTCACAATGATGAAAGCGAAGTATTAGCAAGTTTGAAAGCCGGTGCGAATGCTTATTGCTCAAAAGAAATTAATCCACAAAGATTGGTTGAAGTGGTACGTTCGGTTGCTGATGGTGCGGCTTGGTTTGATCCAAGTATTGCTCATATTGTTTTGAAAGCAACTTCAAATACCCCAAATATTAATACCGAAAACAAAGAATACAATTTAACTTCTCGAGAAAAGCAAATATTGAAACTTATGACAGAGGGTTATAGTAATATGGAAATTGCACAGATTTTAGTTATTAGTATTAATACTACAAAGGCACATGTGGCAAGCATTTTACAAAAACTTGAAGTCGATGATAGATTGCAAGCAGCACTAAAAGCCTTGAAAAATAAAATAGTTTAATTATAATGATGTTATTAATGATGAATTAAGATTTGTAGGAGATTAAAATGATTGATTATACAAAAGAAGAGTTGGTAGATTTATTAACTAGATTCCCTGAAAAATTTAATGCTTGGAAATTAGAACAAGAAGAAGTTGATTTAAGCGAAGTTGATTTTACAGGAATTTCATTGAAAGAAGTTGATTTTTCAAATGTTGATTTGAATTCAAGTTCTTTTGCCGATAGTGCTTTGTCTTTTGTTAATTTTAATAATGCAGATTTAACTTCAGTAGATTTCACAAGAGCAAGAGTTCTTGAATGTGATTTTTCTGAAAGTTTGATGACTGGTGCAGATTGCAGTTATGCAGAAATTACTTATTGTAATTTCACAGATTGTGATTTGGCAGGTTGTATTTTCTCAGAAACTGATTTGTCTAATTCAGATTTGACTGCATCTTATAATTTGCACGCGTCACGTTATGATAGCGATACAGTTTGGCCTGAAGATGAATTATTACCAGAAGATTTTGACGTGACTGGTCATGATGATTTATCATCTTTAAAAGACGATGATGACGTTGTTGTAGAAGATTACTAATTAAGCATCACGCTTTGATTTGATTTCTTGAACTAAAGATTGACCTTTTCTGGATGTTGATAGGTCTAGAGTTGAGTTCTTTTTGTAACCATTTGATGCTGCTTGAGATTCTGCAAATGCGATAGCACTTTGTCCAACTGCTCCAAATACTTGTGCTAATTGTGCTTGGTATTTCATTATTGCATCATTAATTTCTGCATTTTGTTGCATGCGTTTAGAGTTTTCTTCATACATAATATCTCTTAAAATTTTATTTTCGTTTATTGTGCCATTGCTATTAATGTATCTGCTAGCAAAACTTGTATTTTCTTGTCTTTCTTTTTCAATTTGATCTTTTCTTTCACGAGTTTTTTGTTGAATCATTGCTTCTTGCCAAGCCTTGATTGAACTTGCGTTACTTGGGTCAAATATTGGTAAGTTTGATTTATCGCCTTTGAAGGTTGTTGCAAAGTTTTCAAGATTTTGCATTTCTTGTGCTTGGTTTTTCGCTTTTTGTTGAATCATTGCATTTGTTTCAGCGCCTAATCTTACAACTGCACCAGCGGCTGCTACTGATTGCCCGATAAGTTGTAGGTATCTTTCAGGGTCTATATCTCTAATGCCTTGTGCTTGTTTTATAGAAGCACTGATTGCGGCGACTGTGCTAATCATTTGGCTAAACTGCATAATATATTGACCTGCAATTGCTGCTTTTTGACTTGCGCTGATTGATTGTGTATTTTGGAAATTTCCTGCTTTTATTTGTCCAACATTTGCGACAACTTCTGTTGTGACAACTTGGTTTTGGGCAGCGGCTTGATCATCATCTTGTGTTATTATGCGTTCTGCTCTTGCTTTTGGAGTTTGTTTTGCAAGTTTTTCTTCTAATTCTGTTTTGCGTTTTTCAAGTCTTAAGAATTGAGCAAAAGCATCTCGTTTAATTTGTTGTTCTTTTTTGTCTGCTTGTTGTTGGATTTCTCGTTGTTCTTCTTGTGCATTTTGTGAAATAGCATTTATTTCTTGACGAGTTTGTGCAGATACAGTTTCATCTTCTTGAGTATCAATTTCAAGTTTAAATGGTGTTACAGGTTTCGCTTGAGTGATTTCGTCAACTTTAGTTTGCAAATCTTGTGTATATGTTTGAACAACAACGGCTTCTTTTTCATCAGATAATTTAAGTTTATCCATCAGCGATTCTTTGTATTCTGGTGCGGTTACTGTTATTTCTAATGGTGTTGGAGGGGCTTCATCATCACCATCTTTTTCTTCAGGAACTGTTTCTGTTGAAGTTACAGTTGTAATTGGTGGAGTATCAGCAGTTGGCGCTTGTGTTTTAACAATTGCTTCTGCGGCAGTTTTCACAGTTGTTTTTGCTTCTGCAATTGCATTTGTTAGATTTGCTGATATTTGTTCTGGTGTCGGAACAACAATGTTATCTTTTTCATCATCAGTAACGATTGGTTGAACAGGAGTGCTAGAGGCAGCACTTTCGGCTGCTGGGGCTTTATCAACAACTTGAGTATCAGTAATTGGAGCCGGAGTGGGTTGTTCTAAGGTTCTGATTACTTCTTGTTGTTTTTGTTGAGTTTTTTCTATATTATTGACTATTTCGTTTTTCTTTAAGCCGCTCTTTTCAGGGTCTAGAATTGTATTAATTTGAGTGCTTAATTCTTCTATTACCTGTTCTCGGATTGGTTCATCAACATTTATTGCAAGTTCTGTAGCCATTTTTCTTGCAGCAATTGTTTCTTTTTCTTCTTCTTGTATGTCTTCTATTGTGTCAATTATTTGTTGAGTTTGTTGTTTCTTAGATTGTTTTTCTCCAGAACCAGTGGTTTCCATTATTGTTTCAATCATTTCGGTTGTGTCGTTTTTGTTAATATCTTTTTTGTCGTCAGCCAATGATACGGCAACAATTCTTGCTGTTTGTTCATTAATTAATTGTTGTTTTTCTTCTTCTGTTTGATTTTCTAGTTTATCTTCTATTGTAGAAATTTCTTCTGTTAATGCTTCGTTTATAATGTCTGTTGTTGTTTTAGGTTTTTCTTCAGTCGTTGGTAATGCAATCATTGTAGCACGTTGCAATACATCATCCTCAACTTCAAAGGCTGGTTTGCCATTTGAACCAGGATAGAATACTCCTTCATCAGCAACCCAAACTCTTTGTTTTTTCCCATCTATTTCGAGAGTTCTTTGTGTAGCATTAGTTACTGTAATAGATATTTGAACAGCATTTCCATCTTTCAATTCTGTTCTATTTATATCCGTTTTAGTTTTGTAAGTTTTGCCGTCAACCCATTCTTCCATAACTTGTTCGTATTCTGGAATATCACGCTCAAGTTGGTTTTCTAATAGACTTAATGCCTTGTATTCTTTTTTTATTTCGTCGCTTCCTTCTCCTTGAATTTTAAATATTCCGAGTTTTTCATCTCTTTCAAAACCATATTGAGTTTCTATTTCTCTCATTCGATTGTCAAGTGATGCTAATTCTTCGTTTTTGTATCTTTGGTAAGTTGCATCTTGTGCTAAATATTCATTTGTTCTTTGTTGTACGAGTGCAATTCCAGGAGAAGTTTTTTCTCTTGCGGCTTTTTGGATATTTATGAATTGAGTTTCAAGTTGTTTTCTTACTTGTTCTTTGATGTTTTCATCTAAAGTTTCATTTTCAAGTAGTTTTTGAACAAGGTTTTTTGCAGCAAGTTGTTCGAGTTCTTCTTGTGTAGTTTCCTCTTTTAGGATTCTTTGAGTATAACTTGCTGATTCTTGTTCTTGCAATAATTTAGTTGCAAGATCTGTTTCTGGGTCTTGGATTGCGTCAATTAAAATTCTATTAACAACTTCTTGTGTTTTTTCAACATCTTCTCTTGTTGTATATATATTTTCTGCTAATTCTTCTGCATTTATTCCAGATATAACAGTTTGTGGTTCCTCAATATTGTCAATATGATTGATTAGTTCTTTTGCCAAATCTTTCTTATCTGCTTGTGTTAATATTTCGGCAACGGCTAATTCCACTTTTTGTTCTTGTGTAAGTGGTTGTGGTTGTGGTTGTTGTTGACCTTGTCCTTGATTTTGACCTTGGTTTTGACCTTGGTTTTGAGGTTGTGTTGTTTGGTCTGCAGGTTGAATAGGAGCCGCAGCGCCTGTAACAGATTTATTATCAGCCGTTGTAACAACAGGTTTTTCTTCTTTCATTGCTATAACAATTGGAGTTTCTACTGCTTGTTGAATTACTAATAATTGTTCTGCAAGTTTTTGGGTTGCAACTTCTTCAACCCTTTCTTCCATTTCTTCTTTTTCAAGCATTTGTTGCGCAAGATTTAGAGATGCTCTTTCTTGAATGTCTTCGACTGTTATTTCTTCATCTGGTTTTTCTTGAGCAAGTTGTTGTTGTGCTATTGCTTGGGCTTTAATAATATTGTCTGCTAAAGTTTCAGATTCTGTTTGTTCAAATACATTGGCAACGACTTGAATTGCTTGTTCCTCTTCTGTAAGTTCAACAGGTTCAGTATTTTCTGTTGAAGTGGCTGCTACTGTCTTTTTATCATCAACAACTTCGTCAGCGGAAGCAATTTCTTTTGGTTGAACAAGTGTTGTAATATCTTCATTTGCTTCTTGTGCTACTTTTTGCATTGCTTGTTGAGTTGCAAGTTCATTATTGTACAATTTTTGTGCGGTGTTTTGTCCTAGCAATTCGATTTGGTCTTCGATAGTTACAATTTTGTTTAATTGTTTGTAATCTTTTTGGAGTTCTGCTTGTGCTTTGTTATATGCTAGTCTTTGTTCTTTTTCTTCTTTTCTATCTTGTCTTCTTTCTTTAGCGGTTTTTTGGTTTTCTGCGTGTTGAAGTTCTGCAACTGTTTGAACTTGTTCAAAGTTAGATGCAAAGACTTGAGATTTAGTTTTGTCGCCTGCGTTTTCAGGTTCTTTTTGAACTTCAATAAGTTGTGCAGTTAAAATTTGTTCAGCATATTCTTTGGTAATGTCATCTTCTTTTACGTTTTCGAGCATTTGTTGAGCAACCATTTGTGCTGCAAATTTTTGAACTTCTTCATCGGTTGCGTTTGCACCAAGGTTTTCATCTTTGCGTGCTTCTACTTGTGCTTTTTCTAAATCCTGACCAATTTTATCTTTATCTGCAGTTACTAGTTGTTCTGTAACGAGTTCGTTTGCTTGTTCTTGTTTTCTTAACTGAACATTTGTTGCGATATCTGCACTCATATTTACTATTGATGCGACACCGCTAATTGATTGTCCAACAAGTTGCATATATTGACCAACAGGGACATTTCCTTGTCCATTGGCAACCATAATATTTTGGATTGTAGATGCCATTGCAGTAACTGTGTTACCAATATGATTAATTATTTGTGCGGCAAGTTGAGTGTTTTCGATTGCTCGGATTTTTCTTTGAACTTTTGATGGGTCTTGACCATCTTGAGTTGGGAGTGTTGCGTTATATTGTTCTGTCGCAACGGCTTTCATTGCGTCGTATCTTGATGCAAGTCTTTGTTTTTGTTGATCTCCTGTGTATTCTGATTTGTTGTTTGCTGCTTGTTCAATTACTACTAATTGTTCGGTTAATTGTTTTTGTGCAAATTCTTGTGTTATATTATCGTCTTGGTTTTTCTCAGCAAGCATTTGTCCTGCAACTTTTTCTGCTGCAAATCTATGTATTTCTTCTTCTGTTGCATTTGGTCCAAGTTCTTGTTTTGCCTCTTGTTGTGCATTATACAATTCCCCTGAAATTTCTTCAGAATTTGATGTTGCTAATTGTTCTGTTACGATATTACTTGCGTTTTCTTGTTTTCTGTTTAGTATATTAGTTGCTGCATTTGCACTCATATTAACAATAGCGGCAACGCTATTGAGTGATTGTCCTACAAGTTGTAAATATTGGCTAACAGTAACATTTTTGTTGCCACTAAGTGACATAATTCCGCCAATTATTCCGCCAAGTAATGATATTGCATTACTAAGTTGGTTCATAACACTAGCAGCCTTTTGTGCCTTTTCTATACTTGCTGTCTTTTTATTAATTTCATTTAATGCCTTTTCAAATTCTTTGGTATTTACATTTGGAATACCATATTTTTCTTGCCATTGTTGTTCTATTTTTTGTTTTGTTTGCTCCATTGATTTTTTGAATGCTTCATCGTTAAATGCCATAGAATCATCAACTTGTAATAATGCAACGTTTCCTTGTAATCGTGCATTCGGATCGAAGTCATCTGTAGGAGTTCCGCTTCCGATGTCACCAGCCCCACCAGTAATGTCACCAGCCCCACCAGTAATGTCACCAGCCCCACCAGTAATGTCACCAGCCCCAC
>JAZRSZ010000016.1:0-22638 GCA_045651695.1 Candidatus Gastranaerophilaceae bacterium
ATTAGAAATTTTAAAAGAAGTGGATTATGTTTGCCAAACTGAAGGTATCGATTATTGGTTAGATTTTGGAACTCTTTTGGGTGCTGTTAGACATAAAGGTTTTATACCTTGGGATGATGATATTGATTTGGGTATGCCACGCGAGTTTTATAAAAATTTTGTAGAAATTTTTAATGCAAAAACAAGAAATAAAAATATGCAGGCAAAAATTTTTCGCAGATCAGTTTCACACGAAAATTATTTTATAAGAGTTGAATATTTAGGTTCTATTCTTAGTTTAGATATTTTTCCTTATGAGTTTTATGGTGAAATTTTGGATGAAAAGACAAGAGATGAAAGAAATAATTATTTGAAAAATAAAAGAAAATCTGAAATTACAGATGTCGTTCATCGAAAAGGTTTAACAGATGAGGAAATGCAAACGAGAATAAACAATCTTCGAAAAGAGATTTTAATAAATGGAGAATTTACAAAAGAATCCAAAACAGATTTGGTTTGGGGTGTTGATTTTAACCACTTGTGGAAGCAGTGGTTCCATAAGTACGATACAATCTACCCTCTCCAAAAGATTTCATTTGAGGGCTATGAATTTAATTGTCCAAATAATTATGATAGACACTTGACAATTGTTTATGGTAATTATATGTCATATCCAAAAGATAAACATACACATAGTATTTATAAAATGTCGCAGGAAGAACTTACAAGAATAAGAGAAAGTGTAAAAAAATAATATGAAAAGAGTTATTACATACGGAACATTTGATTTACTACATCATGGCCATATTAATATTTTGAAAAGAGCAAAAGAACTTGGTGATTACTTGATTGTAGGTGTTACAAGTGAAAACTATGACGTATCTCGTGGTAAATTAAACGTATCTCAATCTTTAATGGAAAGAATCGAAAATGTAAGAAAAACAGGTCTTGCCGATGAAATTATTGTTGAAGAATATTTTGGGCAAAAAATTAGTGATATAAAAAAATATAATGTTGATAAATTTGTTATTGGTTCTGATTGGACAGGTAAGTTCGATTATTTGAGTTCTTTCTGTGAAGTTATTTATTTGGAACGCACAAAAGGAGTTTCTTCTACAGATTTGAGAATTAACAAGAATAAAATTTTGCAGATAGGTGTTGTTGGCAATGGTAGAATAGCACGTCGTTTTATTAAAGAATCAAAATATGTTAGTGGTGTTGATGTTTCATTTGTTTATGGAAGAAATTCTGAAAAACTGGAAGCTTTTTGTGATGATTTTAAATTAAAAGGTTTTAGTACAAATTATGATGAATTTTTGAAAGAAGTTGATGCTGTATATGTAGCGCTTCCTCATCACTTACACTACGAATATGCAAAAAAAGCATTGATGGCAGGGAAACATGTTCTTTGTGAAAAACCAATGACATTATCTGAAGCAGAAACAAAAGAATTATTTGAAATTGCTAAGAAAAATAATTTAGTATTATTAGAAGCGATAAAAACAATTTATTCCCCTTGTTTTAATAAGTTAATAAGTATGGCGCAAAGTGGTATTATTGGTGATATTAAAGATATAGATGCAACATTTACAAAATTAATTTCAGATAAAGGACTTAGAGAATTTGATTCTTCAATTGGTGGTGGCAGCTTGTCTGAATTGGGAAGTTATCCATTGTCTATTATTACAAAACTTTTAGGTACAAATCCTGATAATATTGATTATGTATCATATTATGACAAGGAAACAGGAGTCGATACATTTACCAAAGTAATTCTTAAATATCCAAATGCAGTTGCAACGGCAAATGTGGGAATTGGGGTGAAAAAAGAAGGTAATTGTGTTATTTCAGGTACAAATGGTTATATTTACATTCCGGCGCCTTGGTGGAAAACTGAATATTTTGAAATAAGATTTGAAGATTTAAATAAAACACAAAAAATATTTACGCAATTTGATGGTGATGGTTTAAGATACGAAATTGCAGAATTTTTAAAATCTATAAACGAACAAAATAAATCTTATAAATTATTAGACGAAGAATCCATTTTTATGAGTAAAATTATTGAGCGGAAAAATAATTAAAATATAAATTACCTAAGTGGTTATAAAATTTTATTTTCACTACATTTCACTTGACTTTATTTGTTGAAGACCTACAATTATTATAGATGAAAGAGCATTTGTTGTGCCAAATTTTCATAGGTTATAACACAAATTTTTAGGGTATGAAAATCATAAGTAATTAAAGGGAAATTAATGCAATTAGTTATAATAGCAGGTGGTAAAGGAACAAGATTAGGCTTAAAAGATATCCCAAAACCTATGGTAAAAATGGGTGAAAAACCTTTATTAGAGCATCAAATTGAATTTGCAAAAAAATATGGAGTAAAAGAGGTATTTATTTTATCAGGCCATTTATCTTATGTTATAGAAGATTATTTTAAAGACGGTTCTGATTTTGGGATTAAAATCCACCATGTTGTTGAACCTTATCCATTAGGTACTGCTGGAAGTTTGAAACTTTTAGAAGGAAAATTAAATGAGAGATTTTTGGTATTTTATGGCGATGTTGTAATGGATTTTGACATTGATGAGTTTATTAAATTTGATAAACAGTATAATTCAATTGGAACTGCAATTGTTCATCCTAATGATCACCCATACGATAGCGATTTGTTGGAGGTTGATGATAACAACAGAGTAACTAAGGTTCTTCCAAAGCCACATGAAGAAGGTAAATATTATCAAAATTTGGTTAATGCCGCAGTTTATATTTTTTCTCCAAATATTTTCAAATATATCGAAGAAGGTATTTCACAAGATTTTGGAAAACATATTTTGCCAAAAGTAGTTGAACAAGGTGAATTATTGATTGCATATAAAACTCCTGAATATATCAAAGATATGGGAACAAACGATAGATTTGAAGCCGTTAAAAATGATTTGTTATCTGGTAAAGTTGCAAGTTTAAATAAAAAAAATTTACGACCTTGTATATTTTTAGATAGAGATGGTGTGATTAATAAAAATATGGATACAAAACCAGTTACTGCTGATTTTGAATTATTAGATGGGGTTACCGAAGCAATAAGAAAAATTAATAAGAGCAAGTATTTATCAGTAGTTGTTACAAATCAACCAATGATAGCAAAAGGATTTATTGATTTTGAAGAATTAACTAACACTCATAAAAAAATGGAAACATTGTTGGGTAATGATAGAGCGTTTGTTAATGCTATTTATTATTGTCCTCATCACCCAGAAAAAGGCTTTGAGGGTGAAGTTCCTGAGTTAAAAATTGATTGTGATTGCAGAAAGCCAAAACCAGGAATGTTAGTTAAAGCAAGTCAAGATTTGAATATTGATTTGTCTAATTCTTGGATGATTGGTGATAGTTTGAGAGATATTGAGGCGGGCAAAAATGCAGGCTGTAAAACAATTTCAATTGGTAAGGATTTAGACGCAGATTATTCTGCAAATAATTTATTAGAAGCAATTAACTACATATTGGAGGTTAAATAAATGAAAAAAAATATTTTAATAACTGGTGGTGCAGGTTTTATTGGAAGTCATTTGACTGATAGTTTGCTTGCTCTAGGTCATAATGTTGTTGTATATGACAATTTATCTTTGGGTAAATTATCAAACTTAGAAACAGCAAATGGAAATCCTGAATTCGAGTTTATTAAAGGTGATATTTTAAATAAAGAAGAATTTTTCAATGTCTTCAAAGAACATAATTTTGATGTAGTTTTTCATATGGCTGCAAATTCTGATATAGCAAGAAGCCATGCAAATCCAAATGTTGATTTTGATAATACGTTAACAACTACATATAACGTATTATTAGCGATGAAAGAATTTGGAATAAAAAATATTGTATTTGCGTCAACAAGTGCAATTTACGGTGATACAGGGACTTCAGTAGATGAAAATTATGGCCCATTATTCCCAATATCTCATTATGGAGCTTCAAAATTAGCGTCTGAAGCATATATTTCAAGTTTTTGTGAAAATTATGGATTTAAGGCTTGGATTACAAGATTCCCAAATGTTGTTGGTGAACGAGCAACTCACGGTGCAATATATGATTTTATTAACAAATTAAGAAGAAATAACAAAGAATTAGAAGTTCTTGGTAACGGAACTCAAATAAAACCATATTTATATGTAAAAGATTTAGTTGAAGCAATTTTAATGGTTTGGCAAAAAACAGACGAGCAAATTAATTACTTTAATTTAGGTGTTGAATCAAGAACAACTGTTAGAGAAATGGCAGAAATGGTTATTGAAGAAATGGGATTAGATGCAGAAATAAAATATACTGGTGGAAACAAAGGTTGGGTAGGTGATGTTCCTGCATTTAGTTACAATGTGGATAAAATTCATGCATTAGGTTGGAATCCAAAACTTACTTCTAACGAAGCAGTTAGAAAGTCTATTAGATATATTTTAGATAGAGATTTAGTAGTAAAGGGTTAAGCATATGATAATAACAAGAACTCCATTTAGAATAAGTTTTGCTGGTGGTGGAAGTGACCTTAAAAATTATTATGAAAAATTTGGGGGCTCTGTTTTGAGTGTGTCAATTAACAAATACATTTATTTATCTATGCACCCTTATTTTGATGAGAATGCATATTTATTAAAGTATTCAAGGACAGAACAAGTTCAAACACTAGAAGATATTCAACATCCGATTATAAAAGATGTATTTAGAAAATATAATATCAAAGGGGTTGATTTTAATTCAAGTGCGGACATTCCGTCTGGAACAGGGCTTGCTTCCTCTTCAGCATTTACTGTTGGTTTAATTAATCTTTGTAATGCTTATACTGACAATTATTTAGATAAAGAAGAAATTGCGAAACAGGCATGTCAAGTTGAGATTGAAGATTTAAAAGAACCTATAGGAAAACAAGACCAATATGCTTGTGCTTGTGGTGGTTTAAACTTCATTCAATTCCATAAATGCGGAATGACAGAAGTTGAAAAATTATATCTTCCATCAGATTCATACCATGTTTTAGAAGATAATCTTTTGATGTTTTACACAGGTCAAACTCGGGCTGCAGGAAGTATTCTTGCCGAACAAAAGAAAAATACAACAAATGATGAGGCAAAAATTGCTAATTTGCATAAAATGGTTCAATTATCCAAAGATTTGAAAATCGAATTACAACGAGGAAATATCAATGCAATGGGCGATATTTTGCATGCTGGTTGGATGTATAAAAAAGAACTTGCTCAAGGTATTTCAAATCCAGATATTGATTCTGCTTATGAAATTGCAATGGCAAATGGTGCAAGAGGTGGCAAACTTCTTGGTGCAGGTGGTGGCGGATTTTTGTTATTCTATGTTGAAGATCAATATAAAGATAAAGTTCGTGGTGCATTAAATAATTTAAAAGAAATTGATTTTAAATTTGATAATAAAGGTACAAATGTAATTCACTACAGTAAAGCCAAATTATACAGGAGTAATTAAATGAAAAGTTACATAAATAATTATTTTGATTTATTAAAAACAACAATTGATAATTTAGATAGGGTTGAATTGGAAACATTTATAAATCTTTTATTATCAGCAAGAGATAGAGGAAATCATATTTATATAATGGGTAATGGAGGTTCAGCTGCAACTGCAAGTCATTTTTGTTGTGATTTTAATAAAGGTATGAGTTATCAACAAGATAAAAAATTTAGAATGATTTGTTTAAATGATAATGTGGCAACAATGTTGGCTTATTCAAATGATGTAAGTTATGATGACGTTTTTGTTGAACAGTTAAAGAATTTTTTGAATGAAGGTGATGTTGTAATTGCAATTTCAGGTAGCGGAAATTCAAAAAATGTTTTAAAAGCGATTGAATATGCCAATGCAAATGGAGGAATTTCTGTAGGTATTACAGGTTATACTGGTGGAATTCTAAAACAAATTTCAAAATATTCCGTGAATGCAAATGTTGACAATATGCAAATTACAGAAGATATTCATATGATGATTTGTCATATGATATACCATATTCTTATGAACGATAAATATGAATCTAAAAAGGAAATCGTTTGTAATTGAATAAAAATTTGTATAATAACAAATAAACAAAATTTAATTAAATTATTATGGAGAAAGAATTGCTGTTATGAAAAAATATGATGAAATAATACCAATAGGAATGGATTGTTTATTGGCTATTTGTTTGAATGAGATTGGGATTAGAACAAAAAGCTACCCTTTTGATTGGCTATATAAAAATGAACAAGATTTTTTTCTTACTGCAACAAATTGTATTTTAGATGACTTTGCACAATTTTTTAAAAAAGAAAATCTAGAAATTAAAGGTAAATTAAAAATTCACAATACTTTGAATTGTAAAAATACAGTTACAGGTTTTTATCATATACATGATTTTCGTGCAAACACAAATAAATTAGACAAATACCAAGAAGCTTTTACTAAATACAACAGAAGGATTTCTAGATTGATAGAAAATTTATCATCAGACAAAGATATTTTATTTGTTTGCATGGAACAATATCAAACTCCTGATTCTGTTTTTGTTAAGCAAATGAATTTATTGCAAAATAAATATCCATCAGCAAGAATTAATTTATTAGTTTTGCAACATGATGCGAGTAAAAAAGAAGTCGAATATGAAGAAATAAAATTATCTGAAACAATAACAAAAATTTTGTACAACAATGATTATGAATATTCTCCTAAATTGAATGATAAATGGTACCGCAATAAAAAAATGACATTAAAAATATTAAAAAGGTATTGTAATTTCAAAATTCCAAAAATATCAGTAATAATGCCAACATATAACGCGGAACAATTTTTGAGAGAATCTATTGAGAGTATTTTAGAGCAGACATATTCTAATTTTGAGTTGTTAGTTATTGATGATAATTCAAAAGATAAAACAAGAGAGATAATCAATTCTTATGATGATATTAGAATAAGAATTGTTGATGGTGATAGAAAAGGTTTGGCTGCGGCCTTAAACAAAGGGATTAGAGAAGCTAAAGGTGAATATATTGCACGTATGGATGCGGATGACATTTCATTACCTGAAAGATTTGCAAAACAAGTTGATTATTTAAAAGCACATCCAGAAATTTCATTATTAGGGACACAACAATTACATTTTGGTTCAGTTGTTAGATTTCACAAACCACCTAAAAATCCAGAGATTGCAAAATTAGCATTGGTTTTTGGTTGTGATATTTGCCATTCAACATTGATGTTTAGAAAAGATGATTTTATTAAACATGATTTATTTTACCCAGAGGGTTCATCACAAGAAGATTTTGAATTATGGGGCAAAGCAATAGAATTTATAAAAGTAAGGAGTTTGCCAGAAGTTTTGGGAGAATATAGAGTTCATTCAAATTCAATAACGGCGGACAAGGAGTCTAAATTAATTGAATATGAAGCAAGACTTGTGCAGAAACATTTGAAAAAATATTTTGATATTGATCTTCCTGATGAGGATCTTTGTCTTATTACTCGTAGAGGGAAAAATTATTTTAAACTTAATAAAAAACAAAAAATTGATTTTCAACGACGTCTTGAAAAACTTTATGATTTGATAGTAAAACAAAATAAAAAAACGAAGTTTTTATCACCACGAGCATTGAAAAAAGGTTTGAGATACGAGAGAACGAAAACTTGTAAAAAAGAGAATTTTGTATTTTCTAAATATAGTCATAGGGGTTATCTTTTTGATATTTTAGAATATATATTTACTTCTCAAAATACAGAAGATAAGAAACATAAAATAATAAAAATTTTAGGAATAAAAATAAAGATAAAAAGATAAAAATTAAAATGATAGGTGATTATGAAAACAATAATAAAAAAAATTTTTTCAGTAACTAATTCCAAAGATAAGAAGCATAAAATAATAACAATATTAGGATTAAAAATTAAGATAAAACGTTATAATTTTATTTTAGAAGATGAAAAAAGAAAAGAAGAAAGGTATAATCAATTTAAGTTTGATTTGTTAAAGCCGACAAAATTTACTCAGATACGACTTGAGTTATCAAATGCGTGTGGTTATAAATGTGCAATTTGTCCACATGATAAAATGACAAGAAAAGTTGGATTTTTACAAGATTCTGATATTGAAAGGATTGCATCTAATATAGAATATAGAGATGAGATCGAACAAGTGCACTTGCATGGTTTTGGTGAGCCTTTGTTAATAAAAGATTTATTTCATAAAGCAGAAGTTGTTAGAAAATATTTTCCGAATGCCACAATTCAGATATTATCTACTTTAGGATATGAAGTTGCAGAAGATTTTTTTGAAAAACTAATCAATTCTGAAATAAATCAAATATGGATTTCTTTTTATGGATACAACAAAGAAAATTATAAAGTTATGCATGGTGTTGATAAATATGATTTGGCTTATCAGAATTTATTAAAACTTATAAAAATTAATAAAAAATACAACAATAAATTATATATTCATATTAATTTGTATAATTGTGATTGTTTACCAAATGTTTGTGAATTACCAAATAATTCATTTTTAATGGAAAAACTTATACAAGAAATAAATGAATTAGGTCATTCTCAACAGTATGGATATCTTAAACTTCATAATTACGGCTCTGGTAAAAATTTTACTAAATTTAATAAATATTTTCCTTGTTCTATTTTATATGGTAATTATAAAACATATTTACAAATAAGTTGGAATTTGAATGTAATTCCTTGTTGTATGGTTTGGAATGATGAAACCGTGTTGGGAAATTTGAAAGAACAAACTTTAGATGAGATTTTTAATTCTGATTATTATAAAGAATTTTTAAATAGTCATTTATGTAATGATTTAGACAAATATGTTTCTTGTCGTAATTGTAGTAAATACTATGATAGTACTCCGGAGCAAATGGAGTTTATGAAACGATATTTATTAGAAATTGATAAAAACAGGTAAAAAGAGTAGGATATGAAACATTTTAAAATTCTAGATTGTACATTACGTGATGGTGGTTATGTAAATAATTGGGATTTTGGATGTGAAAATATTAAACAAATTATTAAAAATTTAGTTAATGCAAAGATAGATTTTGTTGAATGTGGGTTTTTAAAATCTGGGAAATATGAACAAGACAAAAGCCTTTTTTCTAGTGTAAATCAGGTGCAAAAATTTTTACCAAAAGATGAAACAAATACAAAATTTACTTTGATGATTAATTATGGGGAGTATGATATTAATCAAATTCCTGTTGCTGAAAATTCGAAAGTTATTTTTAGGGTTGCATTTAAAAAGCAAGATTATTTTTTAGCTTTGGAATACTGTAAAGAATTGAAGAAAAAAGGTTATGATATTTTTATTAATCCAATGCATACAAATACTTATTCAAGTAAGGAATTATTAGATTTGGTTTCGCAAGTTAATGAGATTAAACCTTTTGCTTTCACAATAGTTGATACAACAGGTAGTATGAAAGAAAAAGATGTTTTATCAATATTCTATTTGGTTGATATGAATTTAGATAAAGATATTTCTTTATGTTTTCATTCTCATAATAATTTGCAATTATCTTTTTCAAATGCTCAATGTATTTTGAGAGTTTGTAAAAATAGGGAGTTGATTATTGATTCCACTGTATTTGGAATGGGGCGAGGTGCTGGTAATTTGGATACTGAATTAATTACACAATATATTAATGATAATTTTAAAGGTATTTTTAATATAGTTCCAATTTTAAAAACGGTTGAGGAACAAATAAATCCGATTTTCGTTAGAACTCCTTGGGGCTATTCTGTCCCATATTATTTAGCGGCAACAAATTGTTGTCATCCAAATTATGCAAAGTATTTGATTGATAAACAAATTGTTCCTATTGAAATTGTTGATAATTTATTACAAACGATTCCAAGTTCTAAAAAAACTGAATTTGATGAGAATTTGATTGAACAAATATATTCAGATCTTTTGATGAACGAAACAAAAAAAGCAATAAAATCTTATAAAGAAAATGATAAACATAGTCCAGTTGTATTAAAATAAAAAAGTTTGTTTGTAGTATCATTATTTTGTGTTGGTAAGTAATTATTTATTTTATAAGAAGGCGTGAAGGTACATGAGAGAAATATCACTAAATGATTTATCAGAATCAGAAGGATTAGGTGAAGATTATTCTCGTGCAACCATTGATAATCCTAAAGTTTCAATTATTATCCCAACATATTTTAGTGAAAAATACTTAAGACAATGTTTAGATAGTGTAGTTAATCAAACATTAAAAGACATTGAAATAATTATTGTAGATGCTGATTCAACAGATAATACGGTTTCAATTATCCAAGAATATTTAGCAAAAGATAATCGAATAAAATTTTTACATCGTGCAAAAGAATATTTGGGTGCTTCAAGAAATACTGCGTTAGATTATGCAACAGGGGATTATATAATGTTCCTTGATTCTGATGATTGGTATGAAGATAATGCTTGTGAAATAGCATATGAACAGATTAAGAATAACAATAATGATTTTGTGTATTTTAATGTTTATAATTACTATGAAGGAAGAGATATTAAAGAACTTCCGGATTTTCGTCTTAAAAATTTATTACCCTATAAAGATAATAAGAATATTAAATTGTGGGAAATAGAAAATTTTCTTTCTTCTGCGGAATGTTGGTACAAAATATACAATCGTAATTTTTTAAACAAGAATGAAATTAGATTTTATGCTGATGGGTTTTCTGAAGATATTAACTTTTATTTTAAATGTGTAACGTGTTCAACAAGCGTTTCAGTTATCGAAAAACCTTTGATAAATTATCGTAAAGTAAATTCATCGGCTTCTTTTACCACATATAATACTCATTGGCGAGATCAATTTATAGTTAGGGCTATGGCATATGAAACAGTTCTTAATTCAATGCATTCGCAAGAGTATTTAAAAACATTTATATCATATTATATAAATTCTATAATTAATTGGTATTATTTCTGGTCTAATATGAAAGATTTTAATGGAAAAGCATATTATAAAAAAATGCAAGAACTTTTTTTAATGCTTAAAAAAAATCATTCAGAAATAATTTTAGCGAATAAAAAATATATGAAGAACTATAAAAGATTTGAACGAATTAGTAAAGAATCTTGGGCAAAATATCTTTTGCGTTCTTTTGTGAAAAAAGTTTTTTCTATAAAAAATGATACAAAAGAATATAAGATAGTTTCTATATTTGGTATAGAATTTAGAATCAAACGAAAAAAGAAACAAAAAAATAAACGAAAAAATAAACGAAAAAGAAGTATTTATAAGACTTTTTTTCTTAGAAAATTAATTAAAAAACGTAGATCTTCAAAATTATAATCTTTTGACATATTTTGATTACAAGTGATAAAATATATTTAATATAAGAGGAGAAAATTTATGAAAATTGCTATACCAACCGCTGAAGGAAAGTTATGTGCACATTTTGGGCATTGTGAAACTTTTTCTTTTGCTGAAATTGATTTAGATTCAAAAGAAATTATTTCGATTACAACAGCTGCACCACTAGAAGGAGTTTCTTGTCAAAGTGCATCTTGGATTGTTGAACAGGGAACTGATTTGGTGCTTGCGGGTGGTATGGGCGGACGTCCAATGATGATGTTTCAACAACTTGGAGTTCCTGTAATTGCAGGTTGTCCCGAATTAGAAATTGAAACTATTGTTAAACTGTATTTATCAAACACACTTGTGACTGGAGATAATTCTTGTGGGCATGGAGAAGGTCACTCTTGCCATGGACATGGAGAAGGTCATCACTGTCACGGACATCATTAATTTATATATGAGGATAAAATGTTAGATACTCAAATTTATTCTGAAATTTTTGAAAAAATAAATTCACCGTCAGATTTAAAAAAACTTTCCATTTTTGAAATGAAGGTATTGGCTGATGATATGCGAAAAGCAATTATAAATAGAGTTAATTTAGTTGGTGGCCATTTAGGTCCTGATTTAGGGATTGTTGAGACTACAATTGCTATGCATTATGTTTTTAATTCGCCAAATGATAAATTTGTTTTTGATGTGTCTCACCAAACATATCCTCATAAAATGATAACAGGTAGAAAGAATGCTTTTGTTGATCCTATTGCAAATCCTGAAATTACCGGTTATTCAAATCCTGATGAAAGTGAACATGATAGTTTTATTATAGGTCATACGTCAACTTCCTTAAGCCTTTCTGTTGGTTTGGCAAAAGCACGAGATTTGAAAGGTGAAACATTTAATGTAGTTGCCCTTATTGGGGATGGTTCTCTTTCTGGTGGCGAAGCATTTGAGGGTTTGAGCAATGCAATTAATTTAAATTCAAATTTTATTGTTATTGTTAATGATAATGAAATGTCTATTTCTCCTGTGGCGGGAGGAATTTATAATAGTCTTACTGCACTTCGCAAAACAAATGGTCAAGCAGAAAACAATATTTTTAAATCAATGGGTTTTGATTATTACTATTTAGAAAATGGTAATAATATTGAAGAGTTGATTGAATTATTTAAACAGGTTAAAGATACAACAAAACCGACTGTTGTGCATGTTCATACTTTAAAAGGTAAAGGATATGAACCTGCTATTATTAATAAAGAGGCTTTCCATTGGCATATACCAGGATTTTTAGAACCACAAAGTTTTGTTGAATGTGATGATTATAGTTCGATTACGTCTAAATATTTGGTAGAAAAAGTTGCCAAAGACAAATCGGTTGTTGTGATTTCTGCTGATACTCCAGGGGCGACAGGATTAACACCAATTGATAGAGAAAAATTAGGCCAAAATTATACTAATGTTGGAATTGCAGAACAACACGCAATAAGTTATGCGGCAGGGCTTGCAAAAGCGGGAGCAAAACCCGTTTTAGAAATTTTGAGTTCTTTTATTCAAAGGGGCTATGATCAATTATCACAAGATTTGGCGATAAATAATGCACCAGCGACCATTTTGGTTTATTGGGGGGCTATTTCTTCTGCTGATGTTACACATTTGCATATTTTTGATATTCCTTTGATAAGCAATATCCCAAATATTGTTTATCTTGCTCCAACAAATAAAGAAGAATATCTTGCGATGTTAGATTGGTCGCTTGAACAAACAAAGTACCCTGTTGCCATTAGAGTTCCTTATGTAAATCTTGTTTCAACAGGTGTTGTTGATAGTACAGATTATTCACAATTGAATAAATTTAAAATCATAAATAAGGGTGAAAAAGTTGCTATTATTGGTGTCGGCAATTTTTATTCTTTAGGTGAAAAAATACAAAAATTATTAAAAGAAAAACATAATATTGAAGCAACTTTAATTAATCCTGTTTATTTAACAGGTTTGGATAAAGATGTTTTAGAGGAATTAAAACAAAATCATTCTATTGTAATTACTCTTGAAGATGGTTGTCTTGATGGTGGTTATGGTGAAAAAATTTCAAGGTACTATTCGAATTCTGAAGTGAAAGTTTTGAATTATGGCGCACATAAAGAATTTACGGATAGAATTTCGATGGAGGAATTAAATTCTCGTTATAGATTATTACCAGAACTTGTTATTGAAGATGTTTTAAATAATCTATCTAATTAGATTGTAATTTTTTAAATTTATTAAACATGGTTGTAGACATTATTGTGCATAAAACGATAGCCGCACAAACAATCCCACACCAAAAACCTAATAAATTCATATTATGTTTTAGTCCCAAATAACAACCTAGTGGTATTGAAATCAACCAATATGCGATAAAATTAGATATCATTACAACTTTAGTTTGTTTAAGTCCTTTGAAAATGCCTGCTAATGTGACTTGTAATCCGTCAAACACTTGGAAGAAACAAAGTGCAAAAACTATAGGTATGCAAACATTTACTAATTCAACATCTTTTGTGAATAATTTAACTAAAAATTCTGGGAAGATACCAACAACTAATGCAGAACAAGTCATAAAGATCGTTGACATCATTAAGCCGGTATAAGCATATGTTTTAAGTGATTTATAATATTTTGCGCCATTTGCAAACCCTACTTTTATCGCAGTTGCATTAGATATTGAAAGTGGAATCATAAATGACACGCTTGTAATTGTGCAAACAATGTTTTGCGCCGCTGCATAAATTCCTGAAATCCTTCCCAAAATAACTGTAATAGCATTAAATCCTATAAATTCTATTACAACTGCTAAAGATGATGGAACGCCTACTTTGATTAAATCTTTGTAATAATTTCTGTCTTTATGATAATTGATTTTGATTTTTTTATAGCAATATATCAATAAAACAATACCCATAAAGTATCTTGTGATAAGGCTTGCCAAAGCCAACCCAGTCACACCTAATTCTGGAATTGGGCCGTAACCAAAAGCAAGAATTATATTCAAAAAGATATTTATAAATACGCAAATAATGGTCAAAATATTTGGGAATACAACAATTTCAAATGCTTGCAAGTATTCTTTTGTCATACTGTGAAGATACCCACCAAATACTGAAAATGCTGTTACCCAAAAATAATTTTTAATTAGTGGTACAAGTTCTTTTTCAAAACCAAATAAGTCAATTGTTGGAATACAAGCGACTACTATAATCGAAATAAGTGCTGATAAAATTGCACAAAACTTTAGTGACGGATAAAAATAATTTTCTGCTTTTAAACCTTTTCCTCTGTAGTTTGATAAAATAGCGGAAATACTACATAAAATTCCTATACCAAACATCAAAATACAATGTAATATTGCGGTTGCGATACTAACAGCAGCGAGAGTTTCCGTTGAATGCCGTCCAGCAACAATTACATCCCCGACACCAATTAAGATAAAACCTAAATTACCCATAATTATCGGTAATGCAATATTTAAAATATCTTTTATGTAATGATTTTTCATTTCCATAAAAACATTTTACTATAAAAAGTTTGATTGGTCAGATAGAGGTTATCTAGGCAATATGTTTGTTAAAAACCGTTTAATTTTGCATAATATACAACTATCTTGATGTTTAATTTCTTTTATTGAGTTGATTTTGTATGCTTCCGGTTGTGTTGTTCTTGCATATTCAACATCTGGTTTGCCAAGGAGGATTGCATATATAGGAGCATATCCTGTTGGGATTTCTAACATTTCGGAAAGTTCTGGCATGAATTTTATACAAAAATGTGCAAGTCCACACCAGCAAGTGCCAAGTTTTAAATGTTGAGCATAAAGTTCCAAATAACTTAAGGCAATTATGCCATCTTCTCTTGCACAAGGAGCGTTTATTGGAGATGATACAACTACCATATGTGGCGCATTTCTAAAGATTATATCTTGACCATTTAAAAAGGCATCTTTGTATGGTCCAAATTTTTGTGTAATTGGTGAAAGTGTTTTCGAAGATAAAAGTTTTTTAATCTTATCATTTACATTATTTCTTATTGTATCCATTGCGGATTTTGTTTCTATAATTGAAAAATGTAGCGCGTGGGAATTGCAACCTGTTGGGATATAAGGAAGCATTTCTTTTAATTTTTCCCAAGTTTCAGTATCAATATTTTCTTGCTTATATTGTCTTATACTTTTTCTAGATTTTATTAAACCTAAAATGGTATCATAATCCGATGGCATTGAGTTTTTAGGACTTTTGTCGTTGTACGTTAATGCTCCTGTTGGGCAGATAGCCAAACAATGTTGGCACGAGATACAACTTTTTTCGTGTTTCATATATGGAATGTTATTTTCGTTAAAATCAATACAATGGGTTATGCAATCGTTTACGCATTTGCCACAGTGAATACATTTGCTTTCATCAATAGTAATTTTTTTCATACAAAACTCCTTTTTGTTAATTTTAACATATTTTTTTAAAATGGGAATATACTTATGGTATAATTTAGGCGGATAATAATTTATTGGAGAGATAAATGAAGGAAATAAAATATTATTTCTTGTTGATAATAGCAAAGTTAATGGCTTTTTTAATTAAGACTTTAAAATCTTCTGGGGGAACTTCTTTTGCTGGATTTTTTGCATTAAAATTTGACAAAGATTTTATAAAAACTTCTGCTAAATTTATCGATAAACAAATTATTACTGTTACAGGAACCAATGGTAAAACAACAACATCTGGTGTTTTAGCACATATTTTACTGGAAAATAACAATAGAGTTTTATCTAATTCAAAAGGTGCAAATATGATTTCTGGGATTGCTAATACATTTGCTGTTAGCGTTAATCCTTTTAAAAACTTTGATTATGCTGTGTTGGAAACAGATGAAGCATATTTAACAAAATTATACGATAGTTTGAATTCAGATTATTTGTTGGTAACAAATCTTTTTCATGATCAATTAGATAGATATGGAGAAATTAGTTTTACTGCTCAAAAAATTCAATCAGCAATTGATAAAAATAATAATTTGAAAATTTTGTTGAATGCAGATGATCCACTAGTTTTTAATTTAAAACCTCAAAATAATGAAAATGCCATTTATTATGGAATTAATAAAATAGAATATGAATCAGGTGGTTATGTTGTTTCTAAAAAGGAATTAATAAATTGTCCAATATGTGATAAAGAATTAAATTATTCAAACATATTTTATGCTCATCAAGGCCATTATTATTGTGCTTGTGGATATAAACGTCCTGAGTGTAAATATAATGCTGACATAATGGTTCATTCGGATTATTATTCCATAAAACTTTTTGTAAACAACGAAAATTATGAATTTACAACTCATCTTGTCGGATTGTATAATGTTTACAATGTTCTTGGTGCAATTGCAATGTGTCTTGAATTGGGTATAACCGATATTCAAAAAGCGCTTGATAATTATCAGCCAGAATTTGGTAGAAGTGAAATTCGAGAAATTTATGGGAAAAAATCTATTATTCAATTAATTAAAAATCCAACAGGGGCAAATGAAGTTTTAAAAACAGTTGATAAAAATTCAAATGTTTTAATTGCCATTAATGATAATTATGCAGATGGTCGTGATATGTCTTGGTTGTGGGACACGGATTTTGAGATATTGAATGGGTGTAAAAATCCGATTATTACTTCAGGTGCTCGTGCGTATGATGTCGCAACAAGATTAAAATATGCAGGAATTGATAATGTGAGAGCAATTCCAAATATTGACGAAGCAATAAAAGAAGTTTCAAATGGCGAAAAAATTACGATATTGCCTTCTTATACGGTTTTGTTGCATATTAACAAAAATAAGTATTAGTACGTTTTATTTAAAACAGATTCATGAGCAGAATATTCGATTTCATCGTTAAGTTCGGCAAGTGAAATTTCTTTTCCGTATTTATTTTCTATTGCAAGTTTAATTAGATAATCTGCAAAATGAGGGTTCTTTGGTAAAAGAGGCCCGTGTAAATATGTTCCAAAAACATTTTTGTATATTGCGCCTTCGGATTTGTCCTCTTTATTATTTCCATTTCCCACGATAATTTCAGACAAAGGTTTTGTTTCGCCGTTTAAAAAAGTTTTTCCTGAATGGTTTTCAAATCCAACAAGAGTGTTTTTATTTAAATTAAATTCGTCTGATAGTTTTGCAGTTACGTTTCCTACAAATCTATCTTGCGTAATAACAGTATGAGAATTTAGCAAACCGATTCCGTTGATTTTATTTTCTTCTGTTTGAATATATTCTCCAAGGATTTGGAATCCACCACATATTGCTAGAAATACGGCATTATTTTCCATTTCTGAATGTAGGAAATCTTTATATTTTTGTAATTCATTTGCGGCTAAAGTTATATGTTGTAAATTTTGTCCGCTACCAAGAAAATATATGTCTTGTTTGTTAATATCTTCCCCGAGATTTATTTCGTTAATGGTTAAATCTATATTACGCCATTCGCATCTCTTTTTGAGAGTTAAAATATTACCGTAATCTCCATGGATATCTAATAAATTTGGATATATATGTCCTAATGTAAGTGATAATTTTTCCATAATTTCCTCTGCGTTAATTTTAAAATATAATTTTGAGAAAAACAATAGTTAATTTAATTATTTTGTGAACTAATTGTCAAAAATAAGATTTTAAAATATAATGAAGTTCAAATAGGAGTGCTTTTATGTCAAATGAATCTTTTGCAAAAATTTTTACATTAAAAAATATTATATTTTGGATTGTTTTATTGTTATTGATAATTTTTGCGTTTTCGAATAAAGATATTACATTGATGGTTTTTGCTTCTTTTGTAATTTCTTGTTCTTTAAATCCGTTGGTTGATAAATTAAGCACAAAAATGAAAAGAGGCTTGGCATCTGCTCTTGTTTTGGGTTTGTTTATTTTGGCAATATTTTTATTTATTATTCCTATAATTTTTATTGGGGTTCAACAAATAGGTTCTTTTGCTGACGCACTTCCAAGATACGCAAATAATATAAATGAATACTTAAATAAATCTCAAACCCTTATAAATTTAGGTGTTGATAAATCTAGTATTATAGGCTTTTTATCATCAGGATTGAACAATTTGGCAAAATCTTTTAGCAGTGCTGTTGTTGTTGTAAAAGGTTTTGGCTCAGCATTAGTTTATATTTTAATTTCAATTATTTTTACATATTTCTTTATGGCTGATAAAGACAAAGTTAAGGAAACATTTTTAAGATTTTTCCCAACAGATATGAGAGGTCGAGTTGAAGAAATTGTTGGAATAATTGCGAAAAAAATGGGTGGTTATATTACTGCGCAATCCTATGCAATTGCGAGTGTTGGTATTGTAATGACAATTGGACTTATGTTATTCCATATTGATTATGCAATTTTGTTAGGTTTGATAACAGCAATTTCTGATTTAATCCCTGTTGTAGGGCCGGCTTTCGCATTAGTAATTTGTATTTTAGCAACATACGAAGGGGGAATTCTTCCTGTTGTGGGTGTTTTATTATCATTTGCGGCAGCGCAAATTATCGAAAATAATTTTGTAAGACCTTATGCGTTTAGCAAATTATTAAATATTCATCCATTATTGATTTTCTTATTCTTGTTTATTGCGGCAAAATATTTTGGTGTTATTGGGGCATTGTTTGCTCCTGCAATAGCAGCATTCGTTTGTGTTTTAATCGAAGAATTATATATGAAGAATATTGAATAGTTTAATAATAAAATTCAAAAATCCTTATGTTAAACAAATGTTACATTTTTGATTTGGCATGTCCGCTATGCTACACTAAACTTTGTATATAAGGAATTTTATTATGAGAAATGTGATTGTTTATACTGACAAAAACGTATCAAATTTAGCAGATGTATTGGCGCAAATTGATGATACTAATGTAAGACTTGAAAATGCAGACAAACTAAAAGAATATGAAAGTTTGAATCCAGCATTATTGGTTGTTGAAAATGTACCAGACATCAAAGATGTTTTAATGGTTACAAAATTCAAAGTACCAGTTTTATTTGTAGGAGAGGTATTTAAAGGGACAACTGTTCGTGCGGTTGCTTATGATTACGTAAAAACTCCTGTTGACAATGAAGAATTGGTTATTCGTGCAAACACATTGTTAAAAATCAGAGATTTGCGTGAAAAATTAAAAGTTGTTTCAACAACAGATGAATTAACAGGGTTACACAATAGAAAATATTTAAACGAACGTTTGGAACAAGAAATTTCTCGTGCAAAACGTTATGGCACTTGTCTTTCTTGCTTATTGTTCGATTTAGACTTTTTCAAAGTTGTTAATGATATTTATGGATACGAATGGGGTGATGTTCTTCTTCGCTCAATCGCAGACAAATTGAAACAATTGATTAGAAAAGAAGATGTTTTGACAAGATACGGTGATGAAGAATTCTTGTTAATCTTGCCAAACACATCAGAAGATAACGCATTTTTATTTGCAGAAAGATTCAGACACGATATTGAAAGAATGGAATTTATTCCTGCAGGTGAAGAAGAAAGACATCCAATTACAATTTCTGGTGGTATTTCTACATTCCCTTGCATTGCAGGTGCTGACGAAGATGCAAATACTATTATTCGCTACGCGGAACACGCATTATATAATGCTAAAAAACGTGGCAAGAATAAAATTGTTCAATTCTCACAAATCAATTTAGGAGAATAGACAATTTAAACAGACTCCTTTCTGAACACGAAAGTGTAAATCTGGTTACTAGGTGATGCCCTCCATCACCTTTTTTATTGCGTAATTTTTAAAATTTGTCAGTACCGCACTTGGCTAAAACAAGCTTTAGAATGACATAAATTTAAATTGTAACGAAATGTAAATATAGATTTCAAATAGGCTGAAACCCAAGTATAATCCTGTATATGATATGATATGATATGATGGGATGGGGATGGGGCAATCTTTTCGAGTATATATTCTTTATATAAGAGTGAACGTAATGAGAGTATAAACACGAAAGGAGATTTGAATATGAGCACAGATGGTATTTCAAGGGACTCTACCAGAGTAAAAATTACGGATATGCTTGCTAGACTTGGTAAATCACAACACACTGAAGTACAGCCGGCGAAGATTACTACTGATGATATTCGTAATGCAATGCGTAGACTCGGTGAAACTAGAGATGAAGCAATAAAAACATTTGATTTTGAACCACCTAAATTAAGTGATGAGCAACAAGCGAAACTGATGGAGCAACTGAAAAAGCAACTTGCAGATGATGCGAAGTTAAGTGATGCGATTGGTTTCTCCGCAAGTTTACTTTCACCAGAAGATCGTAAGATAGCGGAAGATGCAATAAGGGAAGGCAGAGATCCTAAACAAGCACTGGGTCTGGGTCATTCTAAAGTATTACCATATATTATTACACCAGAAGATCGTAAGATAATGGAAGATGCAATAAGAGAAGGTAGAGATCCTCACCAAGCACTACGTAATGCTCATTCTAAGGTTCTACCTTATTTCCCAGGTTCTGATGAAGGTCCAGGTATTGAATTATATTAGCAATAGGTCGGGTTTTAACCCGACTTATTTGTTATTTGCTAAGTATTTACAGATTAATTCCCCTCCCCATCGTGAGAGGGTAAATGAATCCACCATTTTTACTTGCATAAAAATTTCAAATAGATTAGTATGAATATTATGAAAAAAATATTGTTAATAGTTATTTTGATGTTAATTATGTTTTTTCAAGCAAATGCTCAAGGACTACAACAGCAATATGAAAAAGAAAAAACATTAAAATATAATGATTTTAATAAATATAATGCATCATTTATTGTTGAGCAAGATTTAAAAAACCACAATTACGGTCATAAAAGTATGTATGGAGAAGTAATAAGTTTAATTAATACTGCAGATGAAACAAATCATCGTTTTTTGTTACAAATCAAGAGAAATTTTGATTATTGCAGTAAAAATTTAAAGTGTTGGGAATATATTGCAGTAGACGATTATAACTACAATTGGCTTAATGATGCTACAAAAAATATTATATGGTTTAATAATATGGTATTTTTAAATAAATAATTTTTATTTATTCTGTTTGTGCATGTATCCAAGTCCCTTCAAATAAGACGTAACCTTTCCAATTTTTTTGCATAATATTAAAATCTTTTTGTATTGTTGGTAATCCTAAATGGAAGTCGACAGCCTTTCCATATAAATGTTTGCTGTGTTTTGCTCCACCACAATTTTTATTATTGCGTTCGGAACGCCAACCACTTGATATTATAATTTGACGATTTCCCCAATGAGTATCATGAATTTTTTGTAGTTGTTGTGCTGTATGATAGATATTGTTTAGGACTTCTTTTGTACATTCATTTTTTCGTTCTTCGTTTGTATTGTTATTGCCTATCATTTCTTTCCAAGTAATATTTGCAGTGATATTCATATTTGGTATTTGTCCATTATTTGTTTGTAAATGCTCAAAAACATTATTAACAGTTGATTCTATGTTTTTAGTAGTTGAAGTTTCCGATGGTTTTGGGTCTGGAGTTTTAGGTTGTTCTGTGGTTGGGTATGTTGGTAGAGTTTCGTATTCTTCTTGGTTTTGAGGATTTCGTTCTTTAATGACTTCAACTGTACATTTACAGTTTGGGTGCGGACGTTCCGGAATTTCGTCATAAAAATTAAATTCTTTTCCATCTAGTGCTTTGCATGCTTTACATGTTTTTTCACTATTTTCTGAACGCCAAATGTATCTATTGTAACTTACCCCTCCTTTTAATAATATATTCTCAAAGTTTTTGTTTGATTTTATCTTCTATATACCAATAAATAAATAAAATAAGATAATTCCCAAGGAACCCAACACATAAACTATATATAAAATTTTTGTATAAATTAGTATAATCAGGCGAAATTCCACTAACACAAGGCAGATAATAAGATAAAATTAAAATTATTATTTTTAGAAAAAGTGATTTTTTTAAAATTTTAATGAATTTTGAAAGTAAACTAAAAATTTTAGAATTTTCCAATATTTTGTACGCAATTGGCAATATAAATAACCGTCCAATTAGTAATACTATTATTAGGCAGTCTAATAGAGAGTAAATTATATTTGGAATATTATCTCCTAATGCAGAAAACATGACTATTGCAAAAATGTGCATAGCAGAAGTACATATAATACATATTAAAATATGTATAAGTAATAAACAAATTACATTTTTACAAATGTTATACATACACCAAACCTATAATTTAAATATTACCGGTATTAT
>JAZRSZ010000017.1:0-18671 GCA_045651695.1 Candidatus Gastranaerophilaceae bacterium
TTTAACAAAATCTTTTTTAACATGAGAATAAATAGAAAGCCCTATCATCATCAAAATAGTTATTGGCAAAGTAATATAACAGAAATCCACAGATAATGAAATTGGAGAAAGTATAAAAATTGCCCAAAAAGAATTAAATCCTAAAACAAAAAATGATATCAATAAAAACAACAAAATAAATGCGATTATAAAACCTTGTTTTTTTGTCAATTTCATCCTTCTTTTCCTACTCCTCTTCCTTTCATGGTATAAAAAACCTTATTTTATGTCAATAGTTAAAAGGTCGTTTATAACTAAATAAACAACCATTTAACAATAATGTAAAATTTATATTTTTCCATAATAAGCATCTAAATACAATTGCTTAATTTCATGCATAAGAGGGTATCTCGGATTTGCACTTGTACATTGGTCATCATACGCTAATTCCACCAATTCATCTAATTTTTCAAGAAATTCATTCTCTAAAACTCCAAATTCTTTAATAGATGATGGTAATTGAATATCCTTTTTAAGTTTTTCAATCAATTTAAGTAATAATTCAACTTTTTCATCATCATTTTTTCCGCCCAATTTCAATTCATCAGCAATTTGACCATATTTTACTTTTGCATTTGGGCATTTGTATTGAGGGAAAATTGCTTGCTTAGTTGGCTTATCTGTAGAATTATATTTAATAATTTGACTAATCAATAATGAATTAGCTACACCGTGAGGGATGTTGTACATTGCACCCAATTTGTGAGCCATTGAGTGACATAATCCTAAGAATGAGTTTGCAAATGCCATCCCCGCAATTGTTGCTGCATAGTGCATTTTTTCTCTTGCGATAGGATCTTTCGCACCTTCTTTATAAGAACGAACCAAATATTTAAATACTAATTTTATTGCTTCTAAAGCGTTTGAATTTGTAAAGTTTGTGCCCATAACTGATACATAAGCCTCAATAGAATGTACCAAAGCATCAATACCAGATGCTGCAGTCAAACCTTTTGGCATCCCATCAACAAAATTTGGATCAATAATTGCAATGTTCGGAGTTAAAGCATAATCTGCAATTGCATATTTCACATGAGTTTCATCATCCGTTATAATTGAAAATGGTGTAACTTCAGAACCAGTACCAGATGTTGTTGGGATTGCAACCATTGTTGCTTTTTCCCCTAAATCGGGGATTTGACAAATTCTTTTTCTAATATCCATAAATCTCATTGAAATATCTTCAAAGTCTGTCTCTGGTTGTTCATACATTAACCAAACAATTTTAGCCGCATCCATAGGAGAGCCCCCGCCTAATGCAATAATTACATCTGGTTCATACGGTTTTACTATATCCATCGCTTGTTTTATTGTTGATAGTGTTGGATCAGGTTTTACATCAAAGAAAATTTGATAATCAATATCAATTTCATCTAAAACCCTTGTTACATGATTGATTGCACCTGAATTAAATAAATATCTATCAGTTACAATAAATGCCCTTTTTTTCCCTTGCAAAACTCTTAATGCTAAATCTACAGCACCTCTTTTAAAATAAACTTTTGGTGGAATTTTGAACCATAACATATTTTCTCTTCTTTCGGCTACGGTTTTATAATTCAACATATGTTCCACACCTACATTTCCAGATACAGAATTCCCACCCCAAGAACCACAACCCAATGTCAATGATGGTTCTAACTTAAAATTATATAAATCACCAATAGCACCTTGCGACGATGGAGAATTTATTAATAATCTACAAGTTGGAATTTCTTTTGCAAAATAGCTAATTCTATCAGATTTTCTTAAGTCTGTATACATAGCGGCTGTATGACCAGCACCACCAATTAATACTAATTGATGCGTAATTTCAACTGCTTCTTCAAATGTTTTTGCCTTATACATAGCTAAAATTGGAGATAATTTTTCATGCGCAAATGGATTTTCAATTGCAACTTCTTGTTCTTCCCCAATTAAAATTTTAGTAGTTTCAGGAACTTTTATTCCTGCAATTTCAGCAATTTTATATGCAGATTGTCCTACGATATACGGATTTACTGTTCCTTGTTCTGTTAAAATTATTTTTGAAACTTTCAATGCTTCATATTTATTTAATAAATAAGCACCTCTATATACAAACTCTTTTTTAACCTCTTCGTAAATATCTTCAACGACGATTACTGATTGCTCAGAAGCACAAATCATCCCATTATCAAATGTTTTTGACATTATAATAGAAGATACCGCCATTTGAATATCTGCTGTTTCATCTATGATCGCAGGAACATTCCCTGGCCCGACCCCTAATGCTGGCTTGCCAGATGAATATGCCGCTTTAACCATACCAGGCCCTCCTGTTGCTAAAATACAAGCAATGTCTGGGTGATGTAAAAGTGCATCGGACAACCCCATAGAAGGTTCATCAATCCAACCAATAATATCTTCTGGTGCACCTGCTTTGACAGCGGCTTCTAAAACTAATTTGGCAGCAGCAATAGTCGATTTTTTTGCTCTTGGGTGTGGGGAAAATATGATACCGTTTCTTGTTTTTAATGCTAATAACGCTTTAAAAATTGCTGTTGAAGTAGGGTTTGTTGTTGGAATAATACCAGCCAAGATACCTAAAGGTTCTGCAACAACTTTTATTCCATTAATTTTGTCTTCATAAATAATCCCACAGGTTTTTGTATTTTTGTGCTTATTAAAAATATATTCTGATGCAAAATGATTTTTAATAATCTTATCTTCTACAATCCCCATTTTCGTATCAGCAACTGCCATTTTAGCTAAAGGTATTCTCGCTTTATTTGCAGCAACCGCAGCAGCCTTAAAAATCTTGTCAACCTTATCTTGTGAATAATTTGCATAAATTTGTTGGGCTAATTTCACTTTATTAATAATAGAATTAAGTTTTTCTATATTTGGGGTATCTGTCATATTTCACTCAAATCATATAGATTACAATTTCTATTTTGCGCAATTATCATCTATTGATTCAATTATACCTCCACCCAAAATAATATCATCAGCATAAAGCACAACCGATTGACCTATTGCAATACCTTTTTGCATATTTTCAAATTCTACTCTTATTTTGTCTTCACCAACAGGTTTTACAGTAACCTTTTGAGGAGATTGAGAAGACCTTATTTTTGCTTCACATACTATTTCTTTATCTAGTTTTTCAATACCAATAAAGTTTAAGTCATTAGCATATAAAACATTCTTCATTGTTTCATCATTTGTACCTATAACAACTTCATTAGTACTAGCACGAAGTTCAATAACATAAAGTGGTTCCGTTGAACTTATACCCAAACCCCTTCTTTGACCTATTGTATAATTCCAAAAACCTTTGTGCGAACCCAAAATATTTCCTTTTGTATCAACAATATTTCCCACTTTTTCAGAAACCTGAAGTAATTCATTATAATCACCTTCATAAAAATCCTGACTATCCGGTTTTTCTGCAACAACAAGCCCTTTTGATTTTGCATAATCTCTAATTTCTTCTTTTGTTTTAGACCCTAATGGCATCCAAATATTTGCTAACTGTTCTTGTTTTAACCTATACAAAAAATATGATTGATCTTTTTTGCTTTCAATGCCCTTTTTTAAAATGTATCTACCTTGTTGAGATTTTTCAACTCTTGCATAATGACCTGTCGCAAAAATATCAAAATCAATCCCTTTTGCTTTTGCTAAAGTAGGCAATAAACCAAATTTAACCAAAGAATTACACCAAACACAAGGATTTGGTGTCCGACCACTCAAATATTCGGTTTTAAAATTATTTAAAACAATTTTGTCATAATCTTCAGAACAATCAATGACATGAAGTTCTACCCCTAACTGCTTTGCAACTAATTTTGTTTCTTCAATTTTTTCTTCTTCATTTGGTCCAAGGCAGGCTGCATGAGTTTTTTGAGGTAAATCTTTCAATTTTTCTTGAATTTCTTTGTAAATACCATTTTTACCCCAAATTGACATTGTAACACCAATCACTTCGTGACCTTGTTCCTTAAGCATTAACACTAATGTTGAAGAATCAACTCCACCAGACATTCCCACTAATACTCTCATAAATACTCCTTGTTGCAAAATCAGTCTTTACAATAAATATCATACCTAAAAGACAATATTTTGCAAAAATTAAAAAAGTTTACCCAACAAATAATATATGGCTGAGGAAATAAGCATACATGCTGGAATTGTCACAACCCAAGCAGTAACAATATTCCCTACAACTCTCCACTTAACAGCATGTGCATGGAATGTCGAACCAACACCCATAATTGATGTTGAAATCACGTGAGTTGTACTTAATGGAATCCCAAAATGAGATGCCGCTAAAATTAAACCCGCTGCAGAAGTTTCTGCCGCAAAACCATGTATTGGTTTTAATTTAATTATTTTATGTCCCATTGTTTTGATGATCTTCCAACCGCCATTCATTGTCCCTGCTGCCATAGTCAACGCACAAACTAATATTACATAAATTGGAATTTCAAAATCCCCTTGCGGACCTTTAGTTAAAACCCCACCAGCCAATAACGCAAGAGTAATAATCCCCATTGTCTTTTGAGCATCATTTGAACCATGGCTTAATGCCATAAGTCCTGATGATATTAACTGCAATTTTCTAAATTTTTTATTAACACTCGCTGGTCTACATCTAAAAATAATTACAAGCCAAACAATCAACAACATTAAAGTGAAGCCAACAATAAATCCCAAAACAGGAGATGAAAACATTGGGATTATAACTTTGTCAATTAAAGTCCCTACATTAATAACATCAAAACCAGCTTTAACAATTGCTGCACCTAACAATCCACCTATCAACGCATGAGAAGAACTAGATGGCAATCCCAACCACCAAGTAAATAAATTCCATATTACAGCAGCAAGTAGTGCGCAAAAAATAACCGATAAGGTTATCATATCCGCATTAACAATCCCTGCACCAATCGTTTTAGCAACGTGTGTCCCTGTTAATGCTCCAACAAATTCCAAACTCGCACCAAATAAAACCGCTTGCTTTGGCGACAAAACTTTTGTCGATACAACTGTTGCGATAGCATTCGCACAATCGTGAAATCCGTTAATAAATTCAAAAACTAACGCTACAAACACTACTGCTATTAAAAGTAAAATCGTTATACTCATTTTATCAGCCTAATTAACTTTGTTTTAGTACTATATTCAAAATCAAATCAGATACAAAATAGCAAGCGTCAAGTGCGGCTTCAACTTCTTTGTATAAATCTCTTAATTTAATTACTTCTAGAGTTTCATATTGCCCTGAATATAAAACTCTAAACGCTTCTCTCAAAACATCATCACCATGAGTTTCTAATTCTTTCATTTCAATACTTAATTGAGTAATCTTTTCAACATCAGAAACTTTTTTAAATTCTAAAATAATTTCTCTTAATTTTTCTGTCGCTTTAAATAAGGTCTTTGTTTGTTCTTTCATTTCATCAGTATATTTATTCAACGCATAAATTTCCAAATTTACACTAGTTTTTGCAATTCTTTTAGCAATTTTATACAATTGAACAGCAATTGTTTGAATATCTTCCCTTTCTATAGGGGTTATAAAACTTTTATTTAATTGTTTTAAAACAGTTTTGTAAACAACTTTTCCCTTTTTCTTATATTCACGAGCCTGATTTTTATAATCTTCAGTCAAACCTTTTTCAATAATTTCACTATAAAGAGTTGCTGTTTTACAACAGATTTCTGCACTTTCTTGAAAATAAGTGAAAAACATCTTATCTTCTGGCGGCATAATATAAGACATTAAATTAAATTTACCCATATTTTCTCCTAAGATTACAAATTAAGCACATACTAATTATAACAAAAAATCTTTTTTAAATTATATTTTTTACAAATTTTAAACATTTCAATGTATAATATTTTATATAGAAAAAGAATAACGAGGAGCAAATTATGTACTGTACAAAAAAAATAAAAGATAATTTAATTTGGATTGGCGCAAATGACAGACGACTAAACCTATTTGAAGGTGTTTATTCAGTCCCAAACGGAATTGCATATAATTCATACTTAATAAAAGATGATAAAACCATTTTATTTGATACTGTGGATAAAGCAGTAGCAACAACTTTTTTTGAAAACCTAGAACACGAACTTGGTTCTTCAAAATTGGATTATGTTGTAATTCAACACATGGAACCTGACCATAGCGCAACACTTAAATTATTGTTATGCGAATACCCTGATGTAACAATTGTTTGTAACCAAAAAATAAAAGATATGATATATCAATTTTTTGAATTTAAAAACGAAGTTAAATTCCATATAGTTAAAGAAGGTGATGTGTTAAATACAGGTAAACACAATTTTACATTTATCATGGCACCAATGGTTCACTGGCCAGAAGTAATGGTAACTTATGACACAACAGATAAAATTTTATTCTCTGCTGATGCATTTGGAACTTTTGGAGCATTAAATGGTGCTATTTTTGCTGATGAAGTTGATTTCGACCACGATTACATGGATGAAGCAAGACGCTATTACACAAACATAGTAGGTAAATATGGAGCACAAGTACAATCTTTACTTAAGAAAGCAAGTAATTTAGAAATCAAATATTTATGCCCGTTACACGGATTTGTTTGGAGAGAAGATATTGACAAATACATAAAAAAATATGATTTATGGAGTAGTTACCAACCAGAAGAAAAAGGTGTTATGATTGCTTATGCATCTGTATATGGCAATACTGCAATAGCAGCAGAAGTTGTATCCTCAAAATTGAGAGATAAGGGTATCAAAACTGTTATGTACGATGTTTCAGTTACCCCTACTTCAAACATTGTTTCAGCAGCATTCAAGTGGAGTCATTTGATATTTGCCTCTACAACATATAACATGGGCATCTTTATCTCTATGGAAGATTTATTAAGAGATTTAGTTTCCCACAACATTCAAAATAGAACTGTAGGCTTCATTGAAAATGGTTCATGGGCTGCAACATCTGGCAATCTTATGCAACAAACTTTAGAAAAATGCAAAGATATGAGATTTATTGAAAAGAAAATCAGCATAAAATCAAGCCTAAAAGATTCACAAATGGCCGAAATAGAATCATTCGTTGAAACTATCGCTGAAACTATTAATTAGCCTTCAAAACTTCAGGTTTTAGGACTTTTAAATCAACAAGGACTTTTGCATATTCTTCCATTGCACCACCTTTTTTCAACCAACTGTGGTTTGCATTGTATGAATTTTCCAGAACTTCCTTGAACTTAGGTTTATCTTGGAATAATTTGTATGCTTCATCCATCGCATCTGTAAACACTTTGCGGTTGTATTTTAATGCTTCATCATAATTTTCAAATTTCGGTTTAAATTCAGAGAAGATAGCATTTACTCCGTGCTCTAAACCATCAGTCAAACCACCCACTTTGTTAACAATAGGAATCGCACCACTGTATGCAGCAATTTCTTTGTGAACTAAACCACAAGGTTCAAACCAACTTGACATAATTGTAAAATCAGACATTAATTTACAACCGTCATATCTTCCTGGTTCAGAGAATAATTTTGCAAAAACTATTCTATTTGCTGCTTCTTGACCAAATTTATCAGCAATTCTTCGTTTTACGTCTAATAGTTTGTCAATATAAGCATTATCACCAATACCTTGCGTATAGAAGACAGGAGTATCCCCACCTTTTCCGTGATGTCTTGTTAAAAATTCTTCAATACTTTCTGCCCAAATATCAAGACCTTTTTGATCAACGATACGTCCTGCAGTAGAAAATACTACTGTATCTTTTGTTACACCTGTCAAATCTGTCATCTCAGATAATTCTATATTCATAGGGTTACCTTTACCCGCTCTTGCTGAATTGATATCAGCAATAACTTTTTTCAAATATCCTTCTTTATTATATTGGTGGAAATCAAATACACTTTCTGATGCTAATTTCGGACGCAAAGTACCAACTTCAACACCTAAATCACGTTGAAGTTTTAGTGCGTTTTTCGGAGTTAGCATATTATTAACTCTGTCGCACCCGTTCGTAATTGGCCTATATGCAACATTAACATCGGAAACAAGATTTGGATTTAAACCATTTTTTCCTGCAATAAATTTAAGAATTTCAATATTACCGAAATCACCTTCTCTTGCTCTTAAATTAAATATTGCATGGTTTGCACAACCAAAACCACTTTGAGTTGCCATTTCATGCCCGTAACCTTTTGAAACAGGTATCAATACATCAGAATAAACACTTGCCATAGTTTGTGGGTTTAAGTTATTACCATGGAACAAACCATTCCAACTATCAGGATTTAATCCAACATCTTTTGGCATATGAGCATTTTTAACAATCATATGTGCGTGTTCGCCAAACATAACGTTCAACAATTTTTCTTGAGAATGCCAAGTATCACCTGCCAAACCGGCATTATGAATTACTGTAACTATTGGAGTGTTATAAACTTTATCAGCAATTTTTGGATCAAGACCTGAATATTTACGTGCTTGAGTTAACATTTTCATCATTGCACTTATCGCACCTGTCTGCCAATCATTACCTATAATTACATCTGCACCAAGTTTTTCACTTGAGAATTCTCCTTCACGCAATAAACCTTCATAAAAGAATTTGTCAAAATATACAAATCTTTCAGTTTCACCTGCATTATGTGTCAAATTGTTATAAATATTTTTTACTTTACCTGCTTCAACAGGTCCATCCATTCTAAATTTATCATTATGATAGAACACAGTATCGTATTTTACACGAGCAACAGGTTTTATATCACCTTTATCAGGATTATATTTTATTTTCAAAGAATTCCAATTAAACTCAAAAGCATTACCCGATTTTTCTGCTTTTTTCAATTCTTTTTGTAAATCTTTGCTTAACCAAGGTTTTAATAAATCCAAATCAACAACTTGTTCAATATCTCTTGCCAAGAACATATCCACAACTTCGGATGTTCTGCCCTTATCTGTGTATATTGGCAAACGCATTGAACCTATTTTTTCCATACCTTCTACAAATGGCTTTTCACCTTTCGAAGTTACATAATCATACAAACCGTCAGCACGTTTTTGAAGCGAATAATAAATATTATCTTCAATTTGCCCCATATACATTGGCATATCAACAACTAATCTGACTTTTTGCTTGTTATTAACCATTGCACCCAAGTTTGCAATAATTTCTCTTGGAACGGCTGACATACCACCTGTACTTGCAAAACCTTTAAATTCTGATGTAGGCATTCTTAATGTTATTGAATCTTTTGGAACATGATGAGATCTGTTTACTATGCCAAAAATATTTTTTGTTGATTCTGTTTGGAGAGCATGTTCTAATTTTTCAGTATTTTTTCCATATGCATGCATTACAGTCGCAAGATTTAAGTCCTTATTACCAACTCTGCAACTTGCAGTGAGTATTTCAGACATTGTTGCAACTTTTTCTGTTTGCAAAGCATCTATTCTTTTAGATAAATTTTCCTGTACAGCGTTTATTTGACCATCTTGCCATTTACCTAAACCTGATATTTTCTTTCTTAATTTTTGAGACCCTTCCTCGAATGTTGTAGCCATTTCTGAAAGTTTGCTATCAATTTTAGACGTTACTTCTGTTACAGTAGAAGTTACATTATCCGCAACACTCCTTATTGCACGTGAGTTCTCTTGGGTAACATTCTGCAATTGTTTTATAAACTTGCCATTTTTCAATGCAACAGTCACACCTAAACCAAGTGCCACAGTTGATACAATAGCACTTGCTATCGCTACTGCATTATTTCCACTAAATGAGACCTTTTCATTTTTCGGATTTTGATTAGAAACAACCATTGGTTCCGAATATGTTTGAACCGGTGGATTTACTTGCTGCGGTTGTGTTATCGCCTTTGCCGAGGGATTAACTTGTTTTAATAAATCGCCTTTAAATGAAACCTTTTGAACTGATACCATGCATGGTCCTCCTAAAGATACAAAACCCGTAAAAATATTTTTTGCCAGAAAACTTTAATAAATTCTTTATAACATTAAACAATTACACTGTCAAATTTGGTTTGATTTGTTACAGCAGGTCTTTTTTCATAAACATACTTTACAAGAGTTTTCTTAAAACCTGCTTTAGACAAAATTGTTTCAAAATCCTCACAATATTTTCCTTCATATCCTGCCACATCAAAATTCCCTATTATCAATAATGAATTATCGCCCATTTTCTCGCCTAAATTTTTAGCCAATTCTTTGCATTCAACATAATCCAAATATGGCCAAAAATTTCTTGCAAAGACTATGCTGTTTTCAGGTTTTATTTTTTTATAATCCTTTGTAATATCACCCTTTTTAAAGATTACATTTTTGGATAAAACATCTTTTGGTTTATACATTTTATCTTTACCCTCGCCAAAAAATGTTTTAAAGCCATATTTTTGTTTTGTGGAGCATGCGGAGGTAAGTATATACTCGTCAAAAAATATTTTAAAACCATATTTTTGTTGCCAACCTATTGCAAATTTTTCATCTGGTGAAAGATTTACCCCTTCTTTTTTTGCTCTTTTAATTGCATCTTTATCAATATCATAAGCTTTTATTGGCACAAATTTTCTAGCATTTGCAGCACTTGTATTATTTAACAAAGAAATCAAAAATGTATATGCTTCAGAACCATCAGAGCAACCAAAATCATACACATTTACCTTATCAACATTTTCAAATTTTTTTTCAACAAAATGAGAAAACAAATTCCATTCAATATCACTACGAAACATTGATGTATTATTCCTATACAACAAATTCCCATTTTTATCGTGAACTTCTCTTTCCCACGAGGTAAATGTTGGTTTTTGATAATTATATTGTTGAATTGGTGATATGCGCATATAGACAATAAAAAGCGTAAAAATATTTTTTGCCAACCACCCTAATTACTTGCTAAATCGTCGAATTTATATTATAATTCAAGTGATATGTGCAAGGTTAATTTAAAGATTTTTACAACAATTGTTATATGTTTTCTTTTAGTTTTAAGTGTAGGTTTTGCAGTTAAAAAACCAAAAATGCATAATCCTTTGCAAATAAATGTTATTGAATACTTTTTAAAAATTAATTCAGATGGATCTGTTACAACAACAAAAAGCGTTACTACAAATGTGATTAAGGAGAAATAATGAAAAAAATATTCGCTTTAATTATATGTTTTCTATATTTCATTTCTACAAACGTTTGTTACGCTTTCAACGAACTTTATTATTTGAAAAACACTACTGAAGAGAAAATAAACACTCATTTCAAAACTATTTTACTCGACAAAAAATATTCAATTCTCAAAGAAGATCCTATTTATGCACTATCAAATAAAAATCCAAATGATTATGTTTTAATGATGCTTGAGCCTTGTGGAAATAATCTTTTATATTATTTTGAAGCAGGTGAAAACAAAAAATTAAATAAAAAAATTCTCAAAAATTTAGACACTGAAAATATTTTTTATGAAAAATCTTATAACGAGGTAACACTCAATAGGTTTGCAGAAATTGCACAAAGAACACTAAGTGGCGAAACAAATACTTACTCATTTGAAGAACCACAACCACAAAAAACTGTTTCACAAGTTCAAACACAAATTCAAGAACCAAAAAGCCCAACAACATTAACAGGTTTTGTTGGCAAAGTCGGTAAAGGTGTAAGTTTACCTGTATATTTGCAAGATCCAATAAATACTGCAACTGCATACGTTGGAGATGCTGTCATTGGAGTTTTACAACAAGATTGGAGATTAAATAACAACCATGTTATTGCAGAACAAGGAAGCGTTTTGTATGGGTCTTTAACAAAAGCAAACCCAGCAAAATACGGTTCTAGAAATGGGAGTGTTCAAATCAATTTTTATAAACTAGAAACACCAAGTGGCAAATCATATGATATTAAAACTCAAAAAATAGATTTTGAAGTTACTAATGATGGTAAACTAAAAAGAACTGCAACTCGAGTTGTGGGAGCTGCAGTTGCTGGGGCATTGGTAGGACTTTTATTTGCACTAGCAGGGGCTGGGGATCATAACTACGGTTCCGCAGCAGCAATTGGTGCAGGCGTGTCTGGTGGTGTTGCACTTGCAACACAAGTAGCACAACAAGGTATTGATGCAGAAATTCCATCATATACAGAACTTGACGTCGTTTTAGAAAGCGATATTAATGTAGTAATTTATTAGAGGTAAAAATGAACAGAAAAAGATTAATAATTTTAGGAATTTTAATTTTAGCAATAGCAGTTATCGGAAAACTTTTATATTGTGGTTTAAAAAATATAAAAATTGACGATTTTCATCCTGCATCAGTTATTTTTGTAATTGATTCTTCTGCATCAAATCAGTCAAAACTTGAAGAAGAAATCAAATATTTAAAATCAACTTGCGCGATATTAGACCCTGAAGATTTAATCAAAATAATCAAAGTTTCAGAAAAATCATATTTAATATACGAAGGTGCTCCATCAGAAACATCAACGATAAATGACACTTTAAAAGAATTTACTAAATTAAATAACCAAGAATATGGTACTGCATACGGCGAAGCAATTAAGAAGGCTTTTGATTATGCATTAACTATGAAAAAAGAGGGATATGTTCCATCAATTGTTGTTATTGGTGATTTGGAAAATGAAGGAGCAACAGCAAAACAAATTGACTGGAATACATTACCAGAAAATGTTGAAAACATCAAAAAGCACATTCCTGAAATCTCAATGATGTTTGCGTATGCACATCCTGAAAAATTAGATTTAGTTAAAACAAAACTTTCTCCAGTATTGGGTGAAAAGAAATTAATTTTGGTAAACGAACAAACAACAAACAAATCACAAAGAAAATTATTAGAAGCGATAGGGAGATAAATAAATGACATTCACAATTATTACAAAGCAAGGTGAAAAAACATTTGCGAATAAAGAATTGGTAAACATTTCTTCTCAAGCAGGATATGATTATCAAGTTGATTTTGGCTTTAATTTTATGTTAGCAGTTGAACACGATAGAAACACTAACAGATACTGTATCCTCAATCAATTTAATTCACCAAATTTTTTATTTAAAGGTCAACCTTTGCCACAAAGACTAGAAATAGATAGAATGTGCAAAATTATGGTAAAAGATTCTGACGAATACATCACAATTAGGGTAGATGAGGCGTCTGCATCAACCAAAATTGCTCCTGAGGTTTTGACAGAACAAGACGTAAAAAGTTTATATGGAGATGAAGTAAATGCTGCTGCAAAACTTAAAATTGAAAAAAGAAAAGCAGAAATCGAAGAAGCAAGAGTTTCAATCGTTAAACAAATTTCATTTATGATAAATGATTTGAAGAACAAAATTTCAATGAATTCAAAAGTTGGAACATTCTTGAATATCGCTTTATATGTAGCATCTTTAGTTCTTGCTTTTGGTGTAGCAAATTACTTAACAGGCTTGCCATTAGAACAGGCAGGTAGTATTATTCAAATGCCTGTTAATATGAAATTGCTTCTACTTTATTCTGTAATAATTTTTGGTGTGGGTTTAGTGGCAAAACAAGGAACTTATTTGTATTTGCAAAATAAAGTTTCTGAACTTGCAATAGACAATTCAATTGCAGAAAAAATTATGATAATTTTATCAGTACTTTTCTACGCTGCAATTTATTGCATAAACGTTTTATATTACATAGGCACAATGCCACTATTTGCAATATTTATGTCTTTATTCTTTACAGGAACTTGCGTAACTCTAGCGGTTGCTTGTGGCTACTTCAAAAGCAATAAAGTTCAATTAACAAAAGATTTAAGTAAATACGAATACCGAGAAGATTTTGAAATAGTAATGAAAGAATATCAACAATGGATTGAAAGATTTGTTAATAACTTAAGTTCAGTAAAAATCAGAAATATCAAAGATAAGTTATTTATGCTTCAACTAAAATCCATTGGTGAAATATTTTTGGGTATTTTAACTGCACCATTTTTGGCTTATGGTGTTTCAAACACATTGGCAATGTGCTTCCCTGAAGCAGCAGGCTGGGTAAGAATTTCAGGTTTAAGAATAAGCCCTGTATTCTTGGTACTTGCAACATTTATGATAATTTTTGCATTTTTTGCTTTTGTAAACGGATTTTTATGCAACAAAAAAATCCAAGCATCAAATGTAATTAAAAATGATGGATTTAGCAATTATCTTAAACACGGTGTAGAAATTTACGGTATCGAAGGAATTAAAAAACTTGATACAGATATGCGTCGTTCATTCATCATTGGTTTATGCATTATCTTTATCGAGTTTTCAATGAATATTTCATACTTTATGCAAGAAATCGGTGGTGATTTAGGCGGAATGTTCTTGAGTTCAGTTGCCGCATTAGTCCCAACCGCATTACTAATTGCAGAAACATACATGTTAAGTCAAACTAAATTCGACATACATTCTGCAGATGAATTGATTTCACAAATAGATAGAGAGTAATTTTGTATAAAATATTTTTCACAATATTAGCAAGCATTTTAGTTATAACAAGTTTGTGCATAGGGGCTTTCAAACCTCAAATGCACAAAACTGTTATGATTTATGATTCAGATTACAAAATTGTAGAAGCAATTCCACAAGTAGAAACGGTGAAAAATATTCCAACACAAACTAATACTTCAAAAGCAGAAAAAGTTACAACAAAAATCCAACAAGAAACTAAAAAAGCGACATCGGTAAATACAGTTAACCAAACAACACAAAAACAACCAACAACAACCAAAACTAGTACTGCAAAAACAGAAACCAAAACGGTTACATTACCACAATCTATTCAAAAAATAATTAAAGACGAAACAGAACCACAAAGAGAAGTTGTACAAATTCAACAAGAGACAGAAGAAGAACTTATTTTATGGAATAAATGGCGTTCAAATCTTCAAAACTCCATTATGAATGATGTTGATTTACCATACATTCAAGAGGGAACTATATTTAGATTTTCATTTGAAGTTGACAAATATGGTAAAATAACTAATATAAAAACATGGTCTTTGACACCAAATTATACACCATACGCAATCCAATACATTGCACCAGTTATAAGAAGTTATCAAGGACGCTCAATACTAGATTTTCCAGCAGGTTCAAATAGATTTTCAACAGTTGTTGAGGGCGGATGGAAAATCTCAAAAATCACAAAATATAGTACTCCAGAAGACTATATGGACACAGAAAAGGTCAAAAAATAATGTTTAAATGTACAGATTGCGGATGTGAATATGATATAAAACCAGATTATTGCGATTGCGGCAATAATACTTTTGCTGAAATTTCACAAACTCCTAAACCGACACAACCACAAATTCAACAACCTAAAAGAGAAAAAATTAAACCTAAAAAAGATATTGACTATATTGGCTGGGGCATATTTTTAACTTGCATAATCTTGGCAATTTTATCTGTGATGTTTTTAGGGAATGGGATTTTAAAAAAGGCAGAAGAATCTTCAAAAACTCAAAAACCCATTCTTCAACCTAATAAAAACATTCCATCTATTGAAAGTTTGTGGAAATCCTCTACAACCCCACAAACAACACAACCACAAATAACTGTACAAAAGCCCGTTGTAAAAACACAACCAAAACAAGTTAAAAAAGTTGTGACTACAAAACCTGTACAAAAACAACCACAACAAACAACTCAAACTCAACCTGTTAAAACAACTCCAAAAGTTGACGTTCAAAAATATATTCCACAAACACAAACTCAAACAAATCAAACCAAGCCACAAGCAACAGTTAAACCTGTTGAACAAAAACCAGTTGTAGATTTGGCAGCACAACAACAAGAGTTGTTACAATACAAAATTGCACTTCGTAACCGTATAGCAGCAAAAATAGATTTTGCACAAGTAATTGGTGATGGGAACTGCAAAATAACTTTCAAAATAAATTCATCAGGCACATTAATTGATAGAAAATTTGCACAACAATCAACAAATATGTCTCTCAATGACGTTGTTTATAACGCAATGATGCAAAACCCTGCATATAAAACCCCACCGGAAGGATACAAAAACGAAACACTTACCTTAACGGTCAAAATCTACGGTGGAAATTTTGAAATAGATTTGAGATGATTATAAAGTAAGGGAGGAAGTTCCTTTCCCTCTTCCGCAAGGAAGAAGAAAATATGTTTCGTCATTCTCAAGTCGCTAGACTTGGGAATCCAGTAAAATGGATCCCCGAACTGCGTTCGAGGATGACATTTAAAATGTGGGCAAAGTTTCACTTTGCCCACCCTACAATTTTGTAAACATTACCCATATTACAATTTTTATAATTCTATTGGAATTTTATATAATTTATCAAATTCAGGAGGTACAATATCTACAATATCATCCAAAAGTTCTTTGGGATTAAATACTTCAAAATGTTTTACATGATCATTAACACTAATTGCATATGCATATGCTTTTTTAGATAAATTCGATGGTCTTGGTCCTTTACTTAGTTCATACACTTCATCTAGCATCTTAGGTGAAAAGATATGAGCCTCAAGTTTATCTGTTTCCTTCAACTCTAATTTCAAAGATTTTTCCTTAATAGATTTTAGTAAATCAGTAAAACCTAAACTATCACATTGGTTAACTTTTCCAAGTTCAAATTTTTTAAAAGCCTCTAGATTTTTAATACCTTTGCCACATCTAATTGCCAACACTGCTGTCGCTAATGCACCAGCACCTATAAGTACTTTTGCACCTGTACTTAATCCTTTTTTCTCAAATTTATCACTCTGCGGAGAACGTTCTAATGTATTTTGAGTAACAACAGGATTATTTATTTTCTGTTGATTTTTTGCAAAAACTCCATATACCTGAGGAGACATAACACCTGCGGAAATTGAATCTACTACCATTTACGTATCCTTTCTATTTCTAAATTGTACCTACATGTTCATTAAAACACGGGGGTGGAAATTATTGACACACGCCCCTCCCGACCATACCATACCATACCATACCATAAAGGCATTATAACTGGGTTTCAGCCATTTTGAAATCCATCTTTACATTTGTTAACAACCCATTCGCGACGTTTGTTATATAATGGAGTTTATGGGAATTAAAGAAGTTGTTGAAAAGTATAATAGTATCAATCTTGTAAGCAGAATTTTTATAGGGATTTTAATCGGTATTGCGTTAGCTGTTTTAGTTCCTGAACTCACAGCTTTTAGCGTCTTGGGTGATTTATTTGTCGGTGCTCTTAAAGCTATTGCGCCAATGCTTGTATTTATCCTTGTTATGAACTCTCTTGCACAAGGAATAAAACACTCTGGTGGAAAATTTCGAACAGTAATAGGTTTATACATGTTTTCAACATTTCTAGCTGCAATAACTGCAGTTATTGCAAGCTTTTTGTTCCCGCAAACTCTTTCTCTTAATACAAGTTTGCATGAACTTAATTCCGCTCCTGAAAGTTTAAGTGAAATTATACATAATTTACTTGTAAAAATTGTTATCAATCCGATTTCATCACTATCAGAAAGTAACTACTTGGGAATTCTTTTCTGGGCAATCATAACAGGCATGGCGTTAAAAGACATTGTTTCAGACAGTACGAAAGATATGCTCAGAGATTTTTCAACTTCAGTTTCTCAAATTGTAAGTTGGATAATAAATTTAGCTCCATTTGGTATTATGGGACTGGTGTTCCACGCAGTTTCAACAAATGGAGTGGAAATCTTCACACAATACGGAAAACTAATCTTATTACTTGCTTGCTGTATGGTGATTGTTGCTTTAGTTACTAACCCGATTATTATTTCAACACTTATAAGACAAAATCCATATCCATTAATTTTACAATGTTTAAAGGAGAGTGGCATAACCGCATTTTTCACAAGAAGTTCAGCTGCCAATATTCCGGTTAACATGAAATTATGTGAAAAACTTGGATTAGATAAAGATATGTATAACGTATCAATCCCATTAGGAGCAACAATTAACATGAGTGGTGGAGCTGTAACAATTACAATAATGGCTTTAGCAGCTGCACATACTTTAGGAATTGAAACAACATTTACTATGGCGGTTATTTTATCAGTATTAGCAACATTTGCAGCCTGTGGGGCATCAGGTATTGCTGGTGGATCATTGTTGCTTATCCCATCAGCTTGTTCTTTATTTGGAATCCCAAATGAAATTGCAATTCAAGTTGTAGGAGTTGGTTTCATTATTTCTGTCCTTCAAGATAGTTTAGAAACCGCGCTAAATTCATCTAGTGACGTTGTATTCACCGCAACTGCCGATTATTATCAAAGAAAAAAGTTGGTAGGTAATTTATGAGCAAAATTGCGTTTGTCACAGAAGTTTATACTGATTCAAATTTCCAGACAGGTGGCGAAAAACTTAATTATATTTTATTGAAAGAATTAAAAAATTTAGATTATTCAATAGATATATTTTGTAATAAAATAAGTTTTTATGCGGAAAAATTTATTGATAATTTTTACTCAATGAAACAACTTGAAGATCTTCGACAAAATTACGATTACATTTTGTCAGACAAAGGTTTTATTCCTACTGACATTACATATATCCATGGACATAGTTATCCTTTTAGAACTAAACATATGTCAAATAAATTTAAAACTTTGTTTTCCAAAATTTTT
>JAZRSZ010000018.1:0-17010 GCA_045651695.1 Candidatus Gastranaerophilaceae bacterium
GTATTATAACATAATATTTTTTAATTTGTTTTAAAATCTGTAATATATATGCCTTATTATTTAATTTTCTGGTAGTATCATTTGCTAATTTTTCTTTGTTAAGCCACTGAAAGTCATATTTATCAAATAAAATACCTTTAAATTCACCGTTTTCAATTTTTGGGTTTAAAATTGTTCCGTGTCCTATTGAATAACCCAAATTTTTATCTTCTTTAAAGTCTATTAATATTTGATCAGAAGTAAAAGATTTTGTTTTATTATTAAAATATTTTATAACTTGCTCTCGCAATTCGGAAGAATTTGATAAACGTTTACTAAACCCGCTATTTTTATCATATATAAGACCATTCCAACCTTTTGGTATTTCTAACCCTTTTGAATTTTTAATATTTAATTGATTATTGACATATTCAACTGCTTCCGGTTGAAATACACTAAATTCTGAATGTTCAGGTAAATTTTTGAAACCTGACAATGCGATATTCATTAGTTCTCGTGCATCAGGACGATTAGCATTTTGTTCTGCATTATATTTTGCCAAAAAATTGGAGTTTTCCAAATTAGAAAAATTTGTTGATTTTATCTCTTTTATTTCAGATTGATGTTGGTATGGATGATTTTTATTCATTGTATATTTTATTTCTTTGCTATGTTTTGATCGATAATGTGCTCTAACATGTGTGCCATCAGTTTTGGTGTACGCATGAACAAATATTACGTCATTATTTCCATCCAATTGTCTTTTTCTTGGGATTCCAACATTCTGTAATTGGTGAAAAATGGCTTTTTCATTTTGTTGGTATTCTTTGTTTGACATTTCACCAATGTCTTCTGCTGTAAATATTATGTTGTCGTTTGAAACTTTGTTGAAAAAATTTTTTAAATTGCTCATTTGTTGCTCCTTTGGGTAATGTATAAATGCTATTATTTATAAATATATGTTGATAAATATTATAATAACATTATTTCTAATATTTGTCAACGGTGTTGATTTTTATTTTTCACTATGTTATTATTTACTTGGAGGGTTAGTATGAATAGACAAGAACAACTTATAAAATTTGGTGTAGTGTTAAAAAATAGACGTCAAGCATTGAAGTTGAGTTTGAGGGAACTTGAAAAAATGTCTAATGTTAGTGCTGCGTTGATTACTAAACTTGAAAATGGTAAGATGGCTAATTTTCCAAAAGCGATTACAATAAAACAATTGAGTGATGCTTTGAAGTTTAATAATGAATTATTTGAATTGGCAAATATTTTGTTTGAGGAAAAAACACTTGAGGTTGAAGAAAAATCTTTTGAGGACGAATTGAGAGAGATTTTAGCAACAAAAACAACGTTAAATCCTGAAAATATAACAGAGGTTTTATATTTTATTTCGGGTTTGGAAAAGTTGCAACAAATTAAAAAATTATAATATTGAGGATATAGTATGGAAAAGGTGATTAATTTTATTAAGTCTCATAGAGAATGGTTTACAATTTTTGGATTAGGTTTTTTATTTTATTTTATATTTTTTCACAACATCGGCAATTATGCTTTGATGGACGTTGATGAGACTCGTTATGTTGCGATGGCTCGTGATATGTTCAATACAAAAGATTTTATGACATTGTATCTCAACGGGGAATATTTCTTTGAAAAACCACCATTGTATTTTTGGGGTGAATGTTTGTTCTTTATGTTATTTGGCAAGGTTACAGAATTTACGGCGCGTTTCCCTGTTGCATTATATGGAACTTTAACCGCATATTTAGTTTATTTTGTTGGTCGTAAAATCGTTTCAAGAAAATTTGGTGTTATTTCTTCTCTAATTTTGGCAACAAGTTTGGAATTTATTATTCTTGCAAAATTTGCAATTCTTGATATTGTAGTTTCGTTTTTGGTGGCGTTCTCTGTATGTTTTGGATTGTTGACATTTTTTGTGCAAGAACAAAATAAAAAATATTTTTGGTGGTTATTTTATATATTTTCAGCGCTTGCTGTAATGGCAAAAGGTATTCCAGGATTTGTAATTCCGTTTGGAACAATGTTTTTTGCGGCTTTGGCAACAAAAAAATTCAAGGAACTTTTTAGACCAATATTTTTAATTCCTGGTGTAATTCTGTTTTTATTGATAGTTTTACCTTGGCATATTTTGATGTTTAAAATTCACAATCCGCTTTTCTATAACGAATACATAATGAAACATCACGTTGATAGATTTTTAGGAAAAGGTACTATACATCGTACTGAACCATTTTATTTTTATTTCTTGACAATTTTGTGGGGATTTTTTCCTTGGATTTGTTCTTTTGTTTCAGTACTTGGAGCAAAAATCAAATCAATTAAGTTGTATGTTTATGAAAATCTAACAGATGAACAAAAATGGTTATATTTGAATAGTATCTGTGCATTGTTTATACTTTTATTTTTCTCTGCATCAGGTACGAAACTTATAACTTATATTCTTCCAATATATATTCCATTGGCATTTATTGGTGGTTATATTTGGTTGAATTATGATAAATTTAAAAAACAAATTGATATATCTAATTATGTAATGTGTGGCTTGTTAGCGCTTGTTTCTATCGTTGCAATTTTTACACCACTATTCTTGCCAGAACAATTATATAATGATATTTTAAATGCAAAATGGTTATCAATAATTTTATTAGGTTTTACAGGTGCTTTTGGTATTTTCTTTACTGTGAAAAACAAAACAGTTGCGACATTCTCTGTATTGGTTGCTTGTATGTTGGTGCTTTCAGCGTTTGGAACAAAAGAGTTTTACAATGTCGATTACAAATTTGGTCAAAATGATTTGATGGAATTTGCGACTTATGCAAAAGATAATAATTATGAACTCGCGGCAGTAAATTTAGGCAGAAAGTATTCATTACTTTATTATCGTGGTGGTCATATCAATTATATTGATCAAAATGCGATTGCTGAAACTCTTACAAATTCAAAAGAATTGATTATTATAAAAACAAAAAACTTGGAAGAGTTTACTAAATCTTTGAAATATCAAACAGTATTGGTTGGTCGTCGTTACACTTTGATTAAAGGTGAATAATGTTAAATCGATACGAAAAATTTTTAGTTGAATTCGATAAAATGCTAGAGGAGTTATCAAAAACTCAAGAGATTTACTTGAAATGTAAAAAAGGTTGTGCAGATTGCTGTAAAAATGGTGACTATCCTTTTTCAAGACTTGAGATGGAATATTTTATGGCTGGTTTTTTGTCTTTGCCGAAAAATATTAAAGATAAGATTCTTGAAAACATTAACAATGCTAAAGGAAAAAAAGTTTATCAATGCCCATTTTTAATTGATGATATGTGTTCAATGTATGAACGGAGAAGTTTGACTTGTCGTATCCATGGGCTTGCATATTTGTTAAATGGAATTGTTAAACTTCCAGAATGTGCAAAATTTGGGAAAAATTATAGTGATTGTTTTAATACACTAACTAAAGAAATTAAAATTGATAATCCAATAAATATGAGTTTAAGAATAGATGATATCTTTAATGGTAAACTCGCTCAGGACTTTAATCTTCAGGCTGGCGAAATTAGAAGTTTAATAGATTGGTTCAAATGATATATATACTTTTGTAAATAAAAAGAGTTCAAACACTAGAAATAATTTGAATGCAGAGTTATACTACTAATGTAGTAGTTATTTTGTGTGAAGATATTTTAGAGATGCAATTGAGATAATTGCAGGTTTTTACGTCTAATAATGTATTGCAAAAAATATTAGAAGATGTACAATTATCTTAAGTAATGTTAAAAAAAGATATCTAACTAACAAAAAAAACTAGGTTGATGTTTTATAGTTAAGGTAGGTGTGTAATATTGGAAAAAGTAACTAAAGAAAAAGAAAAATCTTCTGCGAAAAAGGCTCTAAATTCAAATCCAATAATGGATTTAGGTCATGCTTCTCCTGATTTTATTAAAAAAACAGGTGATATTGTTGCGAAGATTAATAACTTTAACACCTATAAGACTAATAATAGACTTTATGCTGGTGGAATGACAAGTCCAATAGTAACAAATAATAAGGTTGTTGACTATAATGAATTGTTACAACACTTGAGCAACAATTTTGAAAACACATCTACAATGCATGAGTTGTTCAGTGAAGTTAGTAACACTTTCAAAAATGTTATGGATTGTAATTTCACAGCATTTGGAATTTTCCATGAAAAATCAAAATGTATAAATTTGAAATTATATACAAAAAGGAATGAAACATATTCTTCAAAAATATTTATGTCTGAATCAAAAAACCCGGTTATAAGATGTTTCAATACTTCATCACCAGTTTCACAAGATGACATAAAATTCTTGAATATACCGTATATGCAAAATTCTTCAGCATATATCATACCGATGATATCTGTAAATAAATGCATTGGTGTTATGATATTGGGTAAAGAAAGTGCAGATTTAAATTCAAATATTTTGGAATTTTTTGCGAATTATATTGCGATGTATATTCATAATGCTGAATTGTTGAATAAGACAAATAAATTTGCAAATACAGATACATTGACTTCATTATATAATCACCGCGGTTTCCAAGAGGTATTATCTTCTGAGATTGCAAAAGCAGAAGAAACAGGGACACCTCTATCTGTTGTTATGTTGGATGTTAATAACATTTCAAAAATCAATAGAGAACTTGGTCACGCAAAAGGTGATGAAGTAATTAAGTTGTTGGCAGAAAAGGTTAAACAAAATATCAGACCTTCAGATAGTGCAGGTAGATATGGTGGTGATGAAATTGCTATTATAATGCCAAAAACAGATACTTCTGAAGCGAAGTATTTGGCTGAATATATTACATATTGCTTATCTTGTTGTTTTGTAGATGATGTTGGGCCGGTAAAAGTTTCGGTTGGTATTTCAACATATCCTGAATGTACAAGAGATCAAGAAAAATTATTGATTTTGGCTGAACAAGCAATGTATATTTCTCAGGCAAAAGGTTATAAGGAAGGTATGTCAGCAATTATCAGCTCTTCTGATTACAATTTCTGGGATGATGTTGCGCTCAATTCTTTTGCAGAAATTTTGGCAAAACGTCACGCACAAATTGGTATCAATTTCGAAGAAGAATTGTTGCATAAATTCAATAACGAACAAATTATTTCACAAAATCACTTGATGGAAATGGCAACATCATTGGCGGGTGCTATTGATGCTAAAGACCCATATACAAAAAACCACTCAACTTCAGTTTCAAGATACTCAGAAGCACTTGCTCGTGCAATTAATCTTCCTGAAGATGAAGTTGAAAGGATTAAATTGGGGGCATTACTTCACGACGTTGGTAAGATTGGTATTCCAGAAAGTGTGCTTAAAAAACCTGATAAACTTTCAGATGATGAATGGGAAATTATGAAACAACACCCTACAATTGGTGCTGAAAAAGTGTTAGAACCTAACGAAGCACTAAGGGATTTAATTCCTATTGTAAAACATCACCACGAAAGATTAGATGGAAAAGGTTATCCTTGTAGGTTGAAAGGCAAAGAGATTCCGCTTGCAGCGAGAATTGTATCAGTTGCTGATGCATATCACGCATTAATCAGCGATCGTCCATACCGCAAAGGTATGCCTATTGAAAAAGCTTGCCAAATTTTGAAAGAGGGTGCAGGTATTCAATGGGATGCTGATTTAGTAAGACACTTTATCTCTATTGCTCCCGCTATTTCAACAAGTGTGTAGGGAATAAAAAATTACCAATTTAAAGGGACTGTGTAATTACAGTCCTTTTAGCCTGAAATCATACTAAAATATTATGGTTAATTATAAAAAGTAGTGTATAATTGATTTTGAAAGGATATTTTAATGCGTTTTATATTATTTATCATTATAATGGTAGCAGTTTTTTCATCTGGTGGTAGATATCGTTACAGAAGATGGGGAAGAATGTATGGTTCTGGTTATTATTCTAATAGATCAAGCCGCTTTACAATGTCTTCTTATGAAAGAGAGTATGATTATTCCCCAACGATTGTTGAACCTCTTGATTTTGGCGGGCCTGCAAGATCTTTTATGCGTAGAAGAAATGTCTTAAAAGAGTGTGCTCCGTATCTTACTAAATCAAAAAATATTTTAAATCTTAAAAATAAACAAGTTGCTTTGATTTATGATACAAAAAAAGAAATGATGAGTTTGATTGATTTAAAGAATGTTTCTCGTACGGCAACAATTTATTGGAACGAACAGACAGAATCAATTTTGCGTGCAACTGATAATAAATTTGATAGAACGTTTGATGAAATTTGTTTTTCTTTTAATGAGCGCGCAAACTATTCTGGCATGTTGAATGTATTGAAAGAAAGATTTATGGTAATTCATATTGTTGATTCACAGGCAGATGAACTTTTATATAAACAGCAAAATGAGACCCTTAAATCACATCAAGAAATTGAGCAACAGGAACAATCTGCCGAATCTATAAAAAAAGTAAATATAAATGTAGCAACAGAAGAAGAAATAGCGAATTTACCAGGAATTAATGTTGTTACTGCAAAGAAAATTATTAAATACCGTGATGAAAAAGATGGTTTCAAAACTATTGAAGAATTTTTTACAGAAATGAAGATAAAAAAACATTTTCAAGAGCAACTTATTATGTGTGTTGACGTAATACCGGTTGAAAAGAAGAAAAAACCGAAAAATACTGAAAGGATTATCGATTTTTAATGAAATTTCGTGTTCATAAGATTTTAAAAAATACAAAAGTTGAAGGGCCAGGAACTCGCTATTGTATATGGTTTCAAGGTTGTTCTCGTCATTGTAAAGGTTGTTGGGCAATAGATACTTGGGCATATGACAAAGGTCAAGAACTTGATACACAAGATGTTTTGAATGATATTTTATCTACAAAAGATATAGAGGGAGTTACGTTTTTAGGTGGTGAACCTTTTGAACAAATAAAGGCTCTTGAGGAGTTAGCAAAAGGTGTTCATAAAGCAGGGTTGAGTGTTCTTTGTTTTACGGGTGGTCAAATCGAAGAAATTAGAGAAACAAATTCTGAAATTTTGAATTATATTGATATTTTAATTGACGGGGAATTTAATGAAAATGAAAAAGATTTTTCTCGTCCTTGGGTTGGTTCTAAAAATCAAAGATACCATTTTTTGACTGATAGATATGATGAAACAATTTTAACTCAATATAAAAATAAAATTGAAGTTAATGTCCAGAAGAACGGATTGATATTTATAAATGGTATGGGTGATTTTGATAAATTTGTCGAAAACCTTGATATGATTGTAAAACACTGATATTGACTTGCCAATATCTGAAAAATATGCTACTATAATGGCGTTAGTGTTAATTAAGAGAGAGAAGTAAATGAATAATAATGCAAAAAAACTTTCGCAACTTTTGAGAGCAAGATTTCCTTATATTTATATTGCCACTTATGAGGAAGATAGAGCAACAAAATTTATAAAAACTATTGCTAAAGATGAGGCTCAAATAAAATTTTCTAGGGAAGTTTTTACTTGGACACAATCAGGGGGATTGAAAAGCGAAGAAAAGGCAGTTGCTAATACAACTTGTCCAAACAAATTGATTGAATATATTGAAAAATATGATAAAGATGCATTATTTATTTTGTACGATTTTCATGTATTTTTTGGTAATAAACAACGACCAGCAGAACCTACTATTGTTCGTGCATTGAGAGATTTAATTATTACATTAAAAACAAGTAATGTTAGAAAAAATATCGTATTTATTTCTCCAGATTTGGTTATTCCAGAAACTTTGCAAAAAGATATTGTTCTATTTGATTTTCCTTTACCAAAACTTGAGGAAATCAGAGAACGTTTAGACAAAATGATTGCTACAAATACACGTATTGATACATCTAGTCTTACTGATGAAGATAAAGAAAAATTGTGTAAAGCCGCATTGGGTTTAACACAGCAAGAGGCAGAAAATGCATTTGCACTTGCAATGGTTAATAATGGTAAACTTGATAAAAGTGATATCAATGTTATTTTAGAAGAAAAAATGCAAGTTATTCGTAAAACAGGTATGCTTGAATATATTCAATCAGACCTTGGAATAGACGATATTGGCGGTTTGGATAACTTGAAACGCTGGCTTTTGAAACGCAATAATTCTTGGTCTGAAAGAGCAAAAAAATATTGTATTCCATCGCCAAAAGGAGTTCTTGTAACAGGTATCCCTGGTTGCGGTAAGAGTTTGACAGCAAAGGCTATGAGTACAATTTGGCAATTACCTTTGTTAAGACTTGATATAGGTAAGATTTTCTCTGGTATTGTTGGTAGTTCGGAAGAAAACATGCGTAAAGCAATTTCGACTGTTGAAGCAGTTGCACCTGCAATTCTTTGGGTTGATGAAATTGAAAAAGGTTTGAATGGTGTTTCTTCTAGTAATGATAGTGGAGTTTCATCAAGAATTTTTGGAACTTTCTTAACTTGGATGCAAGAAAAAACGGCACCTGTTTTTGTAATTGCAACAGCAAACAATATTGATAGACTTCCCCCAGAATTATTGAGAAAAGGGCGTTTTGACGAGATTTTCTTTGTTGATTTACCAACATTGGAAGAAAGAAAAGAAATTTTTAAAGTTCACCTTAAAAAGCGTTTAAAAGATGCTGAAGTTTGTGCTGAAATTAAGCCAGATGATGCAAAATTGATAACTAATTTAGCAAAAATGACAGAAGGATTTATTGGTTCTGAAATTGAACAAGTTGTTATTGCTGCTTTGTGTGATGCATTTTTTGAAAATAGAGCATTGCAATTAGGTGATTTTGAGAAAGCAATTAAGAATACTGTCCCATTATCCCAAACTCAAAAAGAGCAAATTCTAGCAATAAGAGAATGGGCAAATATTCGTGCAGTATGTGCTTCTTCAAAAGAAAGTATTAAAAAATATACAGAAACGCCTGTCGCACAATCGTCTGATGATGATTTACAAGACGTAAATGCTAGTCGTGGCGGTAGAAGATTAGATGTTTAAAGAAAGGAAATAAATGTTATGTCAGTAACCGTTTCGGTGATACCTTTTTTCTTGATTGCTGCAGTTGGTTCAACTGTTGCCGAAATTACTGCTACTGTCGTAGAAGGTAGGCAATATGCGGGTAAAACAAGTTCTGGTCTTTTACATTTGGAAGGTGAAGATATTCAGAAAATTTTTAACAAAAAATATGAAACGACTATTTTGGATAGAGATGTTCTTATAAAAACTTTGAAAGAACACGGGGCATCTCAGGTTAAAGTTAACAGTAATACAATAACTTGTATTTGTGAAGAGTTTCGTTTGATTTTTGAAAAAACAGAATCTGACAAACCATATTTAATGCAAATTGCATATACAAGTGATAAAAATTTAAATGAATTTGTTGAAAATATTGCTGCTGAATATACTGCAAATGCTCAAGAAATTTCTTATAACAAAATTAAAGAAAGACTTGCAGATAAAAATCTTCAGATAGATGAAGAAGAAATTTATGATGATAATACAATTGTTTTGACTGTAAATTTGGACTAATCAGGAGGCAAAATGGCAAAAAAACAAATGAAAATAAAATTACTTCCAAATGGTGAAATTCAAATGGAAACAGTTGGGGTAAAAGGTAAAAAATGTTTGGATTATGTTGAAATGCTAAAATTTTTGGCAGATGCACGTGTTGAAAAACAAGAATTAACAAGCGAATACTATGAACAAGAAGAATTTGAATATAATCAAGATGTTCAAGATGTTTCGTTTTAATTTATAAATTTTGCTTTTATCTTAAAAACAATTTTAGCAATTTGCTATACAAAGAATTGTATGGTTGATATCTCATTGGCAAATCAAACCAAGTTTTCTTATCCAGAATACTTTTTTTGTGTGAAAAAGTTTCAAATCCATATTTGCCGTGATATGAACCCATACCACTTTCACCACAACCACCAAAAGGCATTTCTGGTGATGCTAGGTGAACGACAACATCATTTATGCAACCCCCACCGTATCTGCAACGTTCTGTTATTTGCTTGATGTTGTTTTTATTACTTGAAAAAATATACAAAGCAAGTGGGTGTGGTTTATTTTCAACTATTTCAATAATTTCTTCAAGATTATTGAATGTTAATATTGGTAGTATTGGCCCAAAAATTTCTTCTTGCATAATATCATCTTGCCAAGTTATATCTGATACAACTGTTGGTTCGATTTTAAGTTTTTCTTTTGATGTTTTGCCCCCGATAATCACTTTTTTGTTGTCGATTAAACTTTCGAGTCTATTAAAATGTTTTTCATTAATAATTTTGCCGTAATTTTGATTTTCAAGATGGTTTTCGCCAAATTGTGCGACAATTTCCTTTTTGATTAATGAAATCAATTTCTCTTTTATGTTTTCGTGGCATAAAATATAATCAGGTGCTACACAAGTTTGTCCACAGTTTAAGAATTTACCAAAAACAATACGTTTTGCTGTAATTGATAGGTTTGCAGTTTCATCGACTATGCAAGGACTTTTACCTCCTAATTCTAGAGTTACAGGAGTTAAGTGTTCTGCTGCGTTACGTAAAACTTCTTTGCCCACATTTTGGCTTCCTGTAAAAAATATGTAGTCAAATTTTTGTGATAAAAGGAATTTATTTTCTTCTCTGCCACCTGTTACAACAGTTACGTATTCTTCAGGGAATGTTTCTTTAACGATTTCTTGGACAATTTTGCTTGTAGCAGGGGAATAGGCACTAGGTTTTAATACGACAGTATTTCCTGCAGCAATAGCATCTGTAAGTGACTCTATTGAAAGCAAAAATGGATAATTCCAAGGACTAATTATAAGGACATTTCCCCAAGGTACATATTTAATATAACTTCTTGAGTGGAAGTTTGTAATTGGCGTTGGAACAGTTTTATCCTTTGCAAATTTCTTCAAATTTTTAAGAAAATAAGAGATTTCATTTATAGATAATCCAACTTCGCACATATATGCTTCTGTTGCACTTTTACCTAAATCTGTGTGCAAAGCATCAAGAATTTCTTTTTCTTTTGATTTTATAACATTTTGGAGTTTTTTAAGATACTCAAGTCTATTTTTGATTGGTAAAGTATTACCTTTTTTAAAATACTCTCTTTGTTTTTCTAAAATATTATTCATATAAAACCTCTTTTTTATAGTACGTTGTAATAGAATTTTTGTAGTTGTTTTTCGTCCATTAATACAGGAACAGGGTATATTGGATTACCCTCTTTCGCAGCAATATGTGCTAATTGAGGAATATCTTCTTCTTTAATTCCATTGATTTTTGTTCCAATATTCATATTTTTGTTTAAATTGCGTATTGATTGAATAAATAAATTTGCTGCTTCCTGTTTTGAAGTTTCTGTTGAACAAATTCCTGCTGCAATAGCCAAATCTTTTAGTTTGGTATGAATATTTTCTCCGTATGCTTCTAAAACGTATGGAATTAATACAGCATTTGCAAGGCCGTGAGGAGTGTTATACATTCCGCCTAAAGTGTGCGCAATTGCATGACAATATCCAACATAAGAAACGGTAAATGCACATCCTGCAAGGTATGAAGCCTGTAACATATTTTTTCTTGCTTCAAGATCATTACCATTTTGGTATGCTCTTTCAAGGTTTTGATAAACAAGTTTTGTTGCTTCAAGTGCTTGTTTACGGGTTTTTGCAGTTGTAGAGCTCCCGATATATGCTTCTATTGCATGAACCAAAACGTCCATACCCGTACATGCTGTAATTGATTGCGGTAGGGATTTTGTTAATTCAGGGTCAAGTACTGCGTATTTAGGAATTAATGGAAAATCACTAATCATATATTTTTGTTTTGTTTTAGAATCGGTGATGAGGGTTGCGACAGTTGTTTCGGTACCAGTTCCTGCTGTTGTTGGAATTGCAATTAACAAAGGTATTCTTTTTAAAATTCTTAATATACCAACCATTTGTTGAATAGATTGTTTAGGTTTAGCAATTCTTGCCCCTACTGCTTTTGCACAATCTATTGAAGAACCACCACCAAATCCAATTAACATTTGGCAAGAATTTTTAAGATAAAGTTCTTGTGCATTTTCAACGTTATCTGTTGTCGGATTTGAAATGATTTCATCGAAAACAACTACTGAAATATTATTTGTTTCAAGTGCTTTTTCTAATGAATTTGTTAGTCCTAAGTTTCTAACACCCTTATCAGTTACAAGCATAACTTTTGTTATGTTTTTCTTTTTTAAAACTTGTGGAATTTCTTCAACACTATTCAGTATTACTGGGTTGTAATAAGGTAGTAAAGGTATTGCTACCTTGAAGCAGAATTGAAATACTCTGCAGTAAATCTGGTTTAAAATATTCATTTTCTCTCTCCTTAAATCTGTATTTTGCCATTTTACATTATCATTTTTCAAAATTCAAATTTGTAAAGAAAGAATGAATTTTGCTTATTAATTTATTTCAATATTTTTTAATATAGGGTCGTTTGCAACGATATTTTTTCTTGTTATATCTTGCGCTTCGGTTGTAAGTTTCCAAAAATCCATATATTTTTCTTCTGGCATGGATTTGCCGATTTTTTGTAAAGAAGGTATCATTTCATTTTCTTTTTTTAGTATATAGAAAAAAGTTTCAAGTTTTTTTGCAACAATTTTATCTGGCTGTTGAAATAGTTCTTGAAAATTTTTGATTTCTGCAATTTCAATGTCTTTGCGATTTTTAAAAGTTAAAAACATTTCGATATCATTATCTGTAACTTGATTTACTTCAAAAACATCATTAGGGAATTTTCTGGTTCTTTGTTCGAAAATTCGTGTGATATTTTTATTTTTTTTAGGACTTAGATCAAATTTTTTTAAATTTAATCTTGCTGTGAAATTAACATTATTTGCTGAGTTTATTGAATTGTGCATATGGTTTTACCTTTTTAATCCATTGTTATCTTTTTTAAAGTGTAGTCTTTTTTAAGAATATTTTTTCTATTTATGTCTTCTGCTTCTACAATTAAATCCCAATAAGGCATTACCAATTTTTCTGGTAGCAGTTTTGCAACTTTGTTAAAATGTGGACGTGCATCACAACTATCTTTCATTACCTTATAAAGAATAGTTAGTTTTTCTGCTAATTTTTTATCTGAAAGTTTTAATAATATTTGTGAGTTATTAACACCGGCTTCTTCCCAATCGGTATTTCCTCTTTTGTCTTTAGTATATAACTCAAAAAGCAAATGATTGTTTTGTTTTTCTGTGACATCAAAAGAATCAAGGGGATATTCTTTGGTTTTTTCTTCAAAAATTTTGCTTATATTTTCTTTTCTTTTTTCTGATAAACTGCTATCATGGAAATTAATTTTTGCTGTAAAGTTAACATTGTTTACAGGTTTTATTGAATTATACATATATAATTTTCCTTTTGTTTATTTTAAATCTTGTAAAAATAAAATTTGCTATTTATTAGTGATTAGATAAAATATTAATATGAAGAAATTAGTTTTATTTATATTTTTAATGTTTTTATCGGTGACTTCTGTTAGTGCAAAAAGCATAAAAGTCGAAGCAATGTCTGATTTTACAACGGCAAACCCACCTGAAACTTGGAAGGTTAAAGTTGTTGAATCGGTTACAACAAAACAAGGATTTGATGTAACTTCAGGTTCTGTTATTGAAGGTAGAATTGATAATGTTGTGAATCCAAAAAGATTGAAACAAAATGCCAAATTCGTATTTGTTCCAATCAAATATTATGATGTCGTAGACGGTAAGGTTTATCCAATAGAACAAAATTTTAAAGGTAAATATAGTCCAAATACAGACACTTCAATCAAATCTGTTGCCAAATCAAGTGCTGTAATGGTTGGAAATCATTTTGCTGACGGTTTATTTGGGCCTGGGGTTGCTCTTGTTGAGGGGGCAATTAAAAACCAAGAAGGTAATAGAGCAAAATCTATGGCAAAATCAGTTTATAAAGCATTACCAATCTCTTATATTGACAAAGGAAATGAGATTGTAGTTAATAAAGGTCAAGTTTTTATTATTAAATTCAAGTCTTTAAAAGATGATGAAGATGATTTTGATAATGCTGAAGAATGGATTGAGTAATAATTTTTAACTTATTAGCAAAAAATATATTTTTTGGTTTTAAAATTTATATGCGAATTTCCCCAATAAGTACTTATTCGAATATGAATTTTAAAGGTTATGATGCAAGAAAGTTAAAATCAATTGCAATAACCGAGGTTGGTGCGCAATGTGAAGTTGCAAAGCAGTTGGACGATGTTGCTCGCAATAATGGGTTTGAACTTGAAATTTTGAATGATGATGAATTAAGACCTTTGTCATATTGTTTTGAGGAGAATACAAAACAACAATCAGAAGTGCCAAATGGCTATGTCAAAGTTTCTATGATAAAATCGCCTAAAGATTTTAAGGTTGTTGTTTCAACATCTAAAGAAGAAAAAAAATTAAATGGATTTAAGTCTTCAAATAACGCTGTAAAGTGGGCACAAGATATTGCTACTGTCACTCCAAATAAAAATGTTTTAATAAATAATACTTGGGATGCGTTAGGTAGAAAGATTGCCGAAAAATATGGTTGTAAACCGCAATATTCTTCTTCTAGACATATTGCAGGTGGAAATTTATTTTTTATAAAAAATGGACTCAAAGATGAACTTTTGCTTGGCACGGATGAAAAAAATAGGTTAAAGGGTCAATCATCTAAAATGAAAGAAATATTTGGAGTCGATAAAATTAGTTATATTCCTCAAATGGATTATCATTTAGATATGTTTATTAGACCACTTGATAATAAGAGAATTCTTGTCGCTAGTGATGAAATGATACATAAAAATTTTGAAAAAGGATTAGATGTATATCGTGATGCTATCAAAAATGCAAAAGAGAAAAAAGAATATTTGAAACTTGCGGGTGTAATTGAAAAATTAAAAATTCAAAAAGCCGCCTTTACTCGTTCAATGCGAGTGAATAATAATCCTTCTTATGATGATGTATCTAAATGCTTAGTAAATAATGGTTATGAGCCTATACCTGTTCCTGCTCGTGTTTATTATCCAAAAGGTGAAGATTTAGTGAATACACAAAACTATATAAATGCAATTGTTGCCATAAATGATAATAATGAACTTGTATATATAACAAACAAATCTAAATTGGATAATGATTTAGGCATTACAAAAGAAATGGAAGAAAAATATGGGTTTAGTATGAAAAAATGTTTTATTGATTCTTTATCAAAATATATTAAACCTGAAAACATCTATTTTATAAGCGGGCATTGTAATTCTGTTGCAGATGATTTAGAAAGATTGGCAGGTGGAATTCATTGTAAGATTTGTGAAATTCCAGAAAATTAAAAGACAGGTGATTTAAAATCACCTGTCTTTTAAAATTACTTGTCTTAATCTTAAACAATACCTTGTGCAATCATTGCTTTTGCAACTTTTTCAAATCCAGCAATATTTGCTCCAACGACATAGTTTCTTTCAAACCCGTATTTGTCAGATGCGTCTTTGCATTGTTTGAAAATGTTTTTCATAATATTATGTAATTTTTCTTCTACTTCTTCGAAAGACCAAGAATATCTCATACTGTTTTGTGACATTTCGAGGGCAGAAGTCGCAACACCACCAGCATTTGCTGCTTTAGCAGGTGCAAGTAGAATGTTGTTTTTGATTAAGTAGTCAATAGCATCTAAAGTTGTTGGCATATTTGCGCCTTCTCCAACGGCTAACGCACCGTTTTCAACAATCATTTTTGCTGCTTCTAGGTCAATATCATTTTGTGTTGCACACGGAAGAACAATATCAGCCTTGATTTCAAAAATTCTACCTTGTCCTACTTCAACATATTTTGCTTTCGGATTGTATGTTAAATAATCTTTAACTCTACCTCGTTTTATTTCTTTAATTTCTTTTATATAGTCAAGATTGATACCGTTTTCGTCATAAATATAACCGTTCGAATCGCTCATTGCTAATACTTTTACACCGAATTCATTTGCTTTTTGACAAGCATAAATAGCGACATTTCCTGAACCAGTGATAATTGCAGTTTTGCCATTTAGTGATAAATTATTTGCTTTGAACATTTCGTCCATAAAGTACATTAAACCAAAACCAGTTGCTTCTTTTCTTGCTAAAGAACCGCCATATTCAAGACCTTTGCCTGTTAACACACCTGCTTCGTATGTGTTTTTAATTCTTTTGTATTGACCAAATAAATAGCCAATTTCACGAGCGCCAACACCAATGTCTCCAGCAGGAACGTCAATATCGTGGTGGATATGTCTTTGGAGTTCTGTCATATAACTTTGACAGAATTTCATAATTTCATTATCTGATTTCCCTTTAGGATCAAAATCACTTCCACCTTTACCACCACCGATTGGTAAACTTGTTAATGAATTTTTGAATGTTTGTTCAAATGCTAAAAACTTCATTATGCTTTGATTAACACTTGGGTGAAATCTTAAGCCTCCTTTATATGGCCCAATTGCACTGTTAAATTGTACTCTGTAACCTCTGTTAATGTGGATTTTGCCGTTATCATCAACCCAAGGAACTCTGAAAGTGATAATTCTTTCAGGTTCAACTATGCGTTCTAATAAAGCATTTTTTTCAAATGTATCATTTTTTTCTATAAGTGGTCTTAAACTTTTTAAAACTTCTTCAACTGCCTGTATGTATTCAGGTTCATTTTGGTTTTTTAATTTTACTTCTTCAATAATTCTGTCTAAATATGTTGTCATAATTTCCCTCTTTCTAGGAAAATTATACAATGAAGAAAATTCTAACTCCAAAAACTTTATATATTATTAATATTAATTCAATAAAATGAATTGATAATTAAGATAGAGTGCAAAACAAATCCATAAAAAATATGGAATCATTAAAATTGCAGAGAGTTTTGAGAATTTATAAAAAGAAGTAATAATTATTGCGGTTAAAATTATCATAAGAAAAACTACGGCCAATGCAAGTTTCATATTATGTAATCCAAAGAATATTGGTGA
>JAZRSZ010000019.1:0-57441 GCA_045651695.1 Candidatus Gastranaerophilaceae bacterium
GGATCAGCGTTGAAGACGAAAGTAGCAGCGCAGGGCGCAGGCTTACTCAAACAGATGGTAGCGGAACATGGAACGGACTTTGTGTTATCTGTATTGGGTGATATGGCAATGATAGGTGCTATGGATTATGACCAAAGTATTAGTGAGACATTACGTCAAAACGGAGTTGGCATAATGATATCTACGATAACAGGTATCAATGTTGGTAAAGGTGTTTATAAAAACAACTTTGACCCATCAATAAGAACAGAAGTTCCAAAAACAGATGTTCCTAAAACAGATGCTCCGAAAGTTGAAACTGAAGCACCAAAAGTTGAAACTGAAGCACCAAAAGTTGAAACTGAAGCACCGAGAGTTGATGCTCCAAAATCAGATGCTCCAAAAGTTGAAACTCCAAAAACAGAAGCACCGAGAGTTGATGCTCCAAAATCAGATGCTCCAAAAGTTGAAACTGAAATGGGATTAAAACCTCAATCAGAGGTTAGTACTGACGTTACAATTTCGACTTCAACAAAACTGGTTACTGAAGAGATGAGTGTTGATGATGTAAAATCTGTATTGGAAGGTATAAAAAATTCTTATGGAATCCCGCTTACACCTCAAGAGTGTCTTAGAATATTAGACAATTACTCGCCGGAAAAAGCGGATATTTTAAATACGATGCTAGAAATGAAAAATGGCGATGATTTAATTTATTCGTCAAATTTTATTGTTGATATTTTAAAAGATTGTCCTCCAGAAAATGTTGATACATTAAAAATATTATTAAATGCTAAAATAGGTAAAGCACAAAGGTTTGAGTATTCACTTGAAATTACCGATATCTTAAAAAATTGTCCACCAGAGAAAACGGATGTTTTAAAAGTGATTTTAGAAGCAAAGGATGGTGACAAACCAAGATTAACAAATTCGTTTGACATTACTGATATTTTAGATGCGTGTCCACCAGAAAAAACAGATGTCTTAAAATTGATATTAGAAGCAAAAGATGGCGACAAACCAAGATTTGAGCGTCCATTTGAAATTACAGGCATCTTAAATAATTGTCCACCAGAAAAAATAGATGTCTTAAAAATGATATTAGAAGCAACAGGTGGTGACAAACCAAGATTTAAGGATTTATCAGGTATTGCTGATATTTTAAACGCGTGTCCACCAGAAAAAACAGATATCTTAAAATTGATATTAGAAGCAAAAGATGGCGACAAACCAAGATTTGAGCGTCCATTTGAAATTACAGGCATCTTAAATAATTGTCCATCAGAAAAATTTGATATTTTAAAAATGATATTAGATGCAAAAAATGGTCACAAACCAATGTTTGATGGTAGTTCTCAAGTAATTTATATTTTAAAATCATGCCAATTGGATAAAGTTGATGTGTTAAAATCTTTATTTGAATTAAAACGTGGTAATAAAATTGTATTTGATAGTGATTATCAAATTTCGGAGATTTTATCTCGTTGCACCGATGAAAATGTCGATGCTTTAAGGTTGATGTTAGGCGCAAAAGATGGTGATAAACCAAGATTTACTAATTATAGTCATATTTCATCAATTCTAGATAATTGTAATTCTGACAATTTAGAAATTTTCAAGAAGTTATTTGAACTCAAAGATGGTGAGAAGTATAGATTTAATGAAAAAGGTCTTTATTATATTTTATGTTCATTTAGCCTTGATAAAGCAGATTTCTTGGATGAATTGTTGACTATAAAAAGAAATGATAACTATATGTTTAGCGCTGAAAGCATTTCTGATATGATGTTTTCATATACTCAAGAGCGAGCAGCTATTTTAGATAAATTATTAAATGCAAAAGTAGGTGATGAATATAGATTTGCAGAGTCTGATATCTCAGGCCTGTTCTGCGTGTATACTCCAGAGGTAAGTAATACTTTTGATAGGTTAATACAATGGAAAGATGGTGACAACTATAGATTTAGTGCTTCCAATATTGTATCAACATTGTATTATTTTGGACCAGAAAAAGTTGACGTTTTGGATAAATTATTAAATGCAAAAGTGGGTGATGAATATAGGTTTAACGGTGAAAATATTTTTGAAATTTTGATGGTATTTCATCCAAGCAAGATGGATATTTTAAATAAGTTGTTAACAGCAAAAGATGGTGATAAATATAGATTTGATGGAGATGGTATTCAAAATATTCTCACTGTATCTATTCCAGAACATGCTAATTTATTAGAGGATTTATCAAATAGAAAAATTGGCGATAAATTCTTGTTTGGTGCAGACGCAATTTCGAAAATCATTTTTTCTTACAACGAAGAATTGTTTGATAAATTGTTAAATTTAAAAGATAAAAGTGGTAATATGCGTTTAGATGGTGATGCTATTGCAAATATTATGTATAAAAAACCATCTGATAAAGTGTTAAATTACATATTAAATGCAAAATTAGATGGCCAATATAGATTTAGCCCATCTGAAATTGCAAATTTATGTTTTCTTAGTGAAAGTTATTTGGATAATTTTGAAAAAATATTAAATTTAAAATTTAATAATCAGTACTTAAGTGGTAAAGATTTGTGTGAGTATTGTAACGATCGTACCCGTATTAATTTTGAACTTGATAAGCAAGGTATAAAACAAATTGGTAATATTGCAACTTATATTGGTCAAAATTTCGGCGAAGTTAATCGTGTAGTTGGAATTGTTGATTTTGTGATGTCTAATGGTTTAGATTATTCTTCAAAAATCTTAAGTTATATGGAAAAAATAGACTTTAAACAATTATTAGAAATTTCTCCTAGATTAAAAAATTCTTCTTGTGAGGAAATTTTGAAATTTATCAATTATAACTATAAAAATGATCCGGATAAAACAATATTTACACCAGAAGATTTGATGCTAACCGATGATTTTACAACATTCTTGACTCACAATTATGTTGGAGCAGAAACAATGAGTGAGATTTTAACTGTGTACCCAAATACTAATAGAAATGTTGGTTCCTTGCCTGACGATTGGATAAAGAGTGTACCAAATAGAAATCCAGAACAGTTGTTTGACGATATTCAAAATGTGATTGATGATTTTATCACAAGCGGTTCAGAAGAGAACCTTACTTTAGCATTATCTAATATATTTGGTAAAAATGTTAAGGTCAAAAATTTAGGACATGGTTGCTATGGTACAGGTTATAGAGTCTCTATTGAAGGATGTATTGATGTCGTATTGAAAAAATTCCATGCTAATGATGGAGATTCTCGCTATGCTGTACACGGTCCTCGTATAGAAACTCAAACGGGATTATTTGTTAATGAAATATCTAATGATTTTGTTCATATGTATTTTGGACGGGTTTGTGGTGCAAATGATAAAGATGGATATTTAGTAACTCAATTTATGGGTGATGGTGTTCACGCTGTACCTAGTAAACCTAAAGATAGCAGATATGATGTAAACGCTAAAGATGCATTTGGTAGCCATAATATCATAAGCGGCAAAGTCATTGATTTTGGTGCTGTTGAAATCACATCGGCTAATGGTGACGATATAAGATTCAAGTTATTTGATAAAAAGAAATAAATATGTTAAAATATGGAGGTATAATGAAACCTATTAAAAATATTGATATTAATAAAGTTATGTCAGATTTAAAGAAACAACAAGCGTCTTTTGAGGTTGATCCATTAGATGTTAATATCGCAAAAATTCAGTTCAATTTGTTGAACAGACTTGAACGAGAAGTGCCTGAATATGGTTGTTTTGCCCCTGTAATTGAGAAATATACATCTAAAAATCCTGATTTAAACATCGGTGATATTATTGTGAAATGTTCACATGTGAAAGACTCTTTGTCAAAATTGGATAGAACCTTGGATTTGACAGTTGTAGATAGGTTTAATCCAAATAAACAAATGAACTTAAATATTGCAAAAGGCACCAAAAAAGATGTAATGGAATCTGTTAAACAGAGAGAATTTTTTGCAATATGCAAAAACGCTGCTTTAAATTTTAACGAGCAATTGAAAAAGTAGTTTTAATTACAAATTCGAGATTTATATTCCATCCTTACAATAAAAAAAGACCCCTTTCGGAGTCTAAATTATGGTGGGCAGGGGTGGATTCGAACCACCGTAGTCTCGCGACGACAGATTTACAGTCTGTTCCCTTTAGCCACTCGGGCACCTACCCATATGTTATTGTCAAATCTTTTTTAATTTGCCCTTGACGAGAATTGAACTCGTGGCCTCTCCCTTACCAAGGGAGTGCTCTACCTCTGAGCCACAAGGGCTTATTGTAGGCAAATAGCCGGCAATAGGAATCGAACCTACAACCTACGGTTTACAAAACCGTTGCTCTACCGTTGAGCTATGCCGGCGTCACATGTCTATTTTATTAAGAAAAAACTTGAATGTCAAGAACTTTCTTATTTTTTTATTCCAAATCTTGCACGTAATTTGTAATTTGATTTACTTTGCAGGATATGATTTTCAATGCTTTCCAAGGACACGCTCTGGATTTCAGTCGGTTTATAACTAACCCATAAATCGTGTGTAGGCTCTATTGAATTGGTAAATTTCAAGTTTGCTTTCATAATATTGATATTGTTATATGATTTGATATTTTTGTATTCACTTTCTGGGATACTTTTTAAGAAAGCATTGTTTTGGATGGTTACACCACTATCCATATTTGCTTGAATATGATATATTCCAGCACTTTCCAAGATTTTGTCCATGTAAAGACTGTAAAGAATGTACTTTTTGCTTTCTGGTATCCTTTCAGAAATTAGTCCATGCAAATATTCTTTTGTCGCAGTTGCGTGGTTATCTGTAATTCGTTTTAAATCATCAATATTATTTTGAAGAAGTTTTTGGAATGCAAATAATGGTTTTAATTGTTCTAGTGAAATAGTAGAATCATTGATTGCTTTCATTAATATTTGTTCCATATCTTTAACTAATTTTTGCAATTCTCCATTTGTTTTTAATTCTGTAAAGATATTTTTGTTTTGTGCAATTTCAGATACTAAATCTATGCAAGTATAATATTCGTTGTAAATTTTAATAGTGTTATCTTGTAAAACTTTTTCTGCATTTGCGGTCATTTCGTTAGCAATATGTCTTGGAATAATGTTTTTTAGTAAATGACCATTTTGTGTTATTTTTTCAATAACATCAACTGGATTTATGTTTTTCAATGTAGAAATGTTATATGGGTTTACGTATGAAGAAGCATATGTCCTGATAACGTCATCAAAGAAAGAATCTTTTGGAATTGATGCGGCTGCTTTTTTTATGTTTGTTAACCCTGTAAATGAGCCTGATACGAGTTTTTTATTTGGGTATTTCATATTTGCAGGGGTTACGTTAACTCGGATTGTTTTTTTGTTTTTTATATCTACTAGGTCAAAATAGTAGTCTTCATAAATAGTTATTTTACGTAATCTTTCAGGGTAATCCTTACCATATGAAAGATCTTTTGCGTAGAGAACTATTGGATCGTAATTATATAATAGAGCCTCAGTATTTCTTAAATTGTATTCTATGCCTCTGAATTTTAAGGTGTAAGGGCTTTTGCTCAATACATATTTTATACTTGTTGAAAGTAAGTTTTGATTAATCTCAGATGAATATTTTTTTTGTTGAGTAGCAGTATAGAAATTTGTGTTTTCTAATTCTTGCGGTATTTGATTTTTTGTTTCGTAAATTGCTTGATATACAAGTCTGGCAATTGCTTCAGTATTGTTACCATCACATCTATATCTGCCAATATTTATCCCAACAACATAATTATATTCGGTTCCCATTTCGTTATTTCTTAATAGGGAATTACCTATATCTTGAGTGTATAGAATTTTACTTGTACGATGAATTCGATTTCTTGCTGTTAGTGATTTTCTGATCAACTTGTTCAAGTCTTGCGAAGTTTGTGCAAGGTATGGAAAACTTGCAGTATTCGTGTTTGGATTTGCATAGTAGCGTGCGTATCCATTTCTTAGAAAATGTGCAGAACACAATAATACTAACAATGCAATTACAACTCTCTTTGAGTTCTTTTTAATTTCCTTTTTACGTTTTGTTGTCATCATCATCATAATATTTGTATTTTATAATATTTTTTGTTTTTTGTCATCTACTTTACAAAATTACTTTGTTGCATTTATTTTTTATTCCTAAAGCCGCAATATATCCTGTAGACCAGCAGTTTTGTAAATTAAATCCACCGCAGTATCCATCGATGTTCAAGACCTCTCCACAGAAAAATAAATTAGGTATTAACTTTGATTCCAGCGTTTTGGAGTTTATCTCATCTAGAGTAACTCCACCACAAGTTACTACTTCGCCACCTTTCGCTGTCCCAGTAACAGTAAGTTTGTAATTAGTTATTGTTTTAGTAATTTCATCTCTAATTTTACCGTTTATATTGTGACATTTTTCTTCTGTGTTAATTTTAAGAATTTCCAAAATGTGTATAGCAAATGATTTTGGTATTAATTCAGATAATAAATTTTTTATAGATTTATGTGGATTTTGGTTTAATAATTCTTGTAAATTTGCTAGTGGGTAAAAGTTAAAATTCAGTTCATACGGAAAATTTTTTCTTGCGAATTTTGAAGACACTTTGTAAGCAAGAGGGCCAGAAATTCCTTCATGTGTAAATAACAAGTCGTCACAAAAACCTTCACAATGTACATTTTTAACGACGACTCCTTGTGGTAATAATTTGCTTGTCTTTAGTCCAATTAGTGCAGGCTTTGGTGGTATGATTGTATGGTCTGGAATTAGTGAATATGAAGAATGTCCACCTATTGCAATAACAATATAGTCATATGTTTTAAAATCTAAATCAGTTACTTTTTCTGTTTTAAATTTTACTTTTTTAAGTGATTTTAAAAATTTTTCTCTAACATCGCTAGAACTATTTGATATAGGAAAAATTCTAAAATCTTCTTGTGTATATGTTTCTATTCCAATTTCTTCAAAGAAATTAAGTGTGTCTGCGGTTGAAAATCTAGACAAAATTGAATATAAAAATTTTTCACCTCTTGGGTAATTTTTTGCTAGTTCTTTAAAATCAAATTCTGAATGCGCTAGATTGCATCTTCCACCACCTGTTGGCAATAACGTTCTTAGTGGTTTCCCGTAATCAAAAATAGTTACATCAAAATCGTTTTGTAAATGATATGCACAAAAACAACCTGCTGGTCCGCCACCAATAATAGCAACTTTTTTAGAAATCGAATTCAACTCGTGTGCCATATAAAAATACCATTTCAGGATTTTCTAAATCGTTGTGTAGTTCGGATATTGTTTTATGCAAAACTGGGTGAACAAATTCTGATGCTAATTCAAGCATTGGAACTAACGTAAATGCACGTAAATGAACGTACTTATGAGGAATAATTAAATTATCTTTTTCGATTATATCTTTGTTATAGAACAAAATGTCTATATCTATAGTTCTATCATCATAAGCATCTTCACTTGTGCGTTCTCTACCTAATTGTTTTTCTATGCGTTGGCATTCTGAAAGTAATTTTTCTGGAGTTAAGGTCGTTTTAATCTCAATTACCGCATTTACGAACCACGTGTCAGAAACCATATTCCAAGGTTCAGTTTCGTAAAAAGCAGAGGTCCTGATAATGTTTATGCTATCAACAGCACTCAAAAGACTTGTTGCCTGTTGAACATAGCCAATTCTATCTCCTTTATTGGAACCTAAACTTAAATATACTATTGCCATAGTCTTATTTTATTAATTTTTGTCTGCGTTGTCAATATCCGTATTTGTTATATAATAAACTTAAGATGTTTATTTATAATATAGTATCAACGGTTTTATTTTTATGTCTTTTACCAATTTATTATTTGGTAAGAGTTTGTCAAGGAAAGTTTCTGTACGGTTGGAATAAAAAATTAGGATTTTTTAAAAAACCTAATAATCTAAAAAATCCAATCATTGTGCATGGCGTTTCTGTTGGTGAAATTATTGCACTAGAAAATCTTATTAAAAAGATTAGAACATCCTTTCCAGACAGACACATTGTTGTGACTACCGGCACAAAAACTGGACAAGATATTGCACAAAAAAAATATGAAGGGATTGCAGATTTTATTACATATTTCCCTTTTGATATCAAGCCTTGTGTTGTTGCATTTTTAAAAATTTTGAAGCCATCTGTTGTATTAATTGCAGAAACAGAAATTTGGCCAACATTTGCATATACTTGTAAGGAACTGAATATCCCATTATTTACTATTAATGGTAGACTTTCAGATTCTACATATAATTTGTATAAAATGTTAAAACCTTTTTTTGTTAGAGTGTTGGCAAATTATACCGGTATTCTGACTCAAAGCCAAGAAGATGCAGATAAAATGGTTTCTATTGGTGCAAATAAAGATATCGTGCAGGTAATGAAGAACTTAAAATTTGATGTCAAAAAGTCCAATGAAACTGTTGATATTGGTCAAGAAGGTTTTAGAGTTATTATTGCTGGTAGTACTCATAAAGGCGAAAATGAAATTATTATTCCAGTATTCAATAAGTTAAAAGAAGAGTTTTCGGATGTTAAATTATTAATGGTTCCACGCCATATGCATAGAATCCCTGAAATTAAAGATATTATAAATAAAGAAACAAATCTTGTTTATGGTATGCGTTCTAAAGGGGATACTTTTAAAGATAATGATATTGTTATTTTAGATACAATGGGTGAATTGAGTAAAATGTATTCGATTTGTCATTCTGCTTTTATTGGAGGAAGTTTTAACAATACTGGAGGACATAACCCTTTAGAAGCAGTTGTGTATTCTAAACCAGTTGTATCTGGCCCTGATATTCACAATTTTAAAGATATTTATCATATTTTAGGTAAAACATCAGCAGGTAAAGTTGTGAAAACTCCTGCAGAATGTGAAGAATATATGAGAAAATTATTGTCTGATAAAGATTTTTATAATAAAGCTTGCGCTGATTGTGAGTTTGTGTTTGAAGATCAGCAAGGTGCTTTAGATGTAGTTATTGATGTTTTGAAAAAAACTTTGGAAGGATAAAATAATGCAACAGCAAAAAGATATTAAAGTCGCAAGAGGTTTAGAACAAGCGGATTTAGTAATAAAAAATGCTAACATTGTTAATGTTTTGACTGAAGAAATTTATAAAGGTGATATAGCAATCAATAATGGTATTATTGTTGGTATTGCTGAGAATTATTCTGGTAAAAAAGAATTAGACGTTAATGGTGCATATGTTACTCCGTCATTTATAGATGGTCATATTCACCTAGAAAGTACAATGTTATTACCGGAGGAATTCGTGAAAGCAGTTCTTCCCGCAGGTACAACAACTGTTATAATTGACCCACACGAAATTTCAAATGTATTTGGGTTGCATGGCATTAGTTTTATGCATGAAGCTGTTAAAGATTTACCGATTGATGTTTATACCATGCTGCCGTCCTGTGTGCCAGCAACTCCTTATGAAACTTCTGGTTTGGATTTGAATAGTTACGATTTGTCATTGTTAATTGATAAACCATGGGTGCTTGGGATTGCAGAAATGATGAATTTCCCTGGTGTGTTAAATCTTGATAAAAATGTGATGGCAAAATTGGAACTTGCAAAATCTAAAGGGAAAAGAATTGATGGGCACGCACCAATGCTTTCTGATAAAGACTTGTGTGCATATATTGCTTGTGGAGTAAAATCAGACCATGAATGTACAACCCCAGAGGAAGCAATTGAAAAGTTAAGGTTAGGAATGTATTTGATGATTAGAGAAGGCTCTGCCGCTAAAGATTTAGATGCTCTAATTCCTGTTCTAAAAGATTGTAACACAAGAAGATGTGTATTTGTAACTGATGATAGGCACCCGTCAGATTTAAACGAGCATATCAATGGTATGGTAAGACGTGCAGTTGAAGCGGGAGTTAATCCTATTAAAGCAATTCAATGTGCAAGTTTGAATACTGCTGAATATTTTGGATTAAATGATTTAGGTGCAATTGCTCCTGGTTACAAGGCTGATTTGTTAATATTACCAGATTTAAAATCTTTTAAACCTGATTATGTTTTGAAAAATGGTAAGATTGTTGCGCACGGAAGTAAATTGACTTCTAAAATAAATGCTTCTGAAATTCCATCTATGAGGGGTTCTGTTAATGTAAAATGGATTGAAGAAGATGACTTTAAAATTAAGGCAAAAGGTAATAAAGTTAAGGCAATTGAAATTATTCCAAATCAATTGGTGACAAAGTCAGTTGTTTCCGAAATCAAAATAGAAGACGGAAATGCTGTTAGTAATCCTGAAACTGATACTTTGAAAATCTTTGTTGTCGAAAGACACCGTGCGACTGGAAATACAGCAATAGGATTTGTAAAAGGCTTTGGACTTAAAGAGGGTGCTATTGCGTCAACTATCGCTCACGATTCACATAACATGATTGTTATTGGTACTAATGATTTTGATATGTATACTGCTGCAATTGAACTCGTCAAAGCGCAAGGTGGTAAGGTTGTTGTTAAAGACGGAAAAGTCGTTTCTAAATTGCCGTTACCGATTGCAGGGTTGATGTCAGATAAACCGTTCGATTTTGTGCTTGATAAGTGTCATGAACTAAACAATGCTGCACGTTCTATAGGTTGTAAATTGAATGATCCATTTATGACGATGGGATTTATGGCATTACCTGTAATTCCTGAAATAAGGATTACTGATAAAGGTATTTTTGACGTTAATAAATGCGAGTTTATAGATATTTTTGATATCTAAAAAGTGTATTAAAAAAGGTTCGGTTTTTACCGAACCTTTTTTGTTGCTTATTTTCTTTTTATTCAAGAACCCAACCGTTTGTTAAATCTACTTGAATAGGTTTTAATAATTTAAGATTTACACTACCTTCTGCCGGAACTTCAAGCTTCTCTCCTTTAAAGCAGAATCTAACGAATTTCATAAACCAATTTCTATCTTTTTTTACTTCTGCAACACCTTTGAAAGGTACTGTTTGGTCGTTGTTTGTAGTTAATAATGTGTTATCTAAAATTAATACACCGTTTCTAACAAACCATTTGCCAGGTCTAACGTCAGTCAATTGTCCTTTAAGTGTTGAACCTTTTCTTACCAAAATGTATTTATCTTTAGTGATGTAGTTTTCAGAAGCGATACCTAGATATATTTCCCCAGCATCTGAAGATTGAGAACTGATGTATTTTGTTAATTCTACAGGAACAACAGAACCTGCAGGGATAGTACCAATACTACCTTGTACAGTTGCATCTTTGATTACGTATCCATCCCCTGTTTTTTTACGCATTGCTTCCGCTAATTTAGCATTAGGATTTAATTTTGCTTGTTCCATCATGTTGAATAAGATTGCAGCAACTTCGGCTCTTGTAGCGGGTCTGGTTGCTTCAATTTTTGCTTTGTCTGCAGTTGGTGCAATTACCATCATACCCAAAATTTCAACTTTACCAGCAGGAATAATGAACCATTCTGGTACGGTGTGCAAATCAGTGTATGCTTTTTGTAAAACTTCTTTTGCTTTTTGAACACTAATTTGTTCTGTTGTAAGTGCATTAACTGCTACAGATAAAGATTCAGCACGTGAAACACTATCATCTGGTCTAAATAATTCGCCCTCTTTTGGAACAGAAACTAAATCAAAATATAATGCTTTTTGTATTGAATCGTATGCCCAATGATTTGGGGTTATATCACTAAAGTTTACAGGTTGTATAACTTTTGTATTTTGTTGTTCAAGTGCTTTTATTGCCATTGATGCAAATTCTGCTCTTGTAACGTTGTCATCAGGTTTAAATGTTCCGTCAGGGTATCCAACGATTACACCTTGTTCGGATAACAATTTTATTTGTGGCGCAGCCCAGTGGCTGTCGGATACATCAGGAAATGCACTTGCTACTGACACTGTTAGTGCAAAAACTGATAGAGTTAATAATCCCTTTAATAATTTTTTCATTAATCCTCTCCTTAATTCTACACAAATACATGATACATTTAAATCCACTATCTCGCAATTGATTGTAAACATTAATTAATATTTGTTTGTGTTTTTTAAAGTTTCTGTGGCATTTATCCGTATTTATATTTGTAGAAAGGATTTTGTTATGGGAATTGATAGAGTAGGAATGGTATCAGGAACAAATAACGTATTGAAAACCGCGCAAGTTAATAATGTTGAAAAACCAATCGTTTTGTTTGGTAAAAATGTTGAGCATCTAGGCGTACTATTTGAACCTGAAGAATTAGGGATTTTGAGTTCTTATGCTTCTGCACAAGATACAGTGTTAATTGAAGCTTAAAATGTTGTTTATATTTTAAATTCGTGTTATACCTATTATCAGAGGTGTTCTGATGATTAAATTAGGTATATTAGGTTATGGTAATTTAGGTAAGGGTGTTGAGTTAGCAATTAAAAACAATTCGGATATGGAATTGGTTGCTATTTTTACTCGTCGTAGTCCTGCGGAATTAGGTCATGAAAAAGCCGTTAATGTTTCTGAAATAGAAAGTTGGAAATATAAAATAGATGTTTTAGTTTTGTGTGGTGGAAGTGCTACTGATTTACCTGTTCAAACACCTGAATATGCAAGAATGTTTAATGTTGTAGATAGTTTTGATACACACGCAAATATCCATCAACACTTCATAAATGTTGATAAATCCGCAAAAGAAAATAATAAAACTGCTATTATTTCTGTTGGTTGGGATCCTGGAATGTTTTCAATTAATAGATTGTATGCTAATGCGATTTTGCCTAATGGTAACGATTATACATTTTGGGGCAAAGGTATTAGTCAAGGACATTCAGATGCGATAAGACGTGTTGATGGTGTAAAAGATGCAAGACAATATACTATCCCATTGGAATCAGCATTAAATTCTGTTAAAAACTTTGAAAATCCTGTTCTTGCAACTAAAGATAAACACAAAAGGGAGTGCTTTGTTGTTTTAAAAGATGGCGCAGATGCTGTTAAAATTGAAAATGAAATTAAATCAATGCCAAACTATTTTGCAGATTATGAAACCATTGTTCATTTTGTGTCGCAGGAAGAATTGGATACAAATCATAAAGGTTTACCTCATGGTGGCTTTGTAATCAGAACTGGTTCAACTTCACCTGAACATAAAAACGTAATTGAATATAGTTTGAAACTTGATTCAAATCCAGAGTTTACGGCTAGTGTTTTGCTTGCCTATGCTAGGGCAGCGTATCGTTTAAGCAAAGAAAACAATTTCGGATGTAAAACAGTATTCGATATTGCTCCTGCGTATTTAATAAATAAATCTTCTCAAGAACTTATAAAAACAATGTTATAATTTTTCAATTAATTCACTGGCAGTTTTTATAAATTCAATACAAGGCCTTTCTTTGTAGTATTCTTCTGTCCTTTTAGTTGGAATAGGAGAGTTTGATACTTCTTCCCCTAAAAGTTCTCTACAAATTATTGTTTGATGTTTTGCTTTGAATTCGTTTGCCAAATGTTGTATAAGTTCATAATGCTTTTGTTTTATTTCATCATCATTTGGAGATGTGTAGCCGTATTTTAATCCAGCAATGGCGAACATAGCGCTAACAGCACCACATACTTCTCTTAAACGTCCCATTCCACCACCAAAGGATGAGGACATCTTTAATCCTGTTTCTTTATCTATTCCGTATTCCTCACAATACGCTAAAAATACAGACTGTGCACAATTGTATCCTTTTTCAAAATTTTCAACTGCGTTTTTCATTTTTTTCCATCCTATCTGCTATAAGTGTTGATATTACAGGGATTGCCGTATAATAAATTCCGCCAAGAATTAGAATTGGTTTTGCAATTTTTATACCCTCTATATATTTATCTAATTTTGGGGATGTTTTATTTGCTTCCTTAAATTTTTCAACAAATTTTTTAGTCGGTTTGTCTAGTAATTTATCAATAGTGTAGCCTGATACTATGCTTAATGCTGTTGATATTGCAGCATTATATATTAACATTGGTTTCTTTTTATCATCAATTTTTTTATTGCGTTTAGTTTGTTCTATAAAAGTTGCTGTTGTTATAGTATCGGTTAAAGCCATTATGTGCATTGGGAAATTTGAATCTTTATTCTTTATTGCAAATTTTTGAAGACCTTCTTTATCTATTATTTTACCGATATTTTTTGCTAGTCCAGTAAAACTTGGGTTTTTACTTGGTCGTTGAACTTGTTTTTGTTCTTTTTTAGGCATAAATATTGGTAAAGCAAGTGAGGTTAATATTGCTTTCGGTGCTGCGATTACCACTCCCAAACCAAGTTTAAATAATTGTGTTGCTAAAATATATGGTTTGGATTGTGTTAGTTTTTTTGAACTGTCTTTTAAATTTTCTATTGTTTTTTGATTTAAAAATTCTTGTGGATTTTTGCTTATTTGCTTAATCGCTTTTGATACAGGTCTAGAAAATCCGAGCATAATACCGTAACCGACTAGACTTGATGCAATTGATTTCGCACAAGCAGTTTTTTTATTTTCCTTATCTGCCTTTGGTGTGGCAAGAATTGATATAGGACGCACAGCCAATGATAAAACAAGGGTAGTTCCTGCCGCAAATAATGCTCCGTTATCTGCCGCAAATTCTAATCCCTTTTTCAATAGTTTACTATTGTATAAATTATTTGTTATCTTGTTTACATTCATCTTTTTTTATTAGATAACATAAATATGACAAAACATCAAAAGGAAATGGTTGTTTTATTAATAGTTGTTATGGGTATTATCATCAACGCTATTTTTGTTGGTGATAGTTATATTCCTGTTATGTCTGCAATTTGTGGAATCTCTTATACTGCGCTTGCAGGTATGGGCTTCCCTATTTGTTATCCTATTGGTATTATTGGTATTTTCTTTTATTGTACGTTGTCTTTTCAGAATGCTCTTTGGGGTAATTTGCTTTTATATGCTTGTTATTATTTGCCAATGCAAATTATCGGTTTTGTTCATTGGAATAAACATTTGCAATCTGATAAAAAAGAAGTTGTTAAAAGATACACTCCAAAAAAAGAAATTTTGTCAGTAAGTTTAGTTTTAGTATTATTGTTTGTTATTTTACTTGTAGCCTTGTATTATTTTAAAGATTCTCACCCTATTTTAGATGCAATAACAACATCTCTTTCTGTTGCGGGTATGTATTTTACAGTTAGACGTGCCATTGAACAGTGGATTTGTTGGATGATAGTTAATTCATTATCTTTGATAATGTGGTTACATGTTGCATTGGGTGGCGCTAAAGTGTTCTCGACATTAATTATGTGGACTGTTTATACATTTATGGCTTTCTATTTCTATTTTCAATGGAAAAAAGAAATTAAAAATGACAATAACTAGCAAAAAAAAATTTGTTTACTTTTTAATGTTAAAGTAATCTGTTTCGAAAGGATTTATTTTAAATGAAAGTTATTAATGTTAGTTTTACTGGATATAAAAATGTTCTTTGTGCTAATGATATGATGGGTGATAGTAATTCCGTAGTAATGTCTATGCAACTAGATAATAATGGTGTGAAAGATTTAGATAAATGGATTGCAATTCAAAAACAGATGTTCCCAGATGACGAACCAAAAGATACACTTATGATTACAAATATACAAGTTAGCGATTATTCTTTAATGGCTGTTAATCAAAAACTTCTTGCGTTAGATAAAAATCACCATTTTATATCTCCAGAGGAAGAATCTCCAATGTTAAAATTTTATTCATTATTAAAGTCTATAAATTCAAGGATTTTAAATGGTGATAAGCCTCAATCTGATCCAGAAGGCACAAAACGAGTTGTAAACAACATGGTGGATTGTTTTAGAAATTTAAATGTTAATCCTGGCATTGCTTCTTATATTGTTGGACGCTCTGTACAAGGTAATTATTTTGAAAATCAGCAAAAAAGTGCAGCGACAGTGAATGAATGCATTGAGGATCTTGTTGATGGCTATTTTGATAGTATTATCTGATAATTCTATTTTTTTTAGTTTTAATAAAATTTTATATTATACAAACAATTTTTTGATAACAAAATAAAAAAGAGCCACTTGAGTGACTCTTTTTTATGGAGCGGGAGACGAGGCTCGACAGACTGGCTTGCTTGAAAATCTAAACTATGCAGTTTGATTTTCTACGCAATCTGCGCATACTTTATCCGTAATGCTCAAACATTATTTTCGCAAACGGCTAAAGCATCGCGACACCAAGATGTCGCTCATTTGAGCATAATCTTCTCAAAATAAAAGACCGCTAGACAAAAGTCTTTCGGTCTTTTATGGAGCGGGAGACGAGGCTCGAACTCGCGACATCCTCCTTGGCAAGGAGGCATTCTACCACTGAATTACCCCCGCATTGGGTTCTTCTTTATTATTACATGAAGAAAAAAAAATTGCAAGCATTTATTTTGTTAATGCGTCAGCACTATCTAAAGATTTTACATTTACTGTTAAAATATCCTTAAATTGCTTTTCTAATCTATTTACTAATTCATTACTTGTATTAACCCAAAAGATTGACGAAGTAAGAATTTTAACCCATTCCCCATTTTCTTTGTATCTCAATATAACAGGATCAGAACCTTTATGTTCTGCTAATATTTGTTTTAGTAATACTAACTGTTCAAAAGGCATATCCCCTGAAAATTCTAAAGAAAATATGTTTGAATTATCTACTGGTTTGACGGTTTCAACTAAAATAGCTGGAGCATCTTCATCTCCTCTACGGCTAATTTTACCTGATACAATAACTCTTTGCTCTGGTTCTAAATAACTACCATACTGAACTATCTTGTCATTAAAGCATATAACGTCAGTTTTGCCAGTTAAATCTTCAATCGTAATAAATCTAATAAATTTAGTTGGATCTTTCTTAGTAGGTATTTGTTTAACTGCGGTGACTAAACCACAAATGGTTACGTACTTATCTTTTTGCAATTCCTCTATTTCATTGATTTTGTGTGTCATTAAGAAAGGCAACTTGTCTCTTATGCTTGATAATGGGTGACTTGTTACGTAAAATCCCAAAAATTCCTTTTCAAAAATCTGTAATTGTCTTTGGTCATATTCTTCATCGCTGCCTGATAATTGGAATTGTGCCATATTAAAACTATCGTCGGTTCCCGCAAACAAACTCACTTGTCCTAAAGCCTTTGCTTCGGCTTCTTTATTTGCTGTATTAACGATATATTCCAAGTTATCAATTAATTGTTTTCTGCTTTTTTCAATTGATGAAAAAGCACCAGCCTTGATTAAACCTTCTAAAACTCTTTTGTTAGTACATTTTGAATCTACCCTTGTGCAAAAATCATGTATTGATTTGAACTCTCCGTTTAATTCACGTTCTTTTATAATGTTTTCAACAACAACTTCACCAACCTGTTTTATTGACGCTAAGCCAAACCTGATAAAGTCTTCGTCTGGTGTAAATTCTGCATTTGATTTATTGATGTCCGGTGGCATTACTTTTATACCATTTTTAAGTGCGACTTCAATATATAATTGAGTTTTATCTTGGTCATCAGCAACACTAGATAACAATGCAGATAAGTATTCAACAGGGTAGTGGCATTTTAAATATGCTGTTTGATATGCTACAAATGCATATGCTGCAGAGTGTGACCTGTTAAAACAGTATGATGCGAAGTTCAAAATTTGGTTAAATAAAGCTGTAGCATCATTTGCTGTCATACCGTGTCTTGCTGAACACTCAATAAATTTACCTTTTTGACGTTCCATTTCGTCAACTTTTTTCTTACCCATCATACGACGGACTTGGTCTGCCTCACCGAGTGAATAATCCGCAAGGACTTGGAAAATCTGCATGATCTGTTCTTGATATACGATTGTTCCATACGTATCATTTAAAACTGATTCAAGTAGTGGGTGCGCATACGTAATTGCTTGACGCCCGTGTTTACGTTCTACGAAATCATCAACCATTCCAGAACCCAATGGACCAGGTCGGAATAAAGCAACTAAAGCACCCAAATCTTCAAAAACGTCTGGTTTAAGCCTTTTTACAAGACTCTTCATCCCTTGTGATTCGAGTTGGAAGACACCATCGGTGTCGCCTTCCATCAGCATTTGGTATGTCCCCTTGTCATCAAGTGGGATATCATTAATTGCAAGTTTTATCCCTTGTCGTTTTTCAATTAAACTAACTGTCTTATATATAGTCGTCAGGTTTCGTAAGCCCAAAAAATCCATTTTTAATAGGCTCAAAACTTCTGTAACATCATGTGGTGGGTACCCTGTTTGTATAATACCATCTTTGGAAGGTTGAACTGGTAGAATCTGATCTAATGGTTTTGGTGCAATGATTACACCAGCAGCGTGTGTACCCGTATTGTTTTTTAATCCCTCGATACCAATAGCCAAGTCAATTAACTTCTTGAAACCAACAGTCTTGTTAATTGCTGGGTCAATCATTATTTGTTCATCTTTATCGTACAAAGCCCTTAATTCAGAACCTTCATATTTGATTGCTTCTTTTAATGTATTTGCTTTGTCATTAATGCTTGTCGCAAGTTCTATTGCTGGGTCAATTAAGCCTGCTAGTCGGTTACTTTCTGAAAATGGAATTTTTAATATTCTAGCAACACCTTTGAAAGCGGCTTTCGCAGCATATGTTCCAAACGTAATGATTTGACAAACTTTATCGGCACCGTATTTATTAGTAACGTATTCAATTACTTCGCCCCTACGTTCAATACAAAAATCGATATCAATATCGGGCATTGTGAATCGTTCCGGATTTAAGAATCTTTCAAACAATAGTTTGTGGTGTATTGGATCCAAGTCTGTGATTTCCAATGCGTATGCAACAACAGAACCTGCTGCAGAACCTCTACCAGGACCAACAGGAATACCATTTGTTTTTGCATAATTAATAAAATCCCATGTGATTAAAAAATATGCAGCAAAACCCATTTGATTGATTACGCTTAATTCATAATTAACTCTATCTTTTAATTCCTGTGAAACTTCATTGTAGCGTTTTTTCAAACCCTCAAATACTATTTTTTCTAAATATGTTTCTAAAGTGTGTCCTTGTGGAATTGGATAATCTGGGAGAGGACTTTTCCCTAATTCTAATATTAAGTGGCATTTTTCTGAAATTTCAACAGTATTTTGAATGCATTCATCAAACATCTCACTGTCCATCCAGCGAAACATATCTCGTAATTGCTCTGGTGTCTTAACATAAAATTCATTGTTGCTAAAGTGAAATCTATTTGGATCGTCTTTTTCACTATTTGTTTGCATACAAAGCAGTGTGTCGTGCATATCAGCATCATCTTTGTTTAAATAGTGTGAGTCATTTGTAATTACCATCTTAATGCCAAGTTCTTTAGCTAATTTTACAAGTGGTGGATTGGTTCTTTTTTGTTCATCTAATCCGTGATCTTGAAGTTCTATGTAATAATCATCTTGGAATAATTCTTTGTATTGTTTGGCAACCTCGTATGCTTTTTCTTTATCATTTTCTAATAAATTTTGTAAAACTTCTCCACCTAAACATGCTGAAAGACAGATCAATCCCTCATGATATTGGTTTATTAATTCCCAGTTGATACGAGGTTTCATATAAAAGCCTTCACACCAAGCTATTGAACATAATTTTATAAGATTTGCATATCCTGTTTTGTTTTTGGCTAACAATACTAAGTGATAAAGAGGATTATTAGTTTTGTCTTTATCTGTAATATCTTTGTTATGTACATAAAATTCACAACCCAAGATGGGCTTTATGCCATTTTCTCTTGCTGTTGTGTATAATTCCATATCGCCGTACATTACTCCGTGGTCAGTTAGTGCAACTGCAGGCATGTTATTTTCTTTTGCAAAATTAACTAAATCCTTGATTCTGATTGCGCCGTCAAGTAATGAATATTCACTGTGTACATGTAAAGGAACGTATTGTTTGCTCATACATTTATGTTAGCACACAAGATTTGAAATTTCTTTTATTGTTAACAAAAATTACTCGTAATTTTTTAGTGTGTTATTTATCATTTCCATCATTTGTTCTTTTATAAATTTTGGTCGTTCTATAACACAATTATAGTCATATCTAATTAAGCGTTTTAATAATTTGTCGTACGGTTCATTGTTATTTGCAATTAATAAAGATCCGTCATCTTTAACTTCTATCAATCTTTCATTTTCTTTGATGTTATAAGATTTCGCTAACCTACCAGTTACTCTGTACACAATTGTCATTGGTAATTCGGTATCGTTTTTGAGTGATGGAAGTTGGGTTATACTGATGATTTTTTCTATTGCGACATCTTCTATTTCTTGTTCTTTAGTTTTGTATATCCTTAAATATGCCGTTTTATTCCCATATATAACTTGTTTGGCATTACATATGGCTGTTACTTCTGTACCTTTTGAATCATAAATGATTTTAATTTTATACTGTCCTTGGCAATATTCTTCGCATTTTTCTATTTGTTGTTTTATGTTTGTATATTGAAAAACATCTTCAAAAAAACTTGAACCAAGTAATTGTTTATATTTACTTTTCGAATTAGCGTTAAAACTATTCTTAATTGTTTTAATTAGTTTCTTAATTTCATTTTTCGTTTTACTATTTGGAAGTTGTGTTGTGAAATTTTCAATAAAAGCAATTGTTTTTAAGTCCTCTATTTCATAAGATTCTGTAAAAGGTGTGTTTAATAGTTTAAATTTGTTTTTGGTTTTTACAACATTTATGCCGAAAACTTTTAAAGCATTCAAATATTTGTTTAATATAACATGAGGTTTCTCGTTAGTTGAACTTTTTAAAATGTCCATAACTTTGTCATAGTATGCATTGTCCTCATAAAGTAAAAAGAGAAATTTGAATATTTTAATGCTACTTTCGTTATATTTTTCCTTAAATTTTTTCGCCAATGTATCCCTCCTTAATTTTCTTAAGAGTATATACAATGTCGTCTTTAAAACTTTGCGGGGACAATACTTTACAACTACTTCCGAATGATAATACTCGTTGTCGAGTTATAAAATCATTATTGGATTCTATTTCAATTATAAGTTTGTCTTCTTCGTTTGATACAATCTTTTCATTTTTTAGTAATTCTATTTTTTTATCATATATTTCACAAGTAATAAGTTTAAGTTCTGTGTGTGGATGTATTGTTTTGTTTATTTTTGTGGTAACTATATCTGTTATTCTTGATACTAAAAATCTCGCAGTGCCCTTATAGTTTGGACTAGTACCATTTAAGTAAACTTTGTTGTTCGAAATATATAGTTTGTCAGTAAGAATGTCTATTTCTTTTTTGCTAGAACTTGGGGAATTGTATAAAATAGTTATTTCGTCTTTTCTTCGGCAAGCACTTATTAATTCTTTTAAAATCTTGTTATCAATTTTATTTAGTGGAGATAAGTTATCAATTGTATCTTTTATATTGGAATTCTCTATGTTTTTAAATATTTTATTGAAAAAATTTGTTAGGTATAAAAGATCTTCAACATCAATATTTTTAACGATATTTTTATAAATTCGTATAATGCTTTTTGCTTGTTCTTCACTAGGAGTAATTTCGAAAGGATGTTTAATTAGTTTGTATTTGCTTCCTTCTGACTTTTTACCTTTTATAATTTCGCAACCAATTCTTTCTAAAGAGTTTATATAAACTCTTAGTGTATCGATTGTAAGGTTTTCCTTTAAAAATTCGTATGAGGAAAATTTTTCTTTTATTTCTTCATATGTTTTTGGAGAATCTAATAGGCAAGAAAACAATAAAAGAGACTTAAATCCAGTAAAGGACATAAGGTTGTGTGTCATTGTTTGTGTTTTCATATATTCCTTCATACTAATATATTACTATAAATTTTGGGCATGCCAAATTTTTATTCATTGAATTCCTAAAGTCAATAAAAAAACATCGAAAAATTAACCTAATTTCATTAAATTTTCTTCATTAAGATTTAAGAACTTGAATTTTTTCTTACGAATACAAGGGGCATGGTCAATTGTAAATATTTAATAATTTTTTTTTGCTTGTCAAATAAGTTACTTAGTTTTACATTATTAATACAGAGAAACGGTTATCAGATTTATGGACTAAGAAATAGAGGTGATGGCATAAAAAGTCCCAGGGGATGTTTAGAAAAAGAGAAGTTGGTTAGGGAAATAAGTTTTTAATTTTATATATAAATTTAGGAGATTTGGATAGATGTAGGTTTGCGTCTTGCATAGACGCAGACTTTTTTATATCATGTTTTTATGAATGAGTTAGTTAATAAAAAAATCATATCTTTAATGTCAGGTACATCTTGTGATAGTATTGACGTTGGGTTGTGTGAGGTTAAACCAGATTTTTCTTGTGAACTTATTTCTGCAATCAATTATAAGTATCCGCCACATATTAAATCTAAATTGTTTCAATTGTTTTCTGGTGATGCTACTGTTAAAGATGTTTGTCAAATGAATTTTGCTGTTGGTAAATGCTTTGCTGATGCTGCGAATACTCTTATTTCGGAGTTTGGGAAACCAGATTTTATTGTAAGTCATGGACAAACTATTTATCATTATCCTTTTGATGAAAAAATAGATGAAGTTTCTTTAAAGAGCACATTACAAATAGGCGAAAGTTCTGTTATAGCAAAAGAAACTGGTTGTTTAACAATTTCTAATTTTAGAGAAAGTGATATTGCTAATGGTGGGCAAGGCGCACCACTGGTTTGCTTCGCTGATGAAAAATGGTTTAAAAATTCTGCGGTACAAAATATTGGTGGAATTTCTAATGTTACTATAGTGAGTGATAATTGTGAAACTTTTGGCTTTGATACTGGTCTAGGTAATATTGCAATTGATTATTGCATGAATAAGTTTTACGGCTTACCATTTGATGAAGATGGGAAAATTGCATCTCAAGGTAAAGTTTGCGATTCTTGGTTAGATTGCTTATTGCAAGATGAATATTATTTCATTGAACCACCAAAAACAACTGGAAGAGAATATTTTTCGCCTAAATATATAGATAATGCGTTAAGATTTGCTCCTGTAAATAAAGAGGATATTATTGCTACTCTTACTGCTTTAACAGCAAAAACAATAGCATTGGCTTATGAAAGATTTGTATACCCTAATACCAATATAAACCAAGTTGTAGTTTGTGGTGGTGGCGCGTATAATAAAACATTAATGAAGTTTTTAAGAACATATTTACCAAAACACATTGAATTAAAAACCTCAGATGATTTTGGCATATCTGCTAATTTTAAAGAAATTATGGCATTTGCACTGTTAGGATACTGTACATATTATAATATTCCAAATAACGTGCCTTGTTGCACCGGTGCGGATAAAAAAATTGTTATGGGCAAGTGGACTCAATTATAGATTTTGGAATATAGTTGATTAAGTCGTTTGCCATTACAGAATATTCAGTTAAATCTTTTGATGCTAATTCTCCACATTTCCCGTGTAAATATACGGCAGTTTTTGATGCTTCAAATGGTTCCATGCCTTGTGCCAATAACCCTGCTATCATACCTGTTAGTACATCACCACTGCCGGCTTTCGCAAGTGCACTATTTCCACTATTGTTTGTATGTATATTTAACTCCTTTGAGCATATTATTGTATGGTGTGTTTTTAAAACGGTTATACAATTATATTTTTTGCTAATTTCTTTTGCGCACTCTTCCAAATTAGAAAGTATGTAATCTAAAGGTTTCTTTAATAACCTTGCGGCTTCCATTGGGTGTGGTGTTAGTATTAAATCTTTAGGTAAATTTTTAACCTTTATTGTAGATAATATGTTTAGACCATCTGCGTCTATAATTGTTGGAATTTTAGAGTTTTTAATTGCTTCTTTAAATATTCTTTTTGCGTTTATAGAAGTTGAAAGTCCGCAACCAATTTCCAATACATTAGAAAGTTTTAATTGTTTTAATAAATTTTTTCTTGGTACGAAAACTAAATTTTGTGTTTGATTTGAAACTGTTTCTATAACAGATTCACACGAACATAAAAAACAATATCCACAACCGATTTTTAATGCTGATATTGAAGATAAATATGCGGCTCCAGGCATGTATCTAGAGCCAGCAATATTTAAAACTTTTCCAAAAGTACCTTTATTGGAATTTTGTTTCCTAATTGGTAGTTTAAAGTCCATTTTGTCTTATACCTTCATACACAGTTATGGCAACAGAGTTTGATAAATTCAAACTTCTTTGGCCTTCTTTCATTGGGATAGTTATTGCATTTTCATCTTTAACATAAATATCTGGTAACCCCCTTGTTTCTGGGCCAAAAACTAAAAAATCACCGTCTTTAAATTTGATATCTGTATATAACTTTTTGGATTTTGTAGTCAGATAATAAAATGTAGCACCTTCGTTTGCTTCAAACAATTCTTCCATTGTATTAACTTTTTGCACATCTACACTGTCCCAATAATCTAATCCAGCACGCTTAGTATATTTGCTAGACATTGAAAAACCAAGTTTACCGACTAAATATAATCGGCAATCTGTACAAGCACACAATCTTGCTATATTTCCTGTGTTTTGTGGTATTTCTGGCTCATATAATACTATATTAAACATTATTTTTTCTCGAACAATTTTTTACTTTCAACTACAACAGGTAGCCCTCTAACCACACAGAATATAATTGCAAGCCAAGCAGAAACAATTGCAATTGTGTTTATTGTTGTTGCTACTGGGTATATTTCAATTCCTGGTGTATGTGCAACTATTATTAGAATAAATGCAACAACTTTTGCTACAGCGTAACTTATTCTCATAAATTTAGAAGCGCAAATAAATTTACCTAATTTGCTTGATTGCATAGAACTTTCACCAAAAGCAGTGTATCCTTGTGCTAATGCAACGCTTCTCAAACTATCTGTTGTGAATGCTCTTGTTACACAAATAATTGGGAATATTGGATTCAGCCAACCTAAAACAGCAAAAACAATCCAATATATTGCTTCTACAATTCTATCTCCCATAATATCTAATACAGAGCCAAGTTGAGATGCTTCGTTGAATTTTCTAGCAACATATCCGTCAACACCATCTAATATAAAAGCGATCACAGTCAATACAAACGCAAGGATGTATGCCCATGTTGTTTGTATAAATAATAAGTATATTGCAAAAAAAGCAACAAATATTCTGAAAATTGATATAAAATTAGCCATTTCTTCTCCTTATAAATGTTGTTTAACTCTAGAAAGTCCAAAATCAACTTTGTCAAGTTTTTTCGCTCTTTCTCCTAACATAATTTTTTCTGCCTCTTCTAAAACTTTTGTTACCATAAAACCGTTATCACCGTCAGAACGGGCTTTTTTGCCAGTTTCACAACAACTGATAAAGTGCTGGCATTCTAATTTTAGAGGTTCAATTTCTAAGTAATCAACGTCGATATTTTTAGTGCTTGCGCTAAAATTATCGAAAACTGTTATTTTATGTTCAGGTAATGTGTCATCTAAAATAGCAGTTGCTTTAGTTCCTCTCACTAATAATTGGACATGTTTTTTAGGTGTAATCCAACTATCGCTAATATGACCGATAATTCCGTCTTCAAATTCTATACCTAAATGTGTGATATCCATAATATCGTTGTTATCAGTTGAACTACCAAGAGCAGAAATTACTCTAACAGGTTCTTTACCTATGACATAACTCATCATTGATACGTCGTGTGGCGCTAAATCCCACATTACACTTCTATCATTTTTAAAATAGTTTACATTAAGACGATCGCTTTGTGCGTAAGCAATTCTGCCTAATGCACCTTCTTCGATTAACATTTTTAAACGGTTTACCGCTGGGTGATACAATAATAAGTGACCAACCATTAAAACTAAACCTTTGCTATCTGCTAAATCTTTTAAATCTTTAGCTTCTTGTGCAACTGTTGAAATCGGTTTTTCAACGTAAACATTTTTACCTGCTTCTAGCATTGCTTTAACTATTTTGTAGTGAGTATGGCTAGGTGTAACTACTGCTACTGCAGTGATTTCAGGATTGTTTATGATTTCATTGAAATCTTTTGTAACTTTAAGGTTTGGATACATTTCCTTAACTTTTGCAATATTGTCATCATCTAAATCACAAACGATTTCAAGTACATTAAGGTTATAGAAATTTCTTACAATATTTCTTCCCCATAATCCGCAACCTATTACCGCTATTCTTTGTTGTGCCATTTCATATCCCTTCTATTAATTTATTGTTGTTGTTGTTGTTTAATTGCATTTAATCTTATCTGATGCATTTGTTCGCATCTTTCTAAAAATAACTGTTTTTCTTCTGCTGGAAAATATATTGATAATTTTTCAAGTAATTCTTGAGGAAATTCTGATGTATTAACCATAGTTTCTAATAATTCGTCGTTGAATGTGTACAATTTGCCATAATTCTTAACGAATACTTTTTTAGCTTCTTCTCTGCTTGCCATTTCATTTTCAGCAATACTTCTGCCGAGTTTATATGTAGTGTAGTTTCTATTAACAAAAATACCTTGATATTTGTCTTCCATCATGATTCTTACCATCAAATCATAATCAGCCATATATTTAAATTGAGTATCAAAGCCTTTTAGTTCTTTTAAAAGTGATTTTTTATAAATCATGCATTGTCTAGGGCCAGGCATTACTTGGAAAACATTGTGAATTGATGGAACATATAAGAATGTAAACCCTTGAGGGTGCATACAATAAGATGGTGAGTATGAATAATCAACTTTGTTTAGGTCAATTGCATTAATCATTGCTTCAAGTCCCATAATATCGTGGTAGAAGTCATCTGATGTCATAAATGATATGTATTTACCTTTTGCTTTTTCAATACCTTTGTTGCAAGCATAAAACTTGCCTTCATCTGCTTCAGAATAGAAATCCAATAATCCTTGTTCTTTATAGCCTTGCAATAATTCTTTTGTGCCATCTGTAGAATTGTTATCTATTACTAAATGTTCAATACCTTTTAATGTTTGTAATTTTAGTAACTCTATAAATAATTTAAAACTATCAACTTGTTGTCTTTCATATAAGTTATGTGTAGTTGTGATTATTGTTAACATTGTTTCCATATCATACCTCCCATATCACTTTAGCACATTTAGTAATATAGTGCTAATTGTAAAAATATCTTAAAACAAACCTCTTTGTTCTGGAATTATATTGTACCCTAAATGTTTACAAGCCTCTGGTGTAACTTTTCTGCCCCTAGGTGTGCGTTGCAAAAATCCAACTTGTAGTAAAAATGGTTCACAAATATCTTCAATAGTTCTTGCGTCTTCTCCTATTGCTGCTGCGATTGTTTCTATTCCCACAGGACCACCATTGTATTTTTCGATTATTAATTTTAGTAATGCTCTGTCTGTGGAATCTAATCCTAATTCATCAATATTCAATTTGTCTAAAGCCTTATTTGCAACATCTTTTGTTATTTTCCCGTCATGTTTTACTATTGCATAATCGCTAACGCGTTTCACTAAGCGGTTCGCAATTCTTGGAGTTCCTCTTGAGCGTCTTGCAATTGCTTTTGCTCCTTCTTCATCAATATTTATTTCTAAAATAGATGCTGTTCTTTTAATAACATGTTTTAATTCATCTTCTGTGTAAAACTCTAATCGATGAACTATTCCAAATCTATCTCTTAAAGGCCCAGAAAGTGCTCCTGCTTTTGTTGTAGCCCCGATTAACGTAAATTTGGGCAAAGGAATTCGCATCGTTTTCACGGTTTGATTCTTGCCTGTTGTCATGTCTAAAACAAAATCTTCCATTGCTGGATATAAAATTTCTTCGGCAACCTTATTTAAACGGTGAATTTCATCTATAAATAAAATTTCTCCGCCTTTTAGGCTCATTAATATCCCGATAATATCACGAGGTCTTTCAAGTGCAGGCGCAGATGTAATTTTTATTTCAACACCCATTTGTTGCGCGATAACTCCTGATAAAGTGGTTTTCCCAAGTCCAGGAGGACCATAAAAAAGCAAATGGTCTAGTGGCAATTCTCTTCTCTTTGCCGCTTCAATTGATATTTTTAATGTTTCTTTTATTGCTGTTTGTCCAATATAACTATCAAAACTTTTTGGTCGAATGTTGTTTTCGAAATTTCTATCGTATTCGATTTCCTCAGGTTTTATTTCTGAATTTTGCTTTATAAAAGATTTAGCAATAAGATTACTATCGTCACTAATTATACTCATATCCTCACCGCTTTTATTCTAACATAAATTTTGATTGTAGGAAAGTTTGTAACAGTTCTTGTTTTATATTAAGTTTTGTGATACAATTCTTAATATGGAATGTCCAAAGTGTGGTTTAGAGATTGATGATAGTGCTATAACTTGCCCTAACTGTAAGAAGGTGCTTAAAGTAGTTTGTCCAAAATGTAAGACAATCAACGAGGGTAACACTTGCAGGAAGTGTGGTTATGTTATGGTCACTAAATGTAATAATTGCGGTAAAATTAATCCTACCGCCAATGAATTGTGTTCTAAATGTAAATTTTCTTTGGAAAAAAGTGTTATTTTAAATGAATCAAATACTGATGATTTTGTTTTATTAACTGTTGATTTCCCTAATATGTCTGAAATGAAATCTTTGGTTGGTTCAGCTAAAGCCTTTAACAAATTTAAAGTTAATTTAGATAGGATTTTTCTTGAAACGGCAAAAGAATTAGGGTTAAGACGTCAGATTATCGATAACACCTATGTTATACGCTTTAACAAAGACTATTCTTTTACTGGTTCTATCAATACTGCGGTTGAAACTGTTATTGATTTATTGAACAAAATCGCTCGTTTAAATTGTAAATTGGTTCACAGAAAAGATGCTTCGATTCGTTGTAATTTAGGGCTTATGAAAAGAACCATAAATAGTGATCCGTATGATTATAAAATGGGTCTTAATATTAATATGATCCAAGAACGAGGCAATGATAAAATAAAGAGGGTTTTATCGGCTTTCCAAATTATTACGGATACAAACATCTTTGATGCGTTGAATAATGATTATAAATTTACACCATTAAATTCGGTTATGGTTAATGGTGTAATGACTATGTTTTATGAAATGGATTTGAAAGATCAAATTATCATCAATGATGAATGGTTTATGGATGAAGAAGATCATTCTATTAAAGTTCCAAACTTCGTTCAGAATTTGTTGATAGAACAAGATAAATTAGATGGTGAAGTGCTTGCTAAAGTCGAAAAACCTTATGATCCAGATGCAATTTATGATCTTGAGAGTATCAATTTTAGTAAAATAAATTGTGACTTCATCAGAACTGAAAATATTGACGTATTTTATCATATTGTTAATAAGATGCAATCAGTGCCACTTGGTATTGTTGGTATCAAGACAGCGCCAATGTATGTTCCTTATTCATTGAAAATAATAAATGAAATTGAACAATTGAAAATTTATAACAATATTATTACAATTACTTGTTATGATGAAATGAAATACACTCCGTATGCATTCTTTAGGGATTTAGTTTCTGCTATTTTTGAATATACGGTTTCTCAACAATTATTCAATTCAAACGATTTTTCAGCTTTCAAATCTGTGGATCCAAAAGATATGATTAAGGATTTGATTACTTTAACTGATAAAGAAGTTAAAGATATTATAGATACAAGAAATGAGTATTTTGATATATTCCTAACATTATTGAATGTTATTCCGAATACTCTTATATTTATTGAAAACTTCGATAAGATTGATGCAAGTTCTTATGATGTTTTAAAATTCTTATTTGAACATTTTGAAGAATTGAAAGTTAGTTATTTAATTTCTTATGATAAAGATTTCTCATTACACAAAGACTCACACTTCTTGCTTGAAAAACCTTATTATACAGAAATTACACTTAAACCAACTCCATTTGAAAAAATTATTTCTGATAATAAAGAGTTTTATAAAAACATTATGGATGACTTTTATTTCCATAGGATTGCGAAATATGCTTGTGGAAGTATTTTGTTCCTTGATATTTCTATTCAATACTTGTTGGAATCTGGGGTTTATGAATTTACCGAAAAAGGTATTCAAATGGTTAATCCTAAAACAATTATTATTCCATCAAATTTAAGCAAGTTATTAAAACGTCGTATTAACTTATTAAAAGATGATTTGCCGGCTATGAAGTTCTTAACTTCAGTAGTATTATTAGGCACTCGTATAGATATGAATACGGTCGAAAGTTTAGGATTTGAAAATTCTGAAGAAATTATGACCAAGTTGTCTGATATGGGTTATATTTATTTCTACAATAACTGTATGTATTTCCCTAACTATAACTTGTTAAGAGAAAACTTATTAGAAGTTATAAGCAAGGTTGATTTGAAGAAAATTGCGACAGAATTATTTTCAAAAGTTTTTGTTGATGATATGCCAAGTCCTGTTAAATCATACTTGTATACTTTGCTCGGTGAAGAAGGTAATGCATTTTTAGAATGGGAAAAATTGGCAAGCGTTAACTTGCATTTAGGCGATTTTGCTTCTTATTTAAATTGTACAGTGGAAATTTTGAAACTTCTTGAAACCCCTGAAGTTTTGGAATTAAAAGATGGACACATTGAAGAATATAAGCACGCATTGTATGAAAATATTGCTCATAACCTATACGATTATGTTCCAAATACGGTTGATGATATCGCAGAAGTTACTCTCCGTAACCTTGAAAAATCACCTAAAGTTGATGATATGGTTGAGTTGTGTAATAAGATGATTAATGGTGCGTTATTATCATTTAATTACAACCAAGCATTAGCGTTAACTCACAAAGTTTTATCTTTAATTCCAAATGCTTCTATCAACCCATCCGATGCTAATTTTAATGTGTATTTTTTGTTAATGTCATTGATTCACGTTGAAATTCTATTTAATATTGGGGCGATGGAAGAGTGTATAGATATTGGTTATAGAGTTTTGAATGTTATTGATAGTAGTAACATTAATAATATTCGTCCAGATTATGTTTCAGAATCTCGTTTTAGAGAAATGATTAAAAATTGTGTTGGATATGTTGCGATTGCCAATGTTATTCAATTAAAAGGCAATGTTACTGATTTCTTAACAGTTGCATATTCTAGTATTGATTTTATTCCAAAATCATATGATATTTTTATTAAACTTCAAGATTTCTTATTTGGTCAGAAAATCGAATTAGATGAATCAATGTTAGGTGAGGATGTATTCTCTCAAATTGTTTATCACTTATTAGATGCATTTTCTGCTTCGGTTGATTCTCCAGAACACTTTGCCGAAATTGTTTATCGTGCAAAATTAGTCGCAAACAAGGGTATGGTAAGGCAACTTGAAGTATTCTGTGATTTATTAATTGGTTATGCTTATGTTCTTATTGGTTCATATCAAAAAGCATCATCTATTATTTATAAGATTATTAAAACAGTTAAATATCAAGGTATGGTTCTTCTCGAACGCGTTGCTTGGTATTTGTTGAGTGATATGAATATTCGTCAAAGAAAATTTGATGTAGCGTACGGTATGTTGCAAAATTCAATTATCACGATGGATAAATATGGTAAAGCAAGTGATTATATGCTTTTATTATTCAAATATAATTTATTTAAAGTTATGATGTCTGTTGGAGAATTACAAAAAGCTCAAATTTGTTTGAATCAAGCCCATTATATTGCTAATAAATATGGTATTAATTTTGAATTTGATATTGAACCAGAACATTATATTGTGGCATCTTCTGAAACGGATATTCCTGAAGATTCTAATAGTGAAGTGTTAGATACTATTGTCGAGGTTCACGAGGAAATTCTAAGCGATCAAGAAGGAGATGCTTAATGAAAATTTTATTTGCAGCAGCAGAAGTAGCACCGTTTTCAAAAGCGGGTGGTTTAGCAGATGTCGTTGGTAGTTTGCCAAAATGTCTTGAAGATAGTTCTGAAATTGCTATATTTACTCCTTTGCATGGATTGATTGATGTCGAGAAATATGGAATTAAAGAACTTGAAAATTCTGAAATGTGGCTTACTTTTGGTAACAAGGGGCATAAGTTTAGATTATTTACTTGCAAATTACCAGATACTAATATTAATGTATTCTTTGTTCATAATGATTGGTATTTTTCTTGTTTCAAAGAAGTTTATCCAAAATATTTGGACCCAACTTATGAACATGAAAGATATATTGCGTTTTCATTGGCGGTTTTGGAATATGCAAAGGCTTTAAATTTTAAAGCAGATATTATTCATGCAAATGATTGGCATACCGCTATGATTCCGGTGTATATTCATAGTAATTATAGGTATGATGATTTTTGGAAAGATGCAAAAACAGTCTTCCAAATCCATAATTTAGCATATCAAGGTGTTTGGTTTGAAGATGTATTGGATTTTGCTAATATGCGTAAAGATATCGTATATAATGAACACGGTGTTGAACATTTTGGCAGAGTTAATTGGATGAAAGGTGCAATAAATTATTCAGATAAAATTATTGCAGTTTCTCCTAATTATTCAAAAGAAATTTTAACTGGTGAATATGGTGAAGGTATGGATTATACCTTGCGTATGAATCAGCATAAATTGGTTGGTATCGTTAATGGGATTGATTATTCCGTATTTAATCCTAAAACAGATAAGAGTCTCGTAAAAAATTATTCAATTAAGAATTTTGAAAATAAATCTGAAAACAAAAAGGCTGTTTGTGAATATTTCGGATTGGAATATAATCCTGATAGGCCATTGATTGCCTTAATTTCAAGACTTGTAGAACAAAAAGGTATTGATTTAATCCGTTATGCAGAAGATGTTATTAAAAATACTCCTGCTGATTTCGTATTCTTAGGGAACGGTAATAGTGATTATGAAAATCTTTTCATTTGGTTATCTAATAATACTTCAAATGTGCGCGCTTATATAGGTTATCACGCTACATTGGCCAACCTGATTTATGCGGGTAGTGATTTCTTTTTAATGCCGTCTGCTTTTGAACCTTGTGGCTTAAGTCAACTTATTGCAATGCACTATGGGTCTTTACCTATTGTGAGGGCTACTGGTGGGTTAGAAGATACGGTTGTCGGATATCCGCTTAATGATTCAACAGGATTTAAATTCTGGCGGTATGATAGTTGGGATATGGTGGGTGCTATTGATTGTGCTTTAAAAGTATTCCACGATAAGCCTACATTTAATGCGATGAGAAAATCTGCTATGGCAAAAGATTTTTCTTGGGATTTAAGCGCTAAAGAATATTTGGAATTATACAATAATTTATTGAAATAATTTTAAACCACATTTTGAAGGGAACGTTTCCGTTCCCTTTTTCTTAGTTATAAATTTTTCTTGTTAAATCGGCTTTTCTTATTCTAACGTTTTCTGGTGTAATTTCTACAAGTTCATCATCAGAAATATATTCTAAACATTCTTCTAAAGCCATTGTTCTGTGCGCTTGTAATGTTACCATCACGTCTGCAGTTGAACTACGCATATTTGTTAATTTTTTAGTTTTACAAATATTTACGACAATATCTTGAGGTTTGTTACATTCACCAATAATCATACCTCTATAAACTTTAGTTTTAGGTGTTATGAAGAAAACTCCACGATCTTCATATTGAGCAAGAGCATATGGAATTGCTTCTCCTTGTTCGTGAGCGATAATGGAACCACTTCTTTGTCTAGGAATATCACCTGCAAAAGGTCTGTATTCTAAGAATGTATGATACATTATGCCTTCTCCACGAGTCATTCTTATAAATTCACTTCTGAAGCCTATAAGTCCTCTTGCGGGGATATGGAATGTCATTGTTGTTCTGCCTTTTGCATTATTCATTTCTTTCATTTCACCTTTACGGCTAGATAATTTCTCAATGCAACTTCCAGCGTATTCTTCTGGAACATCAACAATCAAGTTTTCGTATGGTTCGTTTTGAATACCGTCTACCTCTTTATAAATAACTTCGGGTTTTGATACTGCAAATTCATAACCTTCACGTCTCATTGTTTCTATTAATATACCCAAGTGTAATTCGCCACGTCCAGATACTTTAAATACGTCAGTCGAATCGGTATCTTCAACTCTTAAACTAACATTTTTTTCAAGTTCGTTATAAAGTCTTTTTCTTAATTGTCTTGATGTTACAAACTTACCTTCTGTTCCAGCAAATGGGCTATCGTTTACAGAAAAATTCATTTGCAAAGTTGGTTCGTCAACTTTAATTAGTGGTAATGGATTTGGATTATTTAAGTCGCAAATGCTTTCACCTATTTGAATTTCAGAAAATCCAGCAATCCCTACGATATCACCTGCAGATGCTTCTTCTATTTCAACTCTGCCTAAATCTTTAAATCCGAATAATTTTGTAATTTTACCTTTTTCTTGGCTTCCATCAGCGTGGATTACGCAAACTTGTTCTTGAGAATGTATTTTGCCGTTTGCAACTCTACCGATAACAATTCTGCCAACGTATTCATTATAATCTAATGAAGTTGCTCTGAATTGTAATGGCAAATTTTCGTCGCCTTCCGGTTCTTTGATGTTTTCCATTATACAGTCAAATAATGGAACCATATCAACTCTTTCATCATCTAATTCTTTGATTGCGAAACCATTTAAACTACTTGCAAATATAAATGGAAAGTCTAACAAATCTTCTCTATCTGTTAATTCTGTAAATAAATCAAATACTTTGTCTAATGCAGTTAATGGTTCTGCTGCTGGCTTATCAATTTTGTTCACAACAACAATTATTTTTAAACCTAGTTCTAATGCTTTTGATAATACAAATCTTGTTTGTGGCATTGGGCCTTCTGCAGCATCTACAATTAATAATGCACCGTCAACCATACCTAATACACGTTCAACTTCACCCCCAAAATCTGCGTGTCCAGGGGTGTCGATAACATTGATTTTACAGCCTTTATAATTAACTGAAATATTTTTTGATAGAATTGTGATACCACGTTCTCTTTCTAAATCATTATTATCTAAAACGCGTTCTTCCATATGTTGATTATCACGGAACACTCCTGCTTGTTTTAATAAGCAGTCAACTAATGTAGTTTTACCGTGGTCAACGTGTGCGATAATTGCTATATTTCTTATGTTTTTATCTGTTGTCATTTTAACTTCCTTGCTGGTGTAAATTGTACACTTATATTTTAAAACGCTGATAATATAATTGCAAGAAATTATATTCTTTTAGGTTTGTATGCAATGTAAGCGAGAGTTAGGCATATAATTCCAAATAGAATGCCAAATCCCATTGTTAAATGGTAGGAATTTAAAAATGCTTCAGTGTATTCTTGTGTTTTAACAAAAATATTTTTAAATTCTTCGAAAAGAGTTATTGTTATTGCGATTCCTAAGATGTGTCCCATATTTCTTGATAGTGCTAAAATTCCGCTAGCAATTCCCAAATCTTTTTTTTGGACACTTGTCATTATTGCATTATTTGATGGTGATTGGAAAAGGCCATTACCTATTCCTAAAATCCCTGATGCCAGAATAATTTCCCAGATTGGTGTTGTTGTACTAAATGTTGAGAATATAAGTAATGATGTCATGAATACGCAAGGGCCTATAAGAGTTAGGAATCGGCTTCCATATTTCCCAGCCATATAACCGCTTATTGGTGCTGTAACTATCAATGTTAGGGAATATGGTAAGATCAATAACCCTGATTTGAAAGCATCAAAATGTAATATTTCCATTAGGTAAAATGGTAGGAGTACGCTATTAGTGAACATTGCCATATAAGAAGTTAATACGGCCAAGTTTCCAAAGGTAAATGGTCTTATTTTAAACATAGAAAAGTCAATTAAAGGGTATTTAATTCGTTTATCTCTGATATAAAACATTGCTCCGAAAACTAAAGATACGACACCTAAAAAGACTATTTTTAATGATGTCCAACCCCAATGGTAGCCTTGTGATATTGCTATTAGTAATGCGAACAAACACACGGTGAAGAAGAAAAATCCTTTATAGTCAAATTTGAAGGATTTTTGTTTTGTATAGTGAGATGGAAGTAGTTTCCAGGCTAAGTAAGCACCAAGCAATGCTATAGGGATGCAAGGTGTGAAAACGCTTTGCCATCCGAAGTTATTGATTAATATTCCGCCTACTGCTGGTCCAAGCATCCCACCGAGTGCGATAACACAACCGTTTAGTCCGAGAGCCTTTCCTCTGCGTGCGTTCTTAAAAATGGTTGCTATGATTGCTTGTGCATTTGAAAGCATTACTGAAGCCCCGAGTGCTTCAATGCATCTTGCAGAAATTAATATAGTAAAGTTTGGTGCTAAAAAACTTGCCAAACCTCCAATTGCAAATGTTATAAAACCTATTGAGTATAGTTTATTTTTGGGTAAAATATCACCAAGTTTCCCGAAAAAAGGTAAAAATACGGTTAGTACAAGCATATATGCAAGCATTACCCATTGGACTTGAGATAATGTTACTCCTAAGTCTCTAGACATTGGATATAATGCTAAATTTACTGTTGTTGAATCTAGCATTGCTATAAAGTTACCGATTATGGTAACGATAAACATAGTCCAACGAATTTCTTTAGTGTTTGACATTTTTAACCCAATTCGAAATAACTTTTAGTGGAGCACGTGTTATTGCTAAAGCCCAAGTTTCTTTGATGTCTTTTGAAATAACAGAGCCAGCCCCGATATTTGTTCCTTCTGCTATTGTAACAGGAGCGACTAATACAGAGTTTGAACCTGTTTTAACGTGGTTTTCTAATACTGTTTTTGATTTTGTTTTAGTTATTGGGTTATAGTTTGCGGTAATTGTACCAGCACCAATATTTACATTGTTTCCTATATTGCTGTCGCCAATGTAACTCAAGTGTCCTGCATTTGTATTTGAATCAATAACAGAATTTTTTACTTCCACGAAATTTCCAATTTTAACGTTATCAGCTATTTTAACATTTCCTCTTAAATGTGCAAAAGGTCCGATTTGACATTTGTTGCCTATTGTATTTTTACCTTCAATGTATGTAGAAGGGTAAATTATTGTATCGGATCCGATTTGTGTATCTTCGCTAATCCAAGTGCTAGCGGGATCAACTATTGTAACTCCGTTTATCATTAATTCGTTTAATTTTCTTGTATTCATTATTTTAGTTGCTTCGGCAAGGTTTGTTCTTGAGTTTATACCGTAAATTTCTTCGTTATTTTGCATAACGTAAGCATTTACATTTAAGTTTTGGGCTTTACCCCATTCAATAATGTCTGTTAAATAGTATTCTCCTTGCGCGTTGTTTGTTTTTAATTGAGAAAAAGCATTTTTTACTTTAGACCAATTTAGGCAATAAATACCTGCGTTTACCTCTTTTATATTTTTTTGTTCTGCGTTTGCATCTTTTTCTTCAACAATACATTTTAATGAATTATCTTCTTCTCTAACAATTCTGCCGTAGTTTGTTGGGTTATCAAAAATTGTACTCATAACGGTTATATCAGAATTATTTTCTTTGTGGTATTTTACAAATTCGTTAAGTGTTTCTTTTCTTATCAAAGGAGTATCCCCACAAAGGATTATTACTTCACCGTCATAATTTTCTAGATAAGGGCAAGCCATTGATACAGCATGACCTGTTCCAAGTTGTGGTTCTTGTAAAACGGTTTGTGCGTTATTATAGTTATCTTTTACAAAAGTTTCGACTTCTTCAGCGTGGTGCCCTACAATAACAAAAGATTCTTCAGCATTAACATTATCTAAAACATAACCTAATAAGGTTTTATTCATAATTTTATGCAAGACTTTTGGAGTTTCCGATTTCATTCTTGTTCCTTTACCTGCTGCTAAAATTATTGCTTTCATACTTATACTCCTTTTTGTTTTAATTATATCATAAAATGTTTGTTGAGTTTTGTTTGCTTTTTAAAATTTTTCATTATACAATCGTGATTGCGCTATGTTAAAATTTAATTATAAATATGCAGATTCAGCCGTTATAGGAGAGGGAAACGGTTTAAATATTCAAGAGGAGTTCAATAATTACAAGGATTTAATATCTGGTATTGTTGAAAATTTGTATGTGCAAAAAGACATGCAAGGTAAATATTTGCAGTGGATGAATTCTGGTTATAGTGATGAAACTGTTTGGTATGTAAAAGAATATGCTGCATTAGTTGAAAATCGTTTTGATAATATTTTAGTTCTAGGGATTGGTGGTTCTGCACTTGGTGGGTTAGCAGTGACAGAAGCATTGTTAAAACCGTATTGGAATTTTTTGTCAAAAGATAAACGTAATAATTACCCTAGGATTTTCTTTTTAGATAATATTGTCCCTGATGAAATTTCTGGTTTGTTGGAAGTTTTGGATTTAAGCAAGACTTTGGTAAATGTTATTACTAAATCGGGTGATACAACTGAAACAATGGCTCAATTTATGATTATTAAAGATCGAATGTATAAGTTATTGGGTGATGATTATAGAAAAAATATTATTGCAACGACCGATAAACATGCTGGTGTATTAAGACAAATAGCAGATCATGAAGGCTATAAAACATTTGTTGTCCCGGATGATGTTTCTGGTAGATATTCTGTATTTACTGCCGTTGGGCTTTTGCCGTTTGCCTTGCTAGGAATTGATATAGACGAGATTATTCGTGGGATTAGGGATATTGATGCATTGTTAAAAAATCCTGATATCAATAAAAATATTGCAGCACAAAATGCTTTATTGCACTACCTTTTTGATATTAAAAAAAGTAGAAATATTACCGTTATAATGCCTTATTCAAGCAGATTGAAGTATGTCGCAGATTGGTTTGTTCAACTTTGGGCGGAATCTTTGGGTAAACAAGTTAACAGATTGGGTGAAAATATTAACTGTGGTTTGACCCCATTAAAAGCAATTGGCGCAACTGATCAATATTCTCAAATGCAACTTTATTATGAAGGACCGAATGATAAACTTATTAATTTTATTACGGTAGATGAGTTTGATAGTGAACTTCATATTCCAAAAATATTTGAATATACAGGTGTTGGGTATTTAGGTGGAAAATCTGTAAAAGATTTATTAAATGCCGAAATGAATTCTAGTAAAGTTGTATTAAATGATTTTGGAAAACCCACTCTTACAATATCTATTCCAAAAATCAATGCGTATTATTTGGCACAATTGTTGTATTTATTTGAAGTCCAAACTGCTATAACCGCTGAGTTATACAATGTTGATGCTTTTAACCAACCTGCTGTTGAAAATGCTAGGAATTACACATATGCTATGATGGGAAGAGTCGGCTACGAGGGGTCTGCAGATTATCTCAAAGAAAAGTTACAATAATTTTGACAAAAAGCAAAATTTTTTATATATTTAGTCTATGACGAGAATAAATCCTATAAATAACAAACAAGTTATTACAGTTAATTTGGCGACTTCTCACATTAATGATTATGCGCGTGTTGCTTCTGCGGCTCGCAGACTTGCCAAGTCAAGCTATCATAGGTATGGTTCAACAATAGATTTTTATGTGCCAAATATGTATGTTGAAAAGTTTGTTAAAAATTCTGGGCATTTAGGTTTGGATGTAATAATATGAAGAAGTTATTAGTATTACTTTTTCTTCTGTTATCTTCGGTGGTCGTTTTTGCCGAAACGCTTAAGGGTGGAATTGAATACGAAGTTCCTGTCGATTTCTTTGGTACTTGGCGTGTTTCTTCAGTTTTAATAGATACGGATTCCCACGGTAATTTTAAAACTAAAAATAATGATATATGGAACTTATACCAAAAAGGCGACGTCATTACTTTAAAAAATCCATTTTCAGGAGCGATTTCTTCTGTAAATGTTGATTTTGTTAACAATAATGTTGTAAAATTTTCTACAAAAGGAAATTTTGATGGTAAAATATTAACTGATATTGTCGAGATTACAATTAGTAAAGATGAGTTTGAAGGTACAAATATAATTGTTTTGGAAACATTATCAAATGTTGATAACACGGTGATAAAAACCGCAACTGCTACTTATAGACTTAAGGGGGAAAAGATTGCGGGTATGAGTATAGGAGAGTAATAATGTTATTTGATACTATAATTTTAGGTGGTGGACCAGCTGGTTTGGCGGCAGGAATTTATGCATCTCGTGGTGCCGTTTCAACTGCTATCATTGATACGAATATGTTGGGTGGACAGCCATCAAATTATCTTGAATTGGAAAATTATCCAGGATTTTCTGCTATTGGCGGATACGATTTAATGGAAAAATTTGAAGAACATGCTGATAAATTCGGTGTTAATAAATTTCCAATGCAAGAAATTGAATCAATTGATTTGGTATCAAATCCAAAAGTTATTAAAACTAATGAAAATACTTTTGAAGCAAAAACTGTGATTATTGCAACAGGTGCGCAACCTATGAAACTTAATGTACCTGGGGAAAAAGAGTTTGTAGGTCGTGGAGTTAGTTATTGCGCGGTTTGTGATGGCGCTTTTTATAGAGATAAAGTTGTTGCAGTAATTGGTGGCGGTAATTCTGCTGTTGAAGAAGCAATGTATTTAACAAGATTTGCATCTAAAGTTTATATTGTTCATCGTAGAGATGCTTTAAGAGCAGATAAAATTGTTCAAGAACGCGCTTTCAAAAATGAAAAAATTGAATTCGTTTGGGATAGTGTTGTAAAAGAAATTAAAGGTGATGATTTAGTTAATACTGTTGTTTTAGAAAATGTTAAAACACATAATTTGACTGATTTAGCTGTAAATGGTGTATTCCCATATATTGGCATAACTCCAAATATAGATTTTATAAACGGTCAAATTGAACAGGATAAAGGTGGCTTTATATTTACGGATGAAACCATGAAAACTTCTGTTGATGGTGTTTATGCTGTCGGGGACGTTCGTCATACTCCGTTGAGACAAGTTATCACAGCGGCATCTGATGGTGCTGTCGCTGCAGTTTATGCGGTTAAATATTTGGAAACCTTGGCAGAAGTTACGGTTTAATATTACGGAAATTTTATGGGGAATTTGAATAAATTCATTAATAAACGAAAAGTTGCATTCACTTTGGCTGAAGTATTGATTACTTTGGGTATTATTGGTGTGGTTGCTATTTTGACAGTCCCTAATTTAGTATCTAATTATCAAAAGAAAGTTTATGTAACCCAATTGCAAAAAGGTTATTCGCAACTTCAGCAGGCATTTGCCCTCGCAATGGCAGATGATGAAGTTGAGGATATGCGTGATACGGTATTAATGAACAATATACCCATAGATGGTTATTTCCATTCTGATTTTGATGTAAAACCATTTGTATCAGAACTAAAAAAATATATGAAAATTTCAAAATTTTGTGAACCTACAGGTGATCCTCAAAATAATTCATGTTTTAGTGCCGAGTATAAAAATTTCCTAGGGGAAACTCCAGACCCTGAATTTAGACGCTTAAACCGTTTAAAAATTTATACTCCTAGTGGTATTACATATACTTTTCATGAATTAGGTATTCGTTCAGGAAATTCTTTTTTTATTGGTGGTATTGAAATAGATGTCAATGGGGATAAAAAACCAAATCGACTTGGTTATGATTTGTTTTCGGTAGTTCTTTTATATAATGGGGATTTGATTTTCCCTGGTTCGCAACTTTGGGCGGATTCTTATGGATCTCATTGGTCCTCTGATGGTATTAGTACTTCCTGTTTGTCTTCTAGTGAAGATTCTAATTCTTTTTGGATAGGGGACTATTGTGGCGGTCGTATATTTGATAATGGCTGGGTAATGGATTACTAATCCTCAATTTATTTGCAAAACTTAAGTTATCGTGTATAATTGAATAAGAGGTAATTATGGCGATTAGAAAAGTTTTACAATACGGGGAAAAGACATTAAGAGAACCGTCAAAGGAAGTACACAAGATTTCAAGAAAAATATCAGATTTGATTTCTGATTTATTAGATACTATGTATGCACAAAACGGTGTTGGGCTTGCTGCTCCACAAATCGGTGTTAATTATAGAGTATTTGTTATTGATGTTTCTTCTGACAAAGAACCGCTTAATCCTATCGTTTTTGTTAACCCTAAAATTATCAAAAAATCAGGTTCTATTGTTAGTAATGAGGGTTGTTTGAGTTTCCCTCAGGCATATACAGATGTAAAACGTTATAGTGATGTAATGGTGAAAGCGTTGGATTCTCACGGCAGACCATTTACACTAGAAGCAAAAGACGGTTCACTTTTAGCAAGAGCAATTCAACACGAGTTTGATCACTTAAATGGAGTGCTATTTATTGACCATTGTTTGAATAGATTTGAAACGGACGAAGTCTTAAAGAAATATAATTTACCACCAATTGATCTTGATAAATTGATTACGGAAGAGTAGGTAGAATGGCAATAAAGGTTGTATTTTTTGGAACTCCATATATCGCATTGAAGTCATTAGAGTTTTTGTACAATTCTGATGAGATTGATGTCGTTGCTGTTGTTACGCAACCTGACAAACCAGTTGGTCGTGGCCAAAAACTTTCAGAATCTTGTATTAAAAAGTTTGCAAAAGAGCACAATTTACCTGTATTTCAACCAGTTTCTTTAAGAAAAGAGCTAGATGTAATAGAAGAATTAAAAAAACTTGAACCAGATTTTTTTGTAACATTTGCATTTGGCCAAATTTTATCTCAAGAAGTTTTGGATATTCCAAAGTTTGAAACCATAAATCTTCACGCATCACTTTTACCTAGATACAGAGGTGCAAACCCTATTCAACGTGCAATTATCAATGGCGATAAAGAAACAGGTATTTGCACTATGATTACTGAATTAGGTTTGGATTGTGGCGATATTTGTCTGAAAGAGAAAATTGATATTCCAAACGATATGACTTGTGAAGATCTCTATATAAGAATTAGCGAAAATTCACCTGAGTTACTTAAAAAAACCTTGATTGGATTATATAATAATGAATTGACACCAACTCCTCAATGCGAAGATGGCGTTTGTATTGCAGCCAAATTAAATAAAGAAGAAACCAAAATCGATTGGTCAAAATCAGCGAGTGACATTCACAATTTAATTAGAGGGGTTTATAAATCACCGTCTGCGTATTTTATTTACAACGATAAAATGGTAAAAGTGTTAGAAAGTAAAGTTCTTGATGAGTGTGGTTGTTCTGGTGAACTCGTTCGAGCAACGAAAGAGGGCGTTATTTTTGGTTGTGGAAAAGATTGTCTTTTGCTTGTAAGAGTTAAGCCTGAAGGCAAAGGTGAAATGCTTGCTCGTGATTGGTATAATGGGTTAAAAAAATGATTAAAGGTATTAGAGGCGCAATTACTGTTGATAAAAACACTAAAGATGCAATTAAATTAGCAACTTTAGAGTTATTAAATGAGTTAGTTTTACAAAATAATATTCATAAAAATGATATATCGCATGTTATTTTTACTTTGACAAACGATTTAAATGCTGAATTTCCTGCAAAGTTTGCAAGGGTCGATTTAGGTTGGGATAATGTTGCTATGATGTGTTATCACGAACTTGATGTGCCAAATTCATTGCAAAAATGTTTGAGAGTTCTTGTTGTCGTGAATTGTGATGACAAGTTTACTCCTAAGTTCGTATATTTAAAAGGCGCACAAAATCTTAGATAACTTTTTGTAATTCAGAAATAGATGGGTCTAAAAGTCTTCGACCAACTTCTTCAAATGAAATTGAACAAAGAGTTTTATTGCCGTATTTGATTAACTTTTCAACAACACCTGTGCCATATTTAGGGTGTGTTACCGTGTCGCCTTGAGCAAACTGAATTGTTGGTTCAGTAACTTCTTCAGTTTCATATATTGGTAATTCTTCAGAAGGTTCGTCTTCATATAAAGGAAGTTCTTCCTCCACAAATTCCTCGTTTATAGATTCATCTTCCAATATAGGTAATTCTTCTTGCTCATTAGATTCTTTAATCATTTCATCTAGCGTAGGAAGTGTGTTGGCTTCTTCGATTTCATTTAATTCTTCTATTTGTTCAGGTGCAAAGCCTAATTCTTCTCCGTTCTCTTCTAGTATATTTTCAATAACAGGTTCTTCTTCAACAATGTTTTCAAAATCCTTTTCTAGTACCAAATCTTCACTGATGATTGCATCTTCTGTTGCAGTTTCAAAAGGTATTTCTCCAATTAAATCCAAGTCGTTTTCAGTCAAAGTTTCTTCAAATGTGTCGGTAAAATCTTCAACTTGTGCAGTTTTTTCTGCTGGTGTGTAATATATTTTATCAACGTCCTTTGCGATTTCTTCGATTAAATCATCATCAAAATGTAAATCCTCATTTTGATTTGAATTTTCTATTGGAAACTCACTATTTGTAGTTTCTCCTTCTGTTAATTCATAGTCATTTGCAAGTATATTTTCAGTACTTTCAATTTTGTTTGCTTCAAAGAAGTTATCTTCAAATATATTATCTAACTCTGTATCAGAAGTTGTGCTTTCGAAATTACTTTCAATGTTGTTTTCAAAAGGATTAACTGCAGGAGCAGTGTTTTCTTCAAGTACAGTTTCAGGAACAGTAATTTCCTCTTGTGTTTTGATTTCTTTATTTACCTCATCTTGAGAAAGTTCTGACAATTCAACCAAAAATGGAATATGTTGGGTCAGAGCACCATATACAACAAATTCATTTGGATTTAATTTGCTTAAGAATGTATTGTAACTAGCAAAATCGTGTTGAATTGTTTGAGGTGCAAAGAGGATTATATTTTCTGCTTTTTGCTTTAATTCGTGTACATATTTATAACTGTGGGAACAAATTATAGTTGTGAAAATGTGGTTGTTATCGAGTAATATTCTCAATAATCTTTTATCTGAATTTTTATTCGATAATTTAACAAAGCAGTATAAGTATGAATCAATTTTATCTAATTCTTCGTGTATAAATTCTATCAATTCTTTTTGTAGTGCTTCTGTTGTATCTGCTAAATCAATGTATGTTAAATTGTTTGATAAAACAGCATTTCTAACCGCTTTGATTTCATCGAAGGTTTGTGCAAATACGTTTTCTTCTCTATATTTTAATAATTTTTGTTTTAATAATGCTAATTCAGGAATTTCAGTTTCTTCGTATTGAGCAGAAACAACATCTACAAATTTGTCGAATGGAATAAAATTGTTTACAACGGTTTTAGCATAATTTCTAACTTCTTGGAAAATTTCTTGAATTACCGCTTTGCTTGTTGGGTTAACTTCTTCTAAATCATTTTCATATATAAAATCAATCATTTTAGCGTTTAATGGTAATTTAAAGTTCTTTTTGAAACTAATTGATTTGTATTCTGTGAATGTGTGATCTGTATCAATAACAACAACTTTATCTGACAATTGCGCAACTGAATTGTTCGTAAAGGTGCAAATATTTTCAAATTTTTCAGCACATACAAGTAAATTCTTTTCAAATAATGTTTCGTCAACTCGGAGAGTGTCATCTTGTTGCGCTAATTTGCCAAACGTTATGGGTTTTTGCATTGGTAATAACCTTAAAATATCACGAGAATTAAGGTATGATAATTCGCAAGCCAAAGAAGGAATTGTGCCGTCGTAGTTATCTACAATTCCGTCTGGTGTAAATGTGAAAATTAATTTTGCTACTGCAAAATTGCAATTTATATCTGCTTTTAGGTTTATAATTTGAGCAACATAAGAACGGGTTTTGTCCGTAAAAGCAATAAATTTGCCAAGAGCAATTTCTTCTCCTACTTCATAAGAAATCTTTGCTAAATTATTCCTAATATCCAAAAGTTTCATCTTCTTTACCCTCGTAAATTTATTTTATCACGAATATTCATAATTTTTGTGATTTATTTTGTTTCGTTACTATTTGTTAAATCAAGTAATTTATTGTAGATATCAATAGTAAGTGGACATATTTTTAAGTCGCGTTTTACAAGGCTTTTAATTGTTTCTTTGTAGCATTTTAAAAGTGCCTTGTTTAAACCGTTTTCTTCTTTTAATATTTCACAAATTTTTTCTCTGTATTCTAAATCTCTTGTGTTGGGTTCAATTTTGTCAGCAAGAAAAATAATTTTTTCGAAGTCTGTCATTTCCATTTTACCAAGGGTATGCCAACGAATTGCAGATAAAATTTCGTCATCGCAAATACCCATATCTTTGTTTGCACAAAACGCACTTACAGGAGCGTGAAGTGTTTTGTAGTTCATTAATTCGTTTTTATTTACTTCTAAATTTTCGTTAATTATTTCCATTAATTTTTCTGTTTCAAAACACTTTGCGCAGTCGTGCAAGAGTCCTGCAATATATGCTTTATCTTCATCTTGATTGAACTGTTTAGCAAGTTCTCTAGCACATTCTGCTGTCCCTAAAGAGTGAATGTATCTCTTCTCGCTTAAGTTTTCTCTTAGCCATAACAAAATTTCTTTTTCATTCATTTTTGTATAAACCATATTCTTCTATATATTCCTTTACTGTTTCTGGGACAAGGTTTGTTATTTTTTGTCCTTGTTTTATATTTTCTCTAATTTGTGTTGAAGAAATATCCCCAAACTCCATTGGAGCAAAGGTGTAATTTTCACCGTTTGGTTCGGAATTTCTTGAAAACACTATAAAGTGTACTAGTTTTTTTAGTTTTTGGGCCTCGTACCAAGTGTCAATTTGGTTGAATGCGTCAGTTCCAATTATAAAATTAATTTTACCATCAATATCGTATTTTTTATATAGTTCCAAAATTGTTAAGTAAGTGTATGAGGTTCTTTCTTGTGAAAATTCAATATCAGATAGTTCAAATTTTGGGTTGTATGCAGTCGCTAATTCAACCATTTTAAAACGGTGCGCGGATTGGTTTTCATCATAGTTTTTGTGTGGAGGTTTATGCGCAGGGATAAAAAGTATTTTGTCAAAATCGTAGTTTTCTAATACGAATTCAGCCATCTTGAGATGGGCGTTGTGTATAGGATTAAAGGTTCCCTGAAATACGCATAACTTCATAAAAATATTCTATCATAAAAGTAAATTATTAATTAATTCTTAAAAAAATCTGACTTTTAAAAAATTACCATTAAAATGAATATGTAAATGGAGTTTTCGTTATGGTAGATATCAATCGTTTTACTAATTATTCAAAAGAAATTTTGTCTTCGGCAAACACGCTAGTGAATTCACACAAGAATACCGAGTTGCAGCCTGAACATTTTATGTTGGCAATGATTAAAGATAACGGGATTATTAAAGATTATTTAACAGAATTAAAACTCTTAAATCAGGGTTTTATAGCCAAAATTGTTGCGACTATCAATTCTTTCCCTAAAATTTCGGGGATTTCTAATGCTCAACAACTTTTTTTATCACAAGAAACGACAAAGTTGCTTGATATTGCAGATAATACTGCAATTGAACTAAAAGATGAATATATTAGTGCGGAAGTGATTTTGCTTTCAATGACTAAATTAGATAATTCAAATATCCAAAAAGTTTTGACAGAATTTAAGGTTAATCAAAATTCAATTTTAAATGTTATGAAAAAAATAAGAGGTAATAAAAAAGTGGATAATAAAAATGCAGAAGAAAATATGAAGGCGTTGGAAAAATATTCAACGGATTTAACAGAAAGAGCGAGAAAAGGTAAATTAGACCCTGTTATTGGCAGAGATGAAGAGGTTAGACGAATTATTCAGGTTCTAAATAGAAGAACTAAAAATAACCCTTGTTTAATTGGTGAACCAGGGGTTGGTAAAACCGCTATTATAGAAGGTTTAGCACAGCGTATCGTGCGTGGAGATGTGCCAGAAAGTCTTAAAGATGTTAAACTCATTTCTCTCGATATGGGGGCTTTGGTTGCTGGTGCCAAATATAGAGGCGAATTTGAAGAACGTTTAAAAGTTGTTTTAAAAGAGGTTGAAGATTCAAACGGCGACATTGTAATGTTCATTGATGAAATCCACACTGTTGTTGGCGCAGGTGCAACAGAGGGTTCTATGGATGCAGGAAATCTTTTAAAACCAATGCTTGCTCGTGGAGTTTTGCGTACTATTGGTGCAACAACAATAAATGAGTATAGAAAATATATCGAAAAAGATCCAGCATTAGAAAGACGTTTTCAACCTGTTATGGTTAACGAACCTAGTGTAGAAGATACGATAAGTATTTTGCGAGGTTTAAAGGAACGTTATGAAGTTCATCATGGCGTAAGAATTTTGGATAGTGCATTAATTCAAGCTGCAAAATTATCAGATAGATACATTACTGATAGATTTTTACCAGATAAAGCAATTGACTTGATCGATGAAGCAGCATCTTCTTTGCGTATTGAAATTGACTCAATGCCAGCAGAAATAGATTCTATGATGCGTCAAAAAATTCAATTCGAGATTGAACGTGAAGCCTTAAAAAAAGAAGATAGTAACGAAGCAAAAATTAAAGTGGAAGATATTTCTAAACAGATTTCTGCTTTAGATGAAAAAATTTCTAAATTAAAACTTCAATGGGAAGAAGAAAAATCTTCAATTATTGGTGAAGCAGCAATTAAAGAAGAAATTGATAAAGTTAAATTGCAAATTGAAGAAGCAGAAAGAAATACAGATTTGCAATTAGCAGCGGAACTTAAATATGGCAAACTTCTAGAACTAGAAAAACGTTTAAATGTCTGCGAAAATAGAGATAAAAAAGATAATCAATTACTTAAAGAGCAAATTGATGATGGTGACATTGCAGCAGTTGTAAGCAAATGGACAGGTATTCCGATTACTAAATTAATTGAAAGCGAAATGCAAAAATTAGTTAATATGGAAGATATTTTGCATAAACGTTTAATTGGTCAAGATGAAGCCGTACAAACAGTTTCAGATGCAATTCGTCGAGCAAGATCAGGTTTAAAAGATCCAAAACGTCCGATTGGTACATTTTTATTCTTGGGTCCAACTGGTGTTGGTAAAACCGAACTTGCAAAAGCATTGGCTGAATTTATGTTCAATGATGAAGATGCGCTTATTAGAATAGATATGTCAGAATACATGGAAAAACACAATGTGGCAAGACTTGTCGGTGCTCCTCCAGGGTATGTTGGCTATGATGAGGGTGGACAATTGACGGAGGCTGTTAGGAGAAAACCTTATTCGGTTGTACTTTTTGATGAAGTTGAAAAAGCACATCAAGATGTTTTCAATATTATGTTACAAATTTTTGACGATGGTCGTTTGACTGATTCAAAAGGTCGTGTTGTTGATTTCAAAAACACTCTTATTATTATGACTAGTAACTTGGGAAGTGATATTATTCTTGAGAAAACCTTAAATTCAATGCTTAATAGTGCTGATTTTGAAAGTACAAAAGAGGAAATTAATGAATTATTAAAAATAAAATTTAAACCAGAGTTTTTAAACAGAATTGATGAAACAATTTTCTTCAAAGCATTAACGCTCCAGCAGTTAAGTGCAATTGTAGATATTCAAATGGAGTATTTGCGTAAATTATTGGCAGAACAAGAAATTGAATTTACAATTACTAATGAGGCAAAAGAACTTTTAGCAACAAAAGGTTTTAATCCAATATATGGTGCCAGACCGCTGAAACGTGTGATTAGACAAACTGTTGAAAATCCACTTGCTAAGGAAATTTTGCAGCAAAAATTTATTCGTGGAGATAAATTAACGGTTGATGTTAAAGATGATGAAATTGTATTTATAAAATAGTTTAAAAAGGTTGTCTATAAGACAACCTTTTTTATAATGTAAAACTTTTATAAATATATTTTAATTTTCTTATTTTAATGCTAAAATATCTATACGGTTATGGAGATTAGATTATGTGTGGAATAGTAGGATATGTAGGTCGCAAACCTGCGGTTGATATATTATTAGATGGCTTAGAACAGTTGGAATATAGAGGTTATGATTCTGCTGGCGTTGCGGTAAAATGTCAAAATAATATCAAAGTTTATAAAGCAACTGGTAAATTAAATAATTTGCGAGAAGAATTAAAAACTCGAGTTGGTGAGTTTGAAACATCTACAATGGGTATTGGTCATATTCGTTGGGCAACTCATGGTGCACCAACAGTTAGTAATGCTCACCCACATACTTGTAACTGTGGTAATTTAGTTATTGTTCACAATGGTATCATTGAAAATTACAAAGAACTTAAAGCAAAATTAGAAAAAATTGGTTGTAAATTTAAGTCTCAAACTGATACAGAAGCGGTTGCACACTTGGTTGCTCAAAAATATTCTATAACATTTGATTTAACTGAGGCGGTTCGCTTGGCTACTGAGGAAATCGAAGGTGCATATGCGCTTTGTGTTATGCATAACGATTATCCTGATACAATTGTTGCAACTAAAAGAAATGCACCTTTGTTAGTTGGTGTTGGGGAAGGAGAGTTCTTAATTGCATCTGATGTTCCTGCAATTATTAAGTACACTAAAAAAGCAATGTATTTATCAGAAAATCAAATAGTTACAATAACACCTGATAAAATGACCTTAATTGATAACGAAGGACAGGAGTTACCTCAAAAAGTTGAATTATTACCTTGGGAACCAGTTGCATTAAGCAAAATGGGATATAAACACTTCATGTTGAAAGAAATCCATGAACAACCAGATGTTATTAGAAATAGTTTAGTTGGTAAATTAGTTTCTGTAAATTCTCCAATTGTTTTAGATGAAGTTAAATTGACTCGTGAAACGTTGAAAGAATTAAACAGAATACAAATTATTGCTTGTGGAACTTCTTTACATGCAGCAATGGTGGGTAAATATTTAATTGAAAGTTTTTGTGAAATTCCTGTTGATGTTGAAGCATCAAGTGAGTATATTTACAGAAGAACTGTAACAGATGAAAAAACGTTAGTTATTGGGGTTTCTCAGTCTGGTGAAACAGCAGATACTTTAACTGCTATTAAACAAGCAAAAGCAAAAAAATCTCATGTTTTAATTATCACGAACCGTCCAGATTCATCAATGGCAAGGGAAGCGGATAGTTTAGTCCCTGTTAATGCTGGTATTGAAGTTTCTGTTGCGGCTACAAAATCTTACACTGCGCAATTAATGGCGTTTTATTTAATTGCTTTGCATTTGGCAGAAATTAAAGGAAGTATTGATAAGTCATTTTTAGAATCTATTAAAACCGATTTAATGTTATTGCCTCAAAAAATCGAGCAGGTTTTAGCAAATACAGATGAAATCCAACAATGTGCAAGAAAATATTCAAGTACTAAAGATTTTATATACGTTGCAAGAGGAATTAACTTGCCAACTGCTTTAGAAGGTGCTTTAAAACTAAAAGAAATTAGTTATATTAACGCAACAGGTTATGCTGCTGGTGAATTAAAACACGGTCCTATCGCAATGCTCGATGATACAATGCCGGTTTTATCAATTTTGATGAATGGTAGTGTGTATGAAAAACTTCTTTCTAATAGTGAAGAAGCAAAAGCAAGAAATGCTAGAATGATTGCTCTTACAAATTCGAATGATGCAAAACTTGATGATTTGTTTGAAAATATTATTAGAGTTCCGGATATTCAAGAATTCTTATCACCTGTTTTGGCAGTTGTTCCATTGCAGTTGATTGCTTATTATATTGCAGAGTTCCTTGGTAAAGATGTTGATCAACCAAGAAACTTGGCAAAATCGGTAACTGTTGAGTAAAATTTAAAATTAATAAGTCAAAAGCCTCTTTAAAAGAGGCTTTTATTATGCGTTGATTGATAGTTTATGTAGTCTTTGTTCTTTGACGTAATCTTTTCGAGGGATTGCTTTTACTGATTCGATTACTTCTCCGTTACCTTTATATTCATATGTAATATCTGACAATTTGTTTCCATAAAAATCTTCAACATGTTTTCTTGTGCAACGATTTAGTTCATCATATTCAAAATGGGTTGAAGTTGCTTGTTCTTTTTGTCTTATAAGTTGTCCTTTTTCGTTGTATGTGTTGATGTGACTTTGTAAACTATTCTGTCTTCTAATTACAACAGTTTCGTTTGCAAACTCTGGGTGCAATTCGTTTTTAGGGATTGCCTGATGCTCAAACTTGAAAACAGTTCTTTGTGTCGGATCCATAAACATTTCTCTTAAACAAGTTTCATAATCTTTTTGTACAGGTTTAGGAAATGGATTTTCGAATTTTTCAAATTTAAGTTTACTTTTTTTAGGTAATCTTCCTGTGAATGTATTGTTACTATTAAAATTTTGAATTGCTAACACTAATATTTCTCCTGTTTGATTTGATTATATAAAAATCAAACAAAATAATTTTTGTTAGTAATTTTAAAAATTATTTATTCTGAACAATTTGCATTATTTGGGAAAAATCGGTAATAATTTTTGAAACACCATTTACGTCTTTATAAAATTCAATAGGTTCTCGGGATGCTACTGCAATAATTTCTTTTACGCCAGCGTTTCTAGCGGCTTCAATCCCTGATAGTGCATCTTCGAAAACGACACATTCACTTGGGCTTAACCCTAATCTTTTTGCGGCAAGTAAATAAATATCTGGTGCAGGTTTGCCAGGTAACGTTCCATCTGAATAAACTATTTTATCCGTATCGAACCATTTTAATAAATCAAATTCTTTAATGTAAAATTCTACATTACACCATTCTGACATTGTTGCAATTGCTATTGGAACATTGTTTGCCTTTAAATAATTTAAAAATTCTTCAGCAAAAGGTGCTAGTTTAAATTCCTCAGGTTTTGTTAGGCACATATTCCTATAATGTGCTTCTTTTTCTTGTGCAATTTTTTCAACAAATGCGTCATCTGGTTCTTTGCCTAATGCATATGTCAAAATATCTTTGTTTGTCATCCCAAACATATGGTGAAGCATTTCATCTACTGTAAAAGGTTTTTCTCTTATTTTGGCTGAATACTCTATCCACGCATCTATATGTAATTGCGAATCCCAAAACAATGTCCCGTTAAAATCGAATATAATCCCTTTCATTATTGTTGTTGCTCCAATAGTTTGTTGTATAAATCAAGATAAATTTTGGCCTGTTTATCATTTTTTAATATTTTGTATGTATATGCCAAATTGTAATAAAAATCAGGTTCTTGATTATTTATGTCAATTGCATTAAAAAATTCCCATTTTGCTTTGCGAGGTTTATTTATTTTTAAGTATGCACAACCTAAATTATAGTATCCGTATGAAAATCCTGAATTGTATTTTATGGTTTTTTTGTATTCTGCGATTGCCATATTGGGTCTGTTTTGTAACATATAGATATTGCCTAAATTATAATGAGCCTTGTAATCTTTTGGATTAGTTGCAATTGCGCTATTGTACATAAAAACTGCTTCATCCATTTTTCCATCGTCTTGCAAAATATTCCCCATTAAAAGCCAGTTTTCTGATGTTCTTTCCTCTTCCGGAATACTTAAAAGAAGATTAAAAGCCTCTTTAGTGTTGTTTTCAGCATATAAAATTTTTATCTGTTCACTCGTTGTATCTGCAAAACTAGTGTTTGCCAATAATCCAATAGCGACTAATACTAAAAATAATCTCTTCATAACTAGATTATATAATAAAAATTTAATCTCTTCAATTTGACTTTTTTAAAAATAATATCAATATGTTATTGATGTCTCTTTTACTGATTTGGTTCCCGCAGTTTGACTCCTTAACTTCGGGAATTCTTTTGGGTAAAATAAAAGGCTGACATTTGTCAGCCTACTAACACACATTTTCTACACACTTTTTACGATTAAGGTCTTGCTTGATCACGTTTTACACCAGCTGTAATTAATCCGAAGATTAAACCAACACCAGCACCGATTAAAGTTCCTACAACAGGTACGCTGCTACCGATTGTTGCACCTAATAATGCAGCACCAGCAATACCACCGCCAGCTACCAATGCGCCTGCTGCACTTGCACCAATTGCTTTACCGATTGCTTTTTGTGCTTTTTGGCTTCTTGAAACTTCTGTACCTGTTATTTGAGCGATGTTTTCTTCTGCAGTTTTTCTATCAGCGAAGATTCCTAAGCCTGCACCTTGTTTGAAACCTTGCCAGAATGAATTGCTACCGTATTCTCTGATATCTGCAGTAAGAGGCTTACCTGTTAATCTTGCATAATATGTATTTGCTCTTGCTGTGATATCTTCTTCTGATGCTTCTGGGTACATAGCGCGAACTGCTTCTTTTAATTTGTTATGTGCAGCGATAATTTGTTCTTGTTCGCTACCTACAACTTTTTCGTTTAATAATGCAACTGCATTATAAATTCTTTCGTTTTTAGCATTCAAATGCATATCATAATTTCTTTGGTAATCAACCATATCTAATTGATAATCAGATGTAAAGGCTAAATTGTTTCTCATTTGATCATAATATTGTTCCATGTTATATCCACCGCCAAATGGAATAAATGGTGTGCCACCGTAAAAACCACCAGCCATGATATCTCCACCATACATGCTATTCAAATCTGCATATGCTGAATAACTTGCAAATGGATTGTATCCGTATGGATTAATTGCTTGAGTGACCATAATCTAACCTCCAAAAAACCTTTTCCTAACCTACCTTACTTATATAAACAATTTTTGTTTTGTAAAATTGCTTATTTAATATTTTTTCTTAATATTTCTTAATAATTCAAATTATTTACAAATTTGCCATGGGACTGTAAACTGTTTAAAATAGTAGTGTGAAGATAAAAATAGGCAGTATATTTTTTACATTATTGTTAATTGGGGTTGGAGTGTATGCTTACTTCAACCAGACTTGGTTTATGAAACAATATGACAAAATGATGGCTATGTATTATGTTCATAGAGGTGACAAAGCATATTCTCATTTGAAGTTGCAAAGGGCAATTGATCATTACAATCGTGCTTTAAGGCTATATCCTGAACATTATTCGGCTTGGTTTAATTTAGGTAATATTTATGTTGCTTATGAGGATTATTATTCTGCGGTCGATGCTTATGAACAAGCGATTAAGCACAATCCGAAAATGGTTATTGCTCGAATGAATTATGGGATTGTTGCTGCAGAAAAATTAGGTGATTTTGATGGCGCGATTAATCAATATAATGAAATTCTAAAAACAAAACGTCATTTAGTTTCAATTCCTTTTATTTATAGTAACCGAAAGAGCTACAAATTAAATAAAGGTATTGCATATTACAATATGGGTATTGCGTATAGACAAAAATCTTTGTATTGTGGTGATGATATAAGATTACAAAGACAGTATTTGGCAAAGGCAATTGAGTCTTATAAAAATGCCATTAAAATCATGAAAAAAGATTATGATGCGAGATATAACTTGGCATTGGTTTATCATTTGTCAGGGGATTATAACAATGCGGGTTTAACATACTGTGAGGCTATTAAGGTTTCGCCAATGGAGTATGATGCTCACTTTAATTTGGCATTATTATTGAGACAAATGAAATATTATAAAGCATCTTTAGAAGAAATAGAAAAAGCGACTACTTTAATTACAGATAAAGAGGGTGCTTCAGTTCGTCAAAGATACGTTTTTGATGTTATGAATGATGTTACAAGGACCATATTATCTGAAAACGAAAAAAATTATATTGTTGATAAGTTAGATGATGACGATAGAGCCAATACTCCTGTTACTTATGTCCATGGAAAACTTGTCGCTAGTGATGCTCTTGATAAAGCAATTATTAAAAACTTTAGAACTTGTGGCTCTAGAAAATTATTTTTAGATGAGGATTAACCTTTCACTGCACCTTCGTTTTCACCAGATATAAAGTATTTTTGCATTGATAAGAAAAATATTATAATTGGGATTATTGAAATAATTGAGCCTGCTGCTATAAAGCGCCAGTTTGAACTAAACATTCCTTGTAAGTTATTAACGCCAACAGGTAAAGTATATAGAGCCTCTTTTGTTAGGACAATACTTGGCCATAAAAATTCACCCCAAGAGCCAATGAAAGTAAATATTGCTAAAACCGCCAACGAAGGTTTTACCATTGGTAAAAGAACTTTCCAAAACAGTTGAAAGACACTGCAACCATCAACTATTGCGGCTTCTTCCATTTCTCTAGGTATAGTTAAAAATGCTTGTCGCATCAAAAATATTCCAAATGCACTTACTGCAAATGGCATTATTAAACCAATGTATCCGGCAACATTATTTACTGTGTCTATCAGATGCAATTTGATTGTGATTAAATATACAGGCAACATAATTGCTTGGAATGGTATCATTATTGTTGCTAAAATGGCAAAAAATGTTATCTTTTTGCCTTTAAATTCCATTCTAGCAAGTGGGTATCCAGCCATTGCTGATAAAATCAAATTGAGGATTACAGTTCCTCCTGCAACAATCATGCTGTTTATAAAGTACCCTAGTAGATTAACTTTGTTCCATACTCCAACATAGTTTTCGAAAGTAAAATCTTGTGGAATTATTGTTGGAGGATAAGCAAAAATATTTTCGCCAGCACCCTTTAAAGATGTTGAAATTAACCATATAAAAGGGAATATCGAAAGTAATGATATAAATATCAATATTGTATGTGTTGAAATTTTACCTAATATTTTTTTCATATTTGATACTTATTCCTTTCGAAGCATAAAATGTTTATAAGTGAAAATACCATAACGATTAGTAATAATACAATCGCCATAGCAGAGGCATAACCAAGGTCAAGATTTTCAAATGCCCGTTCATATATGTAGTAAACAATAGTTTTGCTTGAATTTAGAGGACCACCTTTTGTCATAACGTATATTTCAGCAAAAACTTTCATTGCAGAAATTGAACTAATAGTAGTTACCAGCGCAATCGTTGGCATTATGTGAGGAATTGTTACCGTAAGGTGCTTTGTTAAAAAATTGGCACCATCAATATCACAGGCTTCATATAATTCTTTAGGAACACTCATTAGAGCAGCAAGATAAATCATCATATAGTAACCGATGCCTTTCCAAATGGTTACTATTATGACTGATATTAAAGCCCATTTCGTATCTGTAAGCCAACCAATGGAATTTAAACCTAATGAATTTATTATGTAATTCAATATCCCCTGTTCTGCGTAAAGCCATTTGAAAGCAATAGCGGCAACTACAATGGAAACAATTACAGGTAGATAAATTAGAATTTTATAAATGGTAATCCCTCTGATTTGCTGGTTTAAAAGAATTGCTAAAAACAAAGGTATAATTGCTAGAATAGGAACTGCAATTATTAAATATAAAAATGTGTTCAAAAGTACTTTGTAAAAAATAGGATTTTTGAATAATTCTATGTAATTATTTAAACCAACATAAGTTGCGTTATATATGCTTGTTGAATAATCTTGAAAACTCAATATTATTGTATGAATTAGCGGTATGAAGAAAAATACTATTAGTAGTATTACCGCAGGTAGCAGAAATAAATATGGTACATATTTTTTATAGTACTTAAACATAAATTTATTATAGCATACTTTTGTTTAAGTTTATTATTCTAATAGTTTTTTATTTGCTATTTCATCTTGATTATGTGGATCTATGTATCTTAAGAAATACCA
>JAZRSZ010000020.1:0-14311 GCA_045651695.1 Candidatus Gastranaerophilaceae bacterium
ATTTGCTTTTTAGATTAATTTTTAGCATCTTAATACAATAACTATAAATTTACATTTACAATTGCTTAATTTAAGACCATTAAGTATCTCTTGATAAATAAAATCAAAATTATTCATATTATTTCCTTTCTGGGACAATAATATGAGTGGTTGGGGAATAATCAATTATACCACGTTACAAGCGTTTCCGTCAATTATAATTAGCAAACAATAGACTACTGACCTATAAATTCATACTTTTGTTCATATTCTTCTTCTGGTACTGCGTCAACATTTTGCAAAGATTGAGATAAAACTCTCGTAAATGTTGGAACATCTTGAATATTATAGAATTTTCCACCTGTTGCATTCGATAAGCAAGCCAATTCCCTTGAATGAGAAGATACTAAAACAACATCTATCGTTATATCTTTTCGCATAGATACCAACTGCCTTGCAAAAGCACACGGATCACCACCACAAGTTTCTCCACCATCTGTTATAAGAATAATTTTTTTAGGTGAAGTTATACCCATATTTTTAAAATCAACACTAACTGCCTGCTGAAGCGCCAATGTTAATGGAGTTGCACCGCCAATATTCACAGAGTTCATACCATTAATCAAAGAACTCGCATTGTATTGAACAACAGGAACAATTTGTGAAGTAGCAGAACACGAACCAGATACATCGCCTAAATAAGAGTGTTGAACTGCGCTAACTTTATATTTGCCGTTAGAATCCTTTGCAATACTTTTTATCTTACCAATGACAGGAGTATAAGGATTTATTCCACTATCGTGCCCAAAAACTCTAAAACCAACTTTTGTACTTGATGGCAATTGACTAACTATCATTGCCATTGAATTTTTTGCGGCAGAAATCCAATAAGCCATACTTCCTGAATAATCCATTACAATATCAATTGTTCCAACAGGATTTTGCTGAACTTGTTTTGTATTTACATAAGTAGAAGCATTATAATTTTTATAAACATCTTGTTCTGAAATTACAGACGACTTTTGCTGAACAGTGCCTGTTGGACTTGTAACTTTACCGCCAGCATTAATCTTATAAGAGGCAGCACTCACCGCCAAAGAACATGAACTCAAAATTATTAAACATAATAACGCTTTTTTCATATAAACCTCTATAATTTTATTTTTTCTTATTTATCAATTTTAAATATTCTCTATATGCGCTACCCCAAGACGCTAAAGAATCCAAAACAGCAGCCAAACTATAACCAATATCTGTTAATGTATATTCAACCCTTGGAGGAATTTGGCTATAAACCTTGCGTGCCACAAGCCCTTTTTCTTCCATATCTCTTAAATTAGTAGTCAAAACTTTTTGTGTAATCGTACCCAAAGCCTTTTTTAATTCCCCAAAACGCTTCGTACCAGTCAACAAATCCCTAATAATAAGAACTTTCCACTTTGTATTCAATAATTGTAATGTCGTTTCCACAGGACATTTAGGCAAATCTTTTAAATCCACTCCAACCCCTTTTAATACTGCATTAGTCACTTTTAGAGACTAACACATTTCTGCCCAAAAGTCAATATTAATAGAATTTTCCAAAATATTAACCAATTTACCTAGTTCAATTAAGAGATAAAAATACCCTGTTTATGATAAAATAAGAATATGCAAAATAAAGTTTTAAACAAAGTTTTTGAAGAAAATTTCAAAATAGGATACTCGGAAAAGGATTTTAATTTAGTCCTAAAACCCGCATATTTATTGCGTATCCTACAAGATTTGGCAACGACTAATGCCGAAGAACTTGGGTTTGGTTACTCATACATTGTCAAAAATAATTTAGGATGGTTCTTATTGAAGTATCACATGGAATTTAGTGACTTTCCTGAAAATATTGATGAGTTAACTATAAAAACTGAACCTCGTGGATACAACAAACTTTTCGCATTACGTGATTTCGAAATTATAAATAACGGAAAATCTTTAGGTCGTGTTGCAAGTTCTTGGGCTCTTGTCGATATGACAACAAAAAGCATGACAAGTGTTGCAAACGTTTTTGGTGAAAGTTCTTATATGACACCATTCGAAAAACGAGAAACAGATTTAAATTATAACAAAATAAAACCAATACAAAGAGTTGATAACGAACTAACTTTTAACGTTCGGTATGATGATATAGACGTAAACACTCACGTAAATAATTCTAATTATATTGTTTGGGCTTTTGAAACATTAAATATTGATTTTAGAAGTTCAAAAAAATTAAAAACTCTTGACATGATGTATAAAAAAGAAATCAAATACGGTTCCAAAGTAATCTCACAAGTAGAAATTGACGGTAATATTACTAACCACGTATTAAAAAATGCTGATACAAACGAAGAAATTTGCTTGGTGCTGGCTGAATGGACAAATAAATAAATTAGCAAAAAATATTTTGTCTGGTTTTATTAATATTACTTAAAAAAATCTTGTAGATAAAAACTCAAGGTTCTATAATAATCATGAAGAAAGGATTAAGAATAATGGTTTTAGAAATGTCATTTCCGCAATTAGAACGTGCTATCAACCCCACTCATGACATTAGATTATTTGCTGGGCGCTCAAATACAAAACTAGCACAAGAAATTGCTGATTATTTAGGAACAACAATTGGTCCAATGGTAATTAAAAACTTTGCTGACGGAGAAATTTACGTTCAAGTAAAAGAAAGTGTTCGTGGAGATGATGTTTTCATCATTCAACCATTGTGCAATCCAATAAATGAAAATTTAATGGAATTATTGATTATTATAGATGCTTTCAAACGCGCAAGTGCAAAATCAATTACAGCAGTAATTCCTTATTATGGTTACGCAAGACAGGACAGAAAAACATCTGGCCGCGAAGCGATTACAGCAAAATTGGTTGCAGATTTATTAACAACTGCAGGTGCAAACAGAGTATTGGCAATGGATTTACACACAGGTCAAATTCAAGGCTTCTTCAATATTCTTGTTGATCACATTTTTGCAGAACCTATTTTGGTTAATTACATTAAAAATTTAAATATTGATCCTGATGACATGGTTGCAGTAAGCCCTGACACTGGTGGTGTTGCAAGAACAAGACACTTTGCAAAACAAATTGGTTGTTCACTTGCTATTATCGACAAACGACGTGACAAACATAATGAAGCAATTTGTTCTCACGTTATTGGTGATGTTAAAGATAAAGTTTGTGTAATGTATGATGACATTATTGATACAGCGGGAACAATCTGCGAAGCATCGAAATTATTAGTATCAGAAGGAGCAAAAGCAGTTTATGTGTGTGCTGCACACCCTGTATTCTCTGGCCCTGCAATTGAAAGATTAGCAGCAGCACCTATCAAAGAATGTCTCGTTACAAACTCAATTCCTTTAGATACATCTAAATTGCCTTCTAATATCAAACAACTTTCAGTTGCACCGTTATTAGGTCAAGCAATTTCAAGAATTCACGATGATGAATCAGTAAGTTCATTGTTCGGATTTGAAAAAGATATTCAAGTTTCATAATTAATACAAATTAAATAGATTAAAAGCAGAACTTTTTGTTCTGCTTTTTTATTTATCTACATCAAATGGATGAGATTTAAAATAAATAATAAAGGTTTAACAAATGGTTGCCGATAAGTATAATACAAATCGATATGAAAGGGTAAAACCTTTCTTATCTCCTCCCCAAGTCTGGTAGCCGTTCTTTCGTAACGGCTTTTTTTTATTCTAAAACTTCTTCAAACGAGCATATGCAGCGTCCATGGCTTTTTTACCCATTTTACCAAAATCAATAGTATACATAATACTTTCACCGACATTCATAACATCAGTCACATGACCAACTCCTAGTTTTTCATGGAAAACTCTTTCTCCAACATTAAAAACATATTCTATTGAGGAATCTTCTCTCTGACGCTTCATTTCTTGTTCTCTCAATAAATCTTCTTGGTTTTTGCGCTTACGTTCTTCTACCATTCTTTTTATCGAACTATTTGTAAAAAATTCTTTTTCCTTTTCTTTTGCTCTTTCAATACTTTTTTCAGATTTTACAAGAATTGTACGACTTGGAGCAATATTATCCCTTTTTTGCGGTGCAACAAAGCCTTTGCCAAAAGAATTTGTTGGTTTTATGTAACCATAACTATCGGCTTGAGATGTCGTGTAATTTCTTCCAGAATCTCCGGTTTTTACTTTTGAGACAACATCTCTAAATGTTGATGAACTTGCACTTCTACCCTCAAATACAGAATATTCCATTAAATTACGAGGGATTTCTTCAATGAATCTTGATGGGTTATAATACTTAAACTCTCCCCACATCTGTCTGCGTTTCGCAGAAATTAAATATAATTTTTGTTCTGCACGAGTAACGCCAACATACATCAAACGACGTTCTTCTTCCAACTCTGATGGATTGTTAAATGTCCTTTGGTGAGGGAAAACTCCTTCATCTAAACCTGCCAAAAATACAACGGGAAATTCCAAACCTTTTGCAGCATGCAAAGTCATTAAAGTAACATTGTTTGAAATATTATCCATTCCATCAATATCTGAAACCAATGCAATTTGTGTTAAAAATTCTCCAAATGCGTTGTTTATATCTTCAGGTTCAAATTCTTCGGCAACGTTTACTAATTCTTGCAAGTTTTCAATATCGGCATCTGCTTCTGGAGTATTTTGATTTTGCAAATCTGCCAAATAACCTGTTTTTTCAATTACTAAAGTAACAAATTCACGCAAATTATATTTATCAACAGCATTCTTAAATTTCACAATCATTGCTGCAAAATCTTTTAATTTAGACTGAACTTTTGCAGAAATTTCACTAGATTCATCTAATTCAATAATCGCTTGGAATAAACTCATATCACGGCTATCTGCATATTTTTGAAGGTTTTTGATAGTTGTTTCACCCAAGCCACGTTTTGGTACATTAATTATTCTACGCAAACTTTGTGAATCATCTGTATTATAAATAAGTTTTAAATAAGCAATAATATCTTTAATTTCACGTCTATCATAAAACTTTAACCCACCATAAATTCTATACGGAATTCCTGCAGCCATACATGCTTCTTCTAGTGCTCTTGATTGTGAATTAGTACGATATAAAATAGTGTATTTGTTATAATTCCCGCCACTATCTTGCTTAATTTTACTTACAATAAAATTAGCCTCATCTGCTTCATCTTGGGCTTCATAATAATCAATTAACTCTCCATCACCCTTTTGAGAATATAAAACTTTATCAATTCTTTCTGTATTATTTTCAATAATTGCATTTGCAACACTAAGAATATTACTCGTTGAACGATAATTTTGCTCTAATTTTACGACTTTTGCATTTTTAAAATCACGTTGAAAATTAAGGATAATGGTATAATCCGCACCACGCCAACTATAAATTGACTGGTCAACATCACCTACAACACACAAAGAACGATTTTCAGGAAGTTCAGTCAACAAATTAGTAAACAACATATTTACCAATTTATATTGCGCAAGGTTTGTATCTTGGTATTCATCAACTAAAATATGTTTAAATTTTTCATAGTAGTAACTACGAACTTGTTGATTTTGTTCTAATAATTTAACAGTCAACAAAAGCATATCATCAAAATCGATTGCATTATTATTATTCAAAATATTTTCATATTCTTCAAAAATAGATGCTATTTTTTGTGATTTAAAATCTCTTGCAAATGTTGCAAAAGTATATGCATCTTGCATTTTATTCTTCGAATTTGAAATAACCGCTTTTACAAGTTGTGGCTTGTAAATTTTATCATCAACATTTAATTTCTTAATCGCTTGTTTTATAACTGCAATAGAATCGGTTTCATCATAAATTGTAAAATTCTTATCAAGTTTTTTGCCTGATTGAAATTGATAATGTTCAATATTTTCACGTAAAATTCTTCCGCAAATACTGTGAAAAGTCCCTACCCACATATATTTAACAACATTTTCACCCAAAATACTACCAAGACGTTCTCTCATTTCTTTTGCTGCTTTATTAGTAAACGTTACAGCCAAAATATCACGAGGTCTTGCATAATTATTTTGAATCAAATAAGCAATTCTAGTTGTTAAAACTTTAGTTTTACCAGAACCCGCACCTGCAATAACAAGCATAGGGCCTTGTACTGTCTGTACTGCCTCAACTTGCTCCTTATTAAGATTTTCTAATATATTTTCCAAATCCTATTCCCAAAATCAAAAATTCATGCTATAATACATCATATGCTAAAAATAGTTTAAATGCAAAAGGTAGGGAAAATGACAGAAATATTTATGAGTTCAAATGAAGACAATAAAGATAGACAAAGTTCAATAGTTGTACCAATTGATGATGAAATGGACACTGTTAAATCGGACTCTCCTGATACCATTGATGAATTAGCAATGGAATTGGCAACAATTCAACAATCAGCAAAACGTATTGCAATCATCGGTAGTCGTAACTTACCTATTACACACCAACAAATGATTGAAACTCTTGCAACAGCACTTGTTATGCAAGGGAATACAATCATAACATCAGGTGGTTCTTCTGGTACAAACGCAGCAGCCATTCGTGGTGCTATGAAAGCAAATCCTGATAAATTAAAAGTTATTTTACCGCAAACTATTGGTCAACAACCTTCTGATGTTCAAGACCAATTAATCGGCGTTCCAAATATAGTAGAACATTCAGATAGAGCAATGATGACTTTGGCTGACGCTTCTCGTGTATGCAACAGAGAAATCATTGATGACTGTAACCAACTTATTTGTTTCTTATCACATACAAGTAAAACTCTTCACAATGCGGTTCAATACGCAGAAGAAGGACACAAAGTTATTACAGTATTTTATCTTGACTAATATATAGAGGTTTTATGCTAAAAAAATTAACGGGCAAAAACCCGCGCGATTATGAATATGCAGCAAGTCATGTTATGGATAATGCTGACGAAAAAGTTTTTGCAGAATTAGTTGAAAAAGACTCTTTTTTGTTTGATTTTATCAAGCAAAATGTATCTCAACGTCTTTCAAAAGCAACAAATGATAATAATTGGAAAACAGTATTGTCATTTCTAAAATATTATTCACCCTCATATGAAGATTTTATTTGCTCAACTTTAACAAAATATGCCGATGAAGATTTAACTGATACAATGCTAGATATTCTAGAAAACGGCAACGAAAATGAAAAAACATATAGCGCAAAATTTTTCTCATATATTCAAGATCCACTTGCAATTGATATTTTGAAAAAGAATTTACGAATTGAAAATGAATATTTAAAAACCAATTGTGCAATAACTTTAGCCGCAATGAAAGATGAAACTTCATATCAAGAAGCACTCGACAATCTAAATTCAAACGATGAATTTGAAAAACTAGAAGCAGCAAAATTTTTAATTAATTACGGAAATAAAGTTGCTTTACCAAAAATTATTGATGCTATGAAAACATCCCCAATGGCAGAAAATATTGCTGGCGAAATCCCTTATTTAGATACAATTTTGAACATCATTGATGATAATTTTGAAAATGGATTGTTAGTAACCAATTTAATAATAAATGGTTTAGGAGAAATTCTTGAAATTTCACAAGTGTTTGATTATGAATTATATGAAGTTTTAGATTACTTGTTAACAAGAGCAGAAGATAGTCGTGTAGCAGTCGTTTTACTTAATGCATTAGAAAAATTTGAGACTCTTACCGAAAATGACGAATATTTATTTGATGAAGATAAAAATACAAAAAATGAAATTTATGAAATCAAAAAACTTCTTCAATCAATCGATAAAAAAAGTTTACTTGAAAAGGTTAACAAGGAATTAAATGAAAAAAGCCTTTTTGTTTATACTGCACTTGATTTTGCAACAGATTTAATTTCAATTAGAGAATTGTTAAAATGTAATAATCAAACAATCATTTTAAAAACAGCAGAGGTATTAAAAAGTTTAGGAAATTTAGACGATACTGCCAAAACTGTTGCTATGCTAAAAATTACAGATGAAAATATCAAATCAATAATTAGAGCGTTATAATTTTAAAATTTTAATTAAAATATCAACACAAAAATCATACGTTTTTCAAAAACATCAATAAAACGTATGATTTTATTTTAAAAAAAATTTGCTAATATAACACTATACTCCTTAGAGACTAAGATACACATATCCCTAATCAACAGCTATGCACCTCGGTACATGGCTTTTTTTTGCCCATTTTTCTATCAATCAGGAATTTGTTTATGCTAATATATAAATATGTTCGACAACTTATCAGAAAAATTACAAAATATAATTAGTAAAACAGGCAAAACCGAATTAACGCAAGATAATATGCAAGAAGCGTTAAGAGAAATTCGTCGCGCATTATTAGAAGCAGACGTAAATTTGCGTGTTGTTAAAGCATTTATTTCATCAATAAAAGATAAAGCCGAAGGCGAAAAAGTTTTAGAAGGTGTAAATCCAAGCCAACAACTTATCAAGATTGTTCATGATGAATTAGTGGAGATTTTAGGAAAAGAGCAAAAACCTCTTAATTTAAGTGGACATCCAACATTGATTATGATGTTGGGTTTACAAGGTTCAGGCAAAACTACATCTAGCGCAAAATTAGCAGTTAAATTAAAAAAAGAAGGTAAAAATCCTTTGCTTGTAGCATGTGACGTTTACCGTCCCGCTGCGATATTGCAACTGAAAACATTAGGACAAGAAATTGGGATTGAAGTTTTTTCACAAGATGACTCTAAAGATGTTAAAGAGATTGTCCAAAATGCTATAGATTATGCGAAATCAAACGGATTTAATGTATTAATTCTTGATACCGCTGGTCGTCTACAAATCGATACCGATATGATGGCAGAATTGTTATTAATCGATAGAATTTTCACTCCACACGAAAAACTTTTAGTTGTTGACTCAATGACTGGTCAAGAAGCAGTACACGTCGCAGAAAACTTTGATGCACAGATTGGCTTAACAGGTTTGGTTTTGACAAAATTAGATGGTGATAGCAGAGGTGGTGCTGCTCTTAGTATCGTTCACTGTACAAACAAACCGATAAAATTAACCGGTACTGGTGAAAAATTAAATGCGCTTGAAGATTTTTACCCTGAAAGAATGGCAACAAGAATTCTTGGAATGGGTGACATCGTTTCACTTGTTGAACGCGCACAAGAAGTTTTTGATGAAAAGTCAGCAAAAGAACTTGAAGAAAAAATGGCTAAAGCAGAGTTCACTTTCAATGATTTCTTAAAAATGCAAAGCCAAATGAAAATGATGGGTTCAATGGATCAAATTCTTGGCATGATCCCAGGGATGAAAATCAGCAAAAGTGACAGAGAAAAAATTTCACATCATGGTGAAAAAGAATTTAAAAAAATAGAAGTTTTCATACAAAGTATGACTCCTGAAGAAAGAAATCATCCAGAACTACTTAACACAAGTAGAAAAAAACGTATTTCGCAGGGTTGTGGCATTGATTTGCATCATATTAACCTTTACATCAAACAGTTTGAACAAATGCGCATGATGATGAAAGGTATGAACGATATGAAAAAAATGGTTGGTGGCAAAATGGGTAAACACGCTATTACAAAAGCAATGTCCATGATGCGCAAATTTAGATAATTATTTCTTTAGCATAATAACGGCATGCGCTTCTATTGCAAGTTTTTGCCCAACTGCGTCTAAATTTTCATTTGTTTTTGCCTTAATAGAAAGTTCGTCTGGTTGCAAATCTAAAATATCGCACAAAACTGTTTTCATTTTAGGGATATAAGGCATCATTTTAGGTTCTTGAGCAATAATGTTGCTATCAATATTCACTATACGCCAACCCAATTGACAAATTTTTTCATAAACATTTTTCAACAAAATTGTACTATCGATGTCTTTGTATTTATTATCTGTATCAGGAAACAACGTACCGATATCCGATAATGCCAACGCACCTAACATAGCATCAATTATTGCGTGAATTAAAACATCAGCGTCAGAATGCCCAAGTAGACCCTTTTCATGAGTAATCTTAACCCCACCAATAATCAAGTCTCTACCTTGAGTAAGTTTATGAATATCGTAACCTAAACCAATTCTATACATAACATTATTATTTTATCACAAATAACTTTTAACCAAACATATTACTCATACCTTCAAAACCATTAGAATCTAATTGTTGTTTAAACTTGTATGTTAAATATTCTTCGCTATTTGTTTTTAACATATTTTTATTTGGTTTAAGTGCATCAACCACCCCTATTTGAGTTAAATTTTTAAAATCTTGAATAAGTTGTGCTTCTTTATATTTAGCATACATTTTAGTGCCACCGACAGTAGTATTTTTCATTAAATTAAATACGTCTTTTGTACTACCATCATTTATAGAATTTGATACCATATTTTCAAGCCAAGATTTAATAAAAGATTTAAATGACTTATCAGAAGATGTTTTTGCTTTTTCAAAATTCAATTGAGTACTTGATGGTAAAATATCATATTTTCTCATAATACTAGAAGTTAATTTTAATACAGAATCTCTTGTCATTACATCTAATTTAGTTTCATTATCAAAGAACAATTTATTAAGTTCTTTTTCCATTAATTCTGTCGCTTGTTCTTTTGTTAAATTATTAGGAAGAGTTGCACCTTCTAGAACATATTTAGTAATATCTTTTACATTACCATTCATAACATATTGAGTTAATTTCAAAGCACCTTCTGATTGATCTTTAGACATTTTAACAGTATTACCTGTATCAATCAAAGTTAATACTTTGCTTTTACCTGCCTTTAATGCTTCTAAATCAATAAAGACATTACCTGGGTGAATATCTGCGTGAAGAATTTTACCATTCTTATAAATAGAATCAAATTGTTCAATTTGAAGTTGCATATATTCCTTTATTAATTTTTGAGATTGTTCTTCTGTTAATTCATAAAAATCAAAATCTGGAGATTTTGCTTTTAGATGTTCAATTTTCTCATTAATAAAATCTAAATCAAACGTCGATTTTCCAGTTTTCTCCGCAAGACGCTTGGTTGCTTGCAAATCAACCATTTCTTGCAACGTTTTTAAACTAATACCTTCTGCTTTTTCCATTACATAAATATTGTTTTTAACCTCTATTGGTTTTACAACACGAGCCTCTTTTGTATATTTAACAAGTTCTTTTGCGGCTTCCATTTCGTTTACAAAATCAACTTCTTGTCTTATACCTGCTGCCAAATCTTCGATATTTTTCAACAAATATTCTTGTTCTTTAGAATTTGTAACTTGTGATTTTACGAGTTCAACAAATTTCGCTTTATCTGCATCAATTTTTTCTGCAGAAATACCTTTTTTCAATATTTTAATACAAACTTCTTTGCCGGTTTCGGTATCTTTCACCAAATACGTTTCTGCAATTGTACCAACACCAATTTGTTTATTAACTTTATATTTAGAACCAAATGTTCCAGCAATAAATTTTTCGGCTTCTTCAAGAGTCCTTGTTGTTGGACAAGATTCTCGAAGTTCTTTACTTATGGCACCATAATCATCCGATATCTGCATAAATTTAACAGCAAAAATATTTTCTTCTGATAATTTTTGGATTTGTGTTGCTAAATCATCATCACCAAATCTTATTGCCCTGATTGTATCAGAGTTTACCATAATATCTTCTAACTGACTATATGCTGTTTTAGTATTCAAATCAGAAGAAACAAGATTAACACCTTTTAATTTAGTTTGAACGATATCTAAATTTTTGTTCAACACTTCCGAAAATTTACCTTTTTTAATTAATGAAGCTGCAAGAACAGTTCCACCAACGATATTCATCGCCGCATTATCTTTTAAACTTTCACCAAAATCTTTCAAAGATTTGTTTTCTTTATTTTGAGTAAGGTATCTAGTTGCGAAATTAGTTGCTAAATACGCAGGGATACCAACAATAAAACCAGCAACATTCACAAGTGGTGATAATAAACCACCTAAAGCACCAGTTAAAAAGTTTTTACGATTTTCTTTTCTTCGTGCTTTTTTAATATCTTTTCTTTCCTGTTTTGTTGTCGATTTTTTATCTGCTTTAAACTCATCAGAACCAACACGATTAAATTTTAAAGCATATTTTTTTACAAGTCCACCAACTAATGTTGCTGCAATAGCACCAAACGCTATTATTTTATTCTTTGTTAATAAGTTTGAAACTGTTTTGTTAATATCAACTTTCTTGAACTGAGAAATCGCATCTGATATTAAACCTACTTTTGGTAATTCACCACCATTAATCTCCATAAGTGTTTTGGCTTTATTTAAAGAATTTGAAACACCCAAATATGTTCCAACTGCAGCAGTTGCAGATAGTGTATCACCAAAGATTTGCTCACAATTTTTTTGTGAACTTCTATATTTTGAAATATCATTCCTTACGTCTTCTTCAGTTTTATTACCTTTTTCATATTCAGATATACTTTGCTCAACTTTGTTTGAACCAAAACCGAAATTAGTTTTATTTTTCAAAAAATTATAAAATTTTTCAAAAAGGCCATTCTTTTTGTGCTCTTTTGTGAATTCATCACGCAAAACTCCTGTATTATTTGGCTTGTATTCAACTTTTTGATGCTGAACATTAGAATTTACTTGCAAATTTGCCGTGGTTTGATGCGTTTTTATATAATCATCAATTAAATTAGACATATATCCTCCGTATAATTCCCCATACATGTCTATAAACAAAATTTTTGATACAAAATTGCTTTTTAAAACAATCAATTATTACAGTTTGTTAATTTTGGAATAAATTTTTCAATAGCTTTTGCAAATCCGTCATTTTCGACACTATCTGTAATAAAATCTGCATATTTTTTTAATTCTTCTGTCGCATTTCCCATTGCAACCGCAGTACCACCTGCTTTTAATAATTCTATATCATTGTTTTGATCACCAATCGTTAAAACTTCTGATCTATCAAAACCCCAATATTTTCTCAAACAATCAACTCCTGCAGATTTAGTTGCATTCAAAGAACCAATTTCGCAGAAATATGGTGTTGATTTAACTATGTACAAATCTTTGTATTTTTCTTCTAAATATTTTACCCAACCTGTCACTCTATCAGCGTCTTGGTAATCTATAGCCAAAAGTTTATTTACATTTTCAATATTCAAAGAATCAAATGAGCAGACTGTATAATCAACAAATTTACCTTGTATATAGCGCTTTATTGTATCATTATCTTCTTCAACATATAGTTTATCATCTAAATACAGATTCAAATGAATATTATTTTTTCTACCCCACTTAATAATTTCTTTAGCATATTCAGAAGAAACTTTTGCTTCATACAAAGTTGTACCATCATAATCTTTTACCAACCCACCTTGATATGATACTATCGGAGTTTTTAAGCCCAACATATCAGCAATAGGCTTTGTAGAACCGTGCATTCTACCCGTAACCAAAACAACTTTAACATCAGATTTAACAAGATTATTAATACAATCAATAACAATGGGACTAAATTTCCCATCCCAATTCAAAATAGTTCCATCAATATCTGTCGCAACCATTTTTATCATAATTTAAAAGCCCTCATTAATCCGCAAATTGTTTTCGAATCATTAATTTCGCCATTTTTAATCATTTTAAAAATATCATCAATTTTATATTCTTTTGTTAGTATTATTTCATCTTTATCAGGGTGTTCACCAACAAACTCCAAATCTGTTGCCAAATAAAGATATAATCTCTCGTCACAAAAACCTGGAGTTGTATTAATATAACCTAGCGATTTCCAATTTTCAGATTTGTAGCCTGTTTCCTCCTCTAATTCTCGTTTCGCCGCCAAAAAAGGATCCTCTCCTTTTTCCAATTTACCTGCTGGAAGTTCTAAATTAGTTTTCTTAACTGGATATCTAAATTGTTCAACCATTAAAATAGTATCTTCAGATTTTTGAGCAACTACAACCACACCTCCAGGATGTTCAACAACAATACGTGTTGATTCATTTCCGTTAGAAAGACCAACTTTATCTTGCCTAACATCAACAATAAAAGTTTTAAGTAAATATTCACTATCTAAAGTTTTTTCTTCAAAATTCATAAATAAATTATATCATTAAATAAGAATTTTCCAAATTATTATACTTTCAGATAATGAAAACTAAAATTAAATTTCATACAATCTAAATATGTATTCATGGTATCAATATTTAAATAAACCTTACTTTTCTCCACCATCATATATTTTTTCTATTGTATGGCCAATATTGTACATTTTAATCGCCATTTCACTATTTTTGTTTTTAAAAGATGGTTTAAAAAGAGAAAAAATAATC
>JAZRSZ010000021.1:0-47886 GCA_045651695.1 Candidatus Gastranaerophilaceae bacterium
CCCCCCCCGCAAAATGCAGGCATAGTGCTGTTCTTCAGATATTGCATTAGTTTAACCCTCTCTCGTTAAATTAATTTTATTATATATTTACAACTCTTGTCAAGTTTTCCTATGAATACATTTGGTCTTCCCAATATTCCATTTCTAAATGACCAATTACTATCGTATCTCCGTTTTGAACACCCTGTTTTTTAAGTTCATCAAACACACCCATACCAGTCAAGATATTTTGCAAACGGATAATTTGTTCGGTATTTCTACTATCTGTAACACCTGCCAAGCGTCTAATTTTACCACCATCAACAATGTAAGTATCTTTTGCCGCTTTGTAAATTTCAAAAGAACTATCATCATTGTTATACGCAGCCAAATCTTCTTCTACAACTATTTCAGAAACAGGCTTTTCAATTTCATCAACTTTCTTAGACATAAAATCAGTCAGAGGTTCTAAATTTGCACCTGTAACTGCTGAAATCAAGAATATATCATCTGAAATTTCTTTAAATTGTTCTAATAATTCTGCTTTACGATCTTCATCAATAGCATCAATTTTATTCAACGCAACAATTTGATATAAATTTGCTAATTTATCGGAATGTTTTGCCAATTCATTATTGATAATCTCAAAATTTTTCATCGGGTCTTCAGCAGTTACGTCAACTAAATGCACAAGAAAACGGCATCTTTCAACGTGACGTAAAAAGTCATGTCCAAGCCCAACACCTTCTGATGCACCCTCAATCAACCCAGGTATATCCGCAACTACATAACCGTCACCAGAACGTTTTCTGACCACACCCAAGTTTGGTATTAAAGTTGTAAATGGATAATCTGCAATCTTTGGTTTCGCAGACGAAATACGGCTAATTAACGTTGATTTACCAGCATTTGGCATACCTAATAAACCAACATCAGCAATCAATTTCAATTCCAACTGCAATTCACGTTCAATTGGTGGTTCCCCAGGTTCACAAAATTGTGGCGCGCGTTTCTGAGCAGTAGCAAATCTTGCGTTTCCTCTACCACCACGACCACCTTTAGCAACCAAAACTGTCTGTTCGTGAACTGTCAAATCCGCAATAACATTACCATTACTCAAATCTTTTACAACAGTACCAATCGGAACTTTTATATATAAATCTTTTGCACATCTGCCGTGCATATTTTTAATTCCACCGTTTTCTCCGCTTTCTGCTTTGAAAACCGATTTATGTTTAAAATCCATTAATGTGGAAAGATTTTCATCAGCAATTAAATAAACATCACCACCATTACCACCGTCGCCACCAGCGGGGCCACCTTTATCAACGTATTTTTCTCTACGCCAAGCCACCATACCGTTTCCGCCACGTCCTGAAATAATTTTTATACGAGTTTTGTCTAAAAATTGCATTTATTTTCCTCTTTGTATTACAATAATACTATGAAAATGATAAAAAATACACTTTTTACAAAAACTCCCGTTGAAATTGGCGGTGATAAAGATAATTACATAATGGCAATTGAATCTAGTTGCGACGAAACTGCTTGTTCTATCGTAAAAAATGGTAGAGAAGTCATATCAAATGTTGTTGCGTCACAAATCAAAACACACGCACAATACGGTGGTGTAATTCCTGAAATAGCAGCGAGAGAACATCTTGAATCAATTAATGTTGTAATAGATGAAGCATTCAAACAAGCAAACTTAACTCCATCTGACATAACTGCATTTGCAGGAACAGTCGGCCCAGGACTTGTAGGTTGTTTACTTGTTGGGCTAAATGCAACAAAAACTTTAGCACTCGTCCACGACAAACCATTCATTGGCGTAAATCACCTCAACGCACACCTTTGTGCAAACTACATTGATACAGATTTAAAGCCACCATTCATAGCATTACTTGTTAGTGGCGGACATACACAAATTATTGAGGTTAAATCCTATTCAGAACAAACAATTTTAGGTGAAACAATTGACGATGCAGTAGGTGAAGCATACGATAAAGTCGCTCGATTAATCGGACTTCCATACCCTGGGGGACCACTTTTAGATAAACTTGCAAGAGAAGGAAATCCTCACGCATACAAACTTCCAGAAGCCAAAGTTGACGGATACAATTTCAGTTTCAGTGGTTTAAAAACTGCAGTTTTAAGATTAGTAAAATCATTTGATGGGCAAGAACTCCCAACAAACGATATTTGTGCAAGTTTCCAAGAATGTGTTTCTTCAACATTAGTAAAAAAAGTAAAAATGGCGTTAGAAGAAACTGGTTATAAACAAGTTGTAATCGCAGGTGGAGTTGCAGCAAACTCAGAAATCCGTAGAAAGATTTTTGAGCTTGAAAATGACGGATACAGAGTTAATGCACCACAAATGAAATATTGCACTGATAACGCTGCAATGGTAGCATCTTGCGCTTATTTCAACACAAACACTTTTGACGATATTGATATTGAAGTATTTTCACGAGTTTAATTATTATTTGTTAAAAAATTTATTAAATACTTGCGTTTTAATATTTAGCGGACTAAAATATATTTAGTCGAAATATTTCAAGTTTGGAATCTTGATAAAAGAAAGAAGGTAAAAAATGAAAAACGGAATACATCCTGATTATAAGAAAACTACAATCAAATGTGTTTGCGGTAACGAAATCGAAACAGGATCAGTTGTTGAAAACATCACAGTTGAAATTTGTAACAAATGTCACCCATTCTACACAGGTCAACAAAAAATTCTTGACTCTGAAGGTAGAGTTGAAAGATTCAACAAACGTTACGGTAAAAAAGCGTAGTAGTTTTGTAAATATGTTTTACAATTGTAGCCCAGATTTTATATTTGGGCTACAATTTGTTTTATAGAGGGGGATATGAAAAATGACTAATAAACCAATTGTGAATTTAATTTCAAAACCAGAAAATATGTTAAAGACTGTTTATACTGCTTGTAGAACTTGTTATAGTGCAGATTATCCAATTAACATATACAACAGCACAGACGACGAAGAAAAAATGCTTAAACTCATTGAAAGAGTTATATCTTCTGGTCATTATTCAACAATTGAACATATTCAAGTTAGTTTTGCAATCTCTAACGTTTCAAGAGCATGCACTCACCAACTTGTAAGACATCGTCACATGTCTTTCTCTCAAAAATCTCAAAGATACGTTAAGGAAAAAGGTCAATTCGACTATATAATTCCTCCAACAATCGAAAAAGATGAAGCACTAAAAGAAAAATTCGTTGAATTTATGAACGAAATTTCAAATAAATATCAAGAATTTGTCGATGCGGGTATACCGGCAGAGGATGCACGATTCGTTTTGCCTAACGCAGCAGCAAGTTCGCTTGTTACAAGTTTAAACCTACGTGAAATGATACACTTGGCTAATTTAAGATTATGCACAAGAGCACAGTATGAAATTAGAACAATGGTTAAACTAATGTGCGAAGCATTAGTAGCCGAAGAACCTTGGTTAAAACCTTACTTAGTTCCAAAATGCGAACGCTTAGGATTCTGCGATGAAGATAAATCTTGTGGTCGCAAGAAGACTAGAGAAATGTTAGGTTTCTAATTATTTTCTAATTATTTTTTAATTTTGTTAGCAAGATTTTGCGCATATATTTTTACCAAATCCAAGTTTGGTAAACTAAGTGTATTTTGCTTGCTAACAATATTCTGAACTAAACTATTCAAATAATTTTCTAAATTAGTATAGCCGTTTTCTGCAAGTAGTTTGCCATCACCTGCATCATACGGGTTTAAACCGTTATTAATTTCCCAGTCATCTGAAATACCGTCACCATCAGAATCTAGCACTGGTGGAAGCATTTTAAAGTTTTCAAAACCTCCAACATCTTCCATTGTCGAAATAATACCATTACCAGATTTTGTATCTGAAATATATGTATCAACAAATAATGCAATTCTAGTATCAGCGTTATCTCTATTAAGTGATGCGCCTGAATATTCTAAAATATTTTTAAATGCAGTACTTGGCATTTGTGTTGTAACTGGGTCATGCTCAAACTCAAAGCGTGTTAAAAGAGTATTTTTTGAGGTTTTAATGTATTCAGTGTTTGGTTGAACTGCCATCCAATTATCATTAGATTGTAAAGGATATGACTCAATGAAATTACCAGTAACATAAGCAATATCCTCTCTGTCTTTATCTTGCATCAAAATAATTTGACTTCTAGATGGAATATTAGTTGCTGGGCCAGGTCTATAATAGTTATTAACAATATTATAAGTACCAGTTGAACCATTTATTGTCGAAGTTGCCCAATTGAATAAAATATTATTTCTGAAATCAATAGTATCTAGATGTATAAGTTTGCTATTATTTGATTGAACAAAATGAGGATTATCAGTTCTGTTACTAGCAAATAAATTGTGGTGATAAGTAGCATTATAACCACCTAATCTAGCACCAATACCTGTATTTGAACCATAATATAAAGATTCAGCAATTATACACCATTGCATAGTCAAGTTTCTGTTATTGAATAATTCAACATTACTACCTCTGGCCCAACTAAATGAACAATGGTCAATAATAATATCGTGCCTGTTTTTAACAATTAAAGAAGTTCCATCGTTACCTAATCTAACTTTGATAAATCTCATAATAATGTTGTCAGCAGATATTATAATAGGATGATTAGTAATACAAATACCTTTACCAGGAGCGGTTTGACCTGCTATAGTTAAATCACCATTTGTAATTTCTAGCGGTGATTGTAATTCAATATTACCAGTTACATCAAAAACGATTGTTCTTGCGCCTTTTTGATTAATGGCATACCTCAAAGAACCCAATTCATTTGTATCCTTCAATGTCCTAACGTGGTAAACTACACCACCTCTACCACCAGTAGTAAATGCGCCATAGCCTTGTGCTGAAGGGAAAGCGTATTGCTGTTTAGACGTTGTAAATACTAAAATTCCAAAAAATATACTACATACAATTAAAGCAATAAATATAATACTCGATAAACCAATATTTTTGATAGAATTTAAAATTTTTAACATATACGCTCCTTTAAAAATTGGGCCCGGCGGGAGTCGAACCCGCGATCTCCGGTTTAGGAAACCGTTGCTCTATCCTACTGAGCTACGAACCCGCATGCCTGACGGGAGTCAAACCCGTGACCTTCGGCTTCGGAAACCGACACTCTATTCAACTGAGCTACAGGCACATTTACACATTCATTTTAACATATTTTTGAATGTTTGTCTATTATTGACCGCCCATAATTATAGTAAAATCAGTATCCGCACAATAGTAATTTATTGGGTCATAAACAAATTGTCTAGCCTTTAGGCTTGGAGTTTTCTTCTTTAACCATTTGTAATATTCTGATGAAACATCTTTCGTATGAGCGATAAATTGTGCATGAGTAACGCTAGATGTCCCAACACATTTAACTATAACATTATTTTCTTCCAACTCGCTTATTAGTTTTTTCCCCATTACTTCACTATCTATTGGATACATTACACTCGCAACATACTCGATTTTATTAGCAACTTGTTTTTCTCTATATATAAGACGGTTAATTACTTCTTGAGTTTTTTCAGGATCAATTATCCAATAACTAGTATAACCCTTTTTGTTCGGAGCACCAGGTAAAGTCGCAATTTCAATATTATCAATATCAAAATGTTTTGCAATTGCTGCATACTGAGACATTTCATATAATGACATATCGGTTTTAACGTACTTGTTCGCAACAGAAAGAATTTGCGGAACTTTAGCAATAGTTTGAGGTTTTTGTAATTCTTGCAACAACCCTCTTAAGAACCACTGCTGTCTTTGCGCTCTTCCAATATCTCCCATAGCATCATGTCTAAATCTTAAATATCCAACAACCTCATCTGCGCTTAAATGTTGCTGGCCTTTCTTCAAATTGATATGTAATTTACCAGCGTAATCATCATAACGCATATTTTTTTCTACATAAATATCAATTCCACCCATCGCTTCAACGACTTTTCTTACGGCTTCATCGTGAACCATAATGTATCTGTCAATTTTAACACCTAAAGTTTCTTCTATCGTTTTGATAGTCATATTAACGCCACCAAGTGCATGCGCGGAGTTAATTTTTTGAACTCCATAATCCTTTGGCAAATATACTTTACTATCTCTAGGGATAGAAATTGCATTTAAAGTTTTAGTTCTTGGATCAATATTTAAAAGAACAATTGTATCAGTTCTAGTTCCTTCCCATAGATCAGCATCTTGTCCGTTGGAATCTACACCCAAAAGCAATATATTCTGTTTACGAGGACCAAAAGGCATAGAAAATTCTGCTTTCTCGTCACTATGCTGTGTAATCTTAATAAATACTTTTGTTATAAATGAATCTTGGCCAAAATGTTCTTCCAAAAATTCACGATTATCTGCAAACAAAAATATCGTTAGCATAACTGCAAAAAAGATAATTGTCATTAAAACAAGTGTCTTCCAAAAAGATGACTGCTCTTTTCGTCGTTCTTGTTCTTGTTCTAAGTAAGTATCTATAAAACTCGTTCTTTTCTCTGTTTTACTATATTTATCTTCTATATTCATTTTTAACCTTAATTAATAACTTTTAGCAAGTATGTGGAAACTAAAGTAAAATATACTGCCAAACCGATTACGTCAATAGTAGTCGCAATTACAGGACCAGACGCAACCGCAGGGTCAACATTAAATGTTTTAAGGGCAAACGGAGTGAATGTCCCAATAATAGTCGCCATTGTCATATTTATTGTCATCGCTAAACCAACAATAATACCTAGTTCGACATTGTGTTGCCAACCCCAAGTAACAAGTGTTGTAATAGTTCCGAAGAAAATACCAATGCATAAACCAATTAACATTTCTCGGAAAATATGATACATAGCAGAACTTAATGTTACTTGTCCAGTTGAAAAACCACGTACCATAAGAGTAATACTTTGCGTACCAATATTACCACCTAAGCCAGCCAATAATGGCATAAAAATTGCAACAATAGGTAAAGCAGATAGAGTCGCATCAAAATGATGAGCAACATTTACCGCAATAAATTCACCTATCAATGTGATAAATAACCAAGGGGTTCTTGCTTTTACCGCATTGAAAATATTCCCAGACAAAATTTCATCTTCATCAACAAGTTCTGTCGAAATACCAGAAGATTGGTAAATTGCTTCAGTTGTTTCTTCTTCTACGATATCTTGAACGTCATCCCAAGTAATCATACCCTTTAATCTATTATATAAATCTACAACAGGAAGAGCATTGTATTGGTACTTCATAAATACGTCTGCAATATAATCTTGGTAATCATCAACATGCAACTTAACGATATCTGAAATCATTATATCTTCAACTTTTTTCTTTATAGAAGCCGTCATTAAACTTCTTAACGAAATAACTCCCAATAAGTGATTTTGTTTATCAACAACATAAATATAGTACAATTCCATATTATCTTGTTCTGCTTTTTTACGAATATAATTTAAAACATCTTGGACTGTCATATCAACATTAACTGTAAGCACAGATGGGTTCATAATACCACCTGCAGTATCTTCGTTATATGTCAAAAGTTCTCTGACCTCTGCTGAAAATTTATGAGGGAGTTTATCTAAATAAGTTTCACTTTCATCCTCTTCCATATCCCCTAAAACGTCTGCTGCGGCGTCATGAGGAAGTTTGGTGATAATTTTTGATGCTACTTCTTCATCAATATCACCCAATAACTCAACTTGCAATTGTGGTGATAAATACTCAATCAAATCAGCAGCTTTTTCTAAACCCAATAATTTAAAACATTGCAATCTTTCTTCTGGCTTCATTTCTTGGAAAATATCTGCCAAATCCGCAACGTGATAACTATTCAATTCTTCCTTTAATTGAACAGTAGTTTCATTATCCATTATTTCGCGTAAGCGTTCTATTATGTTTGCAATATTTATCATAATAACATTATATTACAAACATTTTTTAATTATGAAGATTTTTTGTCAGATTTCAAACTTTTAATGATAACTTCTCTATATTTATCAAATTTATCTTGGTTATAATTTATTTCATCCTTAAAGTTTTCAATCCTTGAAATACTATTTCTTACAGACTTTCTTTGATTTTTTGAAACACTATTACTAACTTTATTAGCAACATTATCTAAAGCACTCTCTAAAAGATTTTTATCACATTTTTTAGGAGAATTATTTTCCAAAAACTCATTCGTAATCCTTAATAATGCTTTTAATTCTTTTAAACCATTACCCTCATAACTTCGATAATTGATAAATTCATCTGAAGTAGCATATTCTTTGACAAAACCTTTTGGCAAAAGAGGATTTTCGACAAACAACCTTGCAGGAGTTCTTTTTTTATCTTTTGTTGAAACAACACTACCCAAATCAAATTTTAAAGTAGATTTATCGTGACATTTTTTCATGAAAGAATTGAGTCTTTTTGTTGTATCCTTAATCTCAACTTTATATTGTGCTAAATCTTCAAAATTAGCAGGAATATTTTTATTAATTACTTCCGCTATCTTTTCTCTACGATAATGTTCATAAAAATTATTTAAACAACTCTTTATGCTCTTATCAACTTTTCCTTGAAAGTTTACTTGTGAATTAATTCCTACTTGACTAACTGAATCTACTCGCATTTTAACTCCTTTTGAATTTATGGTAGTTAATAAACCTCATAAAAAAATATTTTGCTACTGAATAATCTTAATTTAACAATTATTAACGATATTATACAACATTTTTATGTTATACTTACCTAAGAAGAGGTAGGTTATGATTAAAGATTATTTTTTAGAGAAAATTGAAAACGCTATAGAAAAAGCAATTGCCGATAATAAATTAGGACAAATGACAGAATATCAAAAAGGTTCTTTAGTTATTGAACGTCCTAAAAATGCAGATTTTGGAGATTATGCTGTGAATGTTTCTTCATTTGCAAGAAATGCCAAAATTGCTCCACCTATGATTGCACAAGCGATTGTTGAATATGTAGATAAGGAAGATAATGAATACAATGTTATTGCTGGATTCATTAACTTTAAAGCTGGCGAAACATTGTTAAAAAATTTAGTTGAAGAAATTTTCATTAAAAAAGAATTATTTGGCAAACCTGACAAAATAGAAAAAGAAAAAATTATTTTAGAATATATTTCAGCAAACCCAACAGGCCCATTCCATATTGGACACGGTAGATGGGCTGCTATGGGTAGTGTATTAGCAAACTTATTAAAATTCTATGGTCACGAAGTTTACCAAGAATTTTACATCAATGACGCGGGTTCACAAATTCAAAAATTAGGTAATTCATTGGCTATTCGTATTCGTCAAGAATTAGGCGAAGATATTGATTTCCCTACAGATGAAATTGAAAGAAAAAATTATTACCCAGGAGATTACTTAATCCCTGTTGCAAAAGAATATTTAAAAACTCACAATGGTTTACCTGAAGATATCCAAGAACTTTGTGATTTTGCAAAAGATTACGAGGAACAAGTACAAAAAGACTTATTAGACAAGATTAGAGTTAAATTTGACAATTTCTATTCAGAATTAGATTTACACAAATCAGGCAAAGTTGATGAATGTGTACAAGAACTTAAAAACAGCGGTAAAATTTATCAAAAAGAAGGTGCTGATTGGTTCAGATCATCAGATTACGGAGATGATCAAGATAGAGTTATCAAAAAAGCCGATGGTTCAAACACATATTTGACTGCTGATATTGCATATCACATTGACAAATTAAACAGAGGTTTCGATAGAATGATTAACATTTGGGGTGCCGACCACCACGGTTACGTCGCTCGCGTAAAAGCATCTATCGAGGCTTTAGGACACAATCCTGACAAATTAGAAGTATTATTAGGTCAATTAGTAAACCTAGTTATTAACGGTAACGAAGTTCGTATGGGTAAACGTAAAAATATGGTTACTCTAGAAGACTTGGTTGACGAAGTTGGTGTTGATGCAACTCGTTTCTGGATGTCAATGAGAAACATTGATACTACATTAGATTTTGATATTGAATTAGCGAAAACAAACTCTGATGAAAACCCAGTGTTCTACGTTCAATACGCACACGCTAGGGCTTGTTCAATTATCAGAAATGTACTTTCTGAAAAATTGGATACACAAACAGGTGAAAAATTAGCACCAGTTTTAACAGAAGATGAATTCAATAATTTAGTTGCAAACTTTGATAAAACAATCCTAGCAGGCAACATTACTGATGGCAGAAAACTTGTTTTAAAACTTGAAGAATACAAATCAATGATTGAAAATTCTGCAAAAACTCGCCAAGTTTATACAATTTGCCGTTATGTTCAAGAATTAGCCAGCGAATTTCACTCATTCTATAATGCAGTTCGTGTAATTTCTGATGATAAAGAATTAACAAAAGCGAGAGTTGCATTAGTATATGCTGTTAAAACTGTGTTAAACAATGCACTTGATTTGTTAGCAGTATCTGCACCAGAAAGAATGTAAAAGATTGTAAATAGACTTTCACAAAAAAGCAAAATAATTTTTCATCAGTTTTATTCTGTAAAGAATATCATTGAAAGGATTTATTATGAGTTTAATAAACAGTTTATCCCCAAACAATATAGCAAAATTTACACATAGATGTGGTTTTGAAAAAGTTTCAACAAAAATTTTAGAAAACAATTTTGGTAAACAATATGGTAAAACTTCAAAATCAGGTTTAAGAGCATTTTGTCATAAAACAAGAGAGGGAGAGGAATTTATTGAACTTATAGATAAAAACTTTAATAGAAGAGGATTTACAATTATTAACAGAGGTGAAGATAATACTCTAAAAAGAGTGAAGCGCTTTATATTTGATAACGGCAAAACTAGAGAAACAACTCTATATAAATATACAGATATAATTCACTGGGGTCGTGGACCACACACAGACAAAAAATATGTACACCACATTAACGAATACGGCTGTGGAATTAAACAACGAGTTGGGTGTTGGGAATATCATTTACCTTCAAAAAAAACCATCATTCAAAGAAACGATGATCATATCTTAGATAACATAATCTAGTATTCTAAATTCCAAACTCTTGATTTAATGTATCAATTATTGCATCATAACTTTCTTCTAATACAAGTTTTGAGCGTAAAAGTCTTGCGCCGTCAAAACCCTTAAAATAGTATGCATAAAACTTACGAAACAGTTTTATTGCGTGCTCACCACGAAGTTTCAATTCTTCATCAAGATGCCATTTCATAATTTTAATTTTTTCTTCAAGAGTTGGTTCTGGTAAAGTTTCACCTGTTGCTAAATAGTGTTCAATTCTGTGAATTAATGAAGGGTCACCTAATATTCCTCGACCTATTGCAATCCCATCAGCACCAGATTCTTCTAATGCTTGTTTGGCTGTTTCGATGGAAACAATATCACCATTTGCAAAAACAGGAACATCTACATTTTGCTTTAACTTGCGAATTAATTTCCAATCAGCCTTACCCGAATACATTTGAGAACGAGTACGGCCGTGAATTGTTATAAATTCAGCACCGGCTCCTTGCATCTGTTGCCCAAACTCAACAAAATTCATTTCATTTGCAGTGTAGCCCAAACGGAATTTAACACTAACAGGTTTATCAGTTCCATCTTTAACGGCCTTAACTAAATCTGCTGCTAAAACAGGATTTCGCATTAAAGAACAGCCATCCTGACCTCCAACAACCTTTTTAACAGGGCAACCCATATTAATATCAATCATATCAGCAATGGGTGTCAAATATTCTGCAGCCTGACGCATTAATAACGGTTTATGACCACTAATCTGGTACGAAATAGGGCTGTGATCATCTGCACGTTTTGTTATTTCACTTTTTCGTTCTAACTGCGCTAAAAATTCTGAACTAATCATTTCAGTTGTCAATAAACAATTCTTAGAATATTGGCGAACCAAACTCCTTAAAACGTAATCAGTTATACCAGCCATCGGAGCAAGCGAAACTCTGCTATTTATCAAATCTTTTACGGTCTTATTTTGCATATTCTTTCAATTCTTCTGCACGTGTTCTCGCATACTGCTTATACTCATCATCTTGAACTGAAGAATTTGAATATTTTGTATAATAATTATAAGCCTCTTTATAATTTTCCAAAGTATCATAATCCACAGCGATAAGATAATTCGTAATTACCAACTCTTTATTTAACTCATATGCCTTTTTGAAATCTACAATAGCCTCTGATCTTTTACCATCAACCTCATTTATCATACCTCTATAGTAATAAGCATAAGAATTGTTACTATCCGCTGCTATAACTTCTTCTAGTAAAGGTAAAGCTACATCATATTTTTCAGAATCATATGCTTCAATTGCTTTATTCAATTTAACAAGCAAAATTTGTTCATTCACACTTTTCAAAAATTCTGCCGCTTTTGTGTTGTTTTTATTTAAAGACAATGATTTAGTTAAATAAGCCTTTGCACTATCCCAATCTTCAAGTTCAGAATAGATTACTGCTATATAATAAGGAATTTCCGAATTTGTTGGTTTTAATTGAAATGCTTTATTATAAAATTCGATGGCCTTTTTGTTATCTTTTAAACCTTGATAGCAAGATGCAATACCCAACAAAGAATCTACAGTCGCTGGCTCAATTTTTTGATATTCAGAAATAGCGCTTTTGAAATCATTTGCTTCATATAAAGATGCTGCATTTGCCAATTTTTTATTAATTGCTTCAGTATTAATATCTTGTAAAACATTTTTTAACTGTCTATTTTCTGGGAATTTTGCAGATGCAGTATTCAATGTTTTTAAAGCCAATTCAGTTTGTTGATTTTGATTTTGAGCAATAGCAAGATTCATATAAATTTCAGCATTTTGAGGATCTTCTTTAATAGCCTCTTGATACATAGCAATCGCATCATTTAGTTTGTTTTGTTTATGCAAATCTAAAGCATAATTGTAAAATAATTCACTAGCATTTGTTGTCGTAATATTCTTTTTAGTATAATCAACAAATTGCTGTACAGTCATATTACCTTTCACTAAATCCAACATTTGCGTTTGTGCTTCAACATTTTTAGGATCAATAGTTAAAACATTTTTATATGAATCCAACGCTTCTTTAGTTGAACCCATTGCAGCTAAAGTCTGAGCCTTGTAAATATTCGCGTTGATATTATTAGGATCTACCACCAAGACTGAATCATAAGCCTTTATAGCGGTTTTGTAATCACCTTTTTGTTGGTAAAGAGTACCAACATTTAAACGAGTATTTGTATTAGATGGGTTTAAATATTCAGATTTTTGATAGAACATCAAGGCGTCATCTAACTTGCCTTGTTTTTGCATAATTGCACCTAAATTTGCAGTTATATCAGCGTTTTCTGGGTGTCTATCAAGTTTTTTTCTATAAATTCTTTCTAACGAATATAAAATATCTTTATCATCTTGAATTTTTGATAAAACATAGTTATATTCTTTAACCGCAACCTCATCTTGACCTAATGAATCTAATATTTTTGCATAAGACATACGCAAAGAGATGTCTGTAGGAGCAACCGCAATCGCTTTTCTATAATATTCCGCAGCCATTTCCTTATTCCCTAACAATTTCATTATGTCACCAACTTGTTCAAAACTATTTTTTTGCAAACTTCTATCGCCTAATGCCTGATTAAATTCATACGCAGCAGCCGCAAAGTTCCCTTCTGCTCTTAATTGTTTTGCAGTATCATAATGGTTTTGAGCAGTATTTTGAAATTTTGTTCTACTTTGGCAAATATTTAAATAAGATTTAATTTGCTGAATAGATTGAGTCGCAGTTGTATTTCTTTGAGGGTAATAAAGAATGTAAAACAATGCGCTACGATAATCATCAGCGGCTTTATGATAGTTATGCTCTGTATTAGCATAATATGTCGCTCTTGATATATAAGAATTGATTAGACCAACTCTAGCAGAGTTATCCATATAATTTATTCTCAATGCGTTCTTAAATTCTGTTATCGCACCAGAATACTGATAACTCGAAAGATAATGCTGTCCTAAATCATAATGCTCTTTGAAATCTGCATACGCACTACCAGAAAGTAATGCCGCAATCAATAATAATTTTGCTAAGTTTCTCTTCATGTATTACACCCTCTAACCCTATTTTAGTACAAGAATTAGAATATGTATATACTTAGCAATAAAAAAGGAGTAATATTATTACTCCTTTTAAAATTTTGTTCTTTATTCGAAAATTTCCATCGAGATAAAGTTTAAACACTCGTCAAATAATTGTTGAATTGGCATCGACATGTCAATTTTGTTTTCTTCAATCGTCCCTAACAAATCTGCTTCTGATATCATACTTTCACTCCTTATTGTTTGACATTTATACTATCGGCTAATTTAAAAAAAACTTTAATCAATAATTTAATAAATTTTAAAAGTCCTTGATATTATTGGTTTTTAAAGGATAAACTCGTGTTTACATTTTGTTACAAAAAAGTTTTATCAAGATATATAGCATTTTTCGGCATGTTGTGATATTATAAAATAGTACTACAAGTTATAGGAGACAGGACAATAGATACTAAAAACAACAAAAACACGGCAATTATGAATGAACGTATCCGTTCAAAAGAAGTTAGATTAATCGATGAAAACGGTGAAAATCACGGAGTTGTAGCAACTTCAAAAGCATTACAGATGGCATATGATGCCGATTTAGATTTAGTCTTAATCAGTCCTAATCAAGAACCTCCGGTAGCAAAAATCCTTAATTATGGTAAATACCGCTACGAACTTGAAAAAAGAGCAAAAGAAGCAAAGAAAAAACAAAAAACTGTTGAAGTTAAAGAAATTAAAGTTAGATATAAAATAGACACTCACGACTACGAAGTTAGAGTTAATAATATTAAAAAATTTATATCTCAAGCTAATAAAGTTAAAATCGTGATCATGTTGAGAGGACGTGAAATGCAACATAGCGATTTGGCTTTTGAACTTGCTAACAGATTCTTGGAAAGCCTTAAAGATGAACCTTTACAGGTTGAAAAGAAACCAATGATGGAAGGCAGAAACGTTACATTGTATCTAGGGCCACAATAAAACCCTTGACGTTTTTCCTTTAGCAAGTATGATTGTATATATGGCTTGCATGCCATTGAAAACTAAATAATGTGTGCCGCAATAGCTCAGTTGGTAGAGCAAGGGACTGAAAATCCCTGTGTCCTTGGTTCAATTCCGAGTTGCGGCACCATTTTTTTGTTTATTGAAAATTTTTGAATAAATAAATCAATTTTGGATAAAAAACAAGCCTTAACTCGGAGGTTGTGTCTAGCACAACCCTCTCGGAAAACAATTATCAATTGTTTTCCTGCGGCACAGTGAGTTGCGGCACCATTTTTTGTCCTACACAAACCAAAAGCCCAGCATATACAAAAAAGAAGGTTGTAAAACCTTCTTTTTTATTCTTGTCAAAAAAACAACTTTTCTATATCTAAAACTCTATGAAACAATTCCTTATCTTGTGGAGAAAGTGTACTCATTTGAGCATCAAAATATTGTTGAAAAATTTGCACTCGTTCTTCTCTGGTTGTAGGGTCCATTCCTCTACTTTTATAAAGTGCATTTACTTTATCAGTTAATTCTTGTACTTCTGGCCATAATTCTATCGTTTCATTATGATTATTATTTTCGTTAATTTTATTCCACTTATCCAGATCATCTTTTGCCGCCTCTAATTCCTGATATGCGGCATATGCTAATCTTATTTGAGGTGGTAAATTATCAATAAATTCCTTAAATTTATTTACATTTAGGTTTTGCCTTTGTAATTCAATATTTATCTTTTCACGCCGTTCTCTAATTTCATTAAATTTTTTCATATTCTGAAACGTTACTGATGTATCAGTAGAATCATTATTATTAATACCAAAACTAGACATATCGAATCCTCACGTTAACTACAATTCTCTCATTTATAATAAAAAAATATCTAAACCACAAATTCAGAAATATAAATATTTGTTACAAATTTTAACTATTAAATTTTGGAAATAGCAAATTTATTAATGTGTAAACTTATATAAACGTACAAATTCAAAAAATAATATTTTAATAAAGAGGACAATATAAAATGATTTCCAAAAATTTCAAACCAACAAGACCATTACCACAAGAATTAATTAACCGAGGTTACTGCGAAAAACTATACAAAGAAAGATGCAAACCCACACCAATAAAACATGAGCAATTACACTACGATCCTATCATGATGGCATTTGGAATTGAACGCCCTAAAAGAGAATATGATATTATAGATAGAATTTGTAATACACAACCAGAGAACTCTGCTTGGATTTGTTATACAGAGGATTTAAAAAATAAAAAAATAGATTTGTTTTACTACAAAACAAAGAATATAAACGATACAATGAACACATTTCAAAAAGGCAATAGACCCGAACACGGTAAAAGTTTATCTTTAAAACAAAAAATTAAAAATAAAATTTTGAATCTAAAAGAAACAAAAGAACTAAATAATAAAGGACTAAATCAAATTGAAGAACATAGTTTATTAACCCCAAAAATCCTTCAAGAATTTTGTTAAATGACACAATACTGAATAACTTAATGATATTTAATATCACTTACCAACAGAAACACAAGCGGCGATTGCATCAATTAAGCGTTTTACAGGAACTATCTCTATCTTGTCGTAGTCAATCTTGTTTGCATACGGAATAATCGCTTTTTTAAATCCGGAACCAGCCGCTTCATTCAAACGTTTTTCGGTATTATGTACAGGATGAATTTCACCTGACAAACCAACTTCACCAATGATAACTGTTTGGCTATCAACTACAACGTCTCTAGCACAAGTAGCAACAGCAAGAGCAATGCCTAAATCTGCACTTGGTTCATCAACATCCATTCCACCCATAACATTGACATAAACATCTTGTTTAGATAAATTCAAACCAACACGTTTTTCAAGCACTGCCAAAATTTGCAATAATCTACTTGTATCAACACCGTTTGTAACTCTACGAGGTGATGGATATGGAGTTGTGCCAACAAGTGCCTGAATTTCGACCAACAAAGGTCTAGTGCCCTCATTAGTAACGATAATTGCACTTCCAGGAATATTTTCTTGCGAACGAACATTCAAGAACAATTCATTAGGGTTTGATACACAACTTAAGCCATCAGAACTCATCTCAAAAATTCCAACTTCTGAAGTTGTACCAAAACGATTTTTCATTGAACGCAACATTCTATAAGATTTGTATTTATCTCCCTCGAAATAAATAACCGTATCAACCATATGTTCAAGAACCTTTGGTCCTGCGATATTGCCATCTTTTGTAACGTGCCCAATAACCAATACTGTAATATTTTTATTTTTTGCAATTTGCATCAAAATATTACAACATTCACGGATTTGCGAAACACTTCCGGCTGAACTTGTTACAGTCTGCGAATATATCGCCTGAATACTATCTATCACAATAACTTCAGGGTTAATATTATCAATCTCGGCTCTGATGCTTTCCATATTTATTTGCGGATAAATATACAATTTATCAGAGTTAATTTTAAGTCTGTCAGCCCTCAATTTAAGTTGACTTGCACTTTCTTCCGCCGTTACATACAAAACTTTTTTATCGTTTTTGCATAATTCGCCACTTGTTTGAAGCAGAATTGTAGATTTACCAATCCCTGGATCTCCAGCAATAAGAACCAATGAGCCTTGTACCAATCCACCACCTAAAATTCTGTCAAATTCAGGAATATTCGTACTAATTCTAACTTCTTTACCAATTTGAATATCTGCCAAAAGTGACGGTTTGGCTTCATTCACGAACCCTTGTGGAGTAACTGTTTGAGGTTTCAACAAAGAGGTCGTTTCTTCTACAAAACTTCCCCAAGATGAACACTCCGGACACTTTCCCAAGTATCCTGCTGTTTCATATCCGCAATTTTGACAAACCCATTTAGACTTAACTTTAGCCATTTTAATCCTTTGTTATTTCAAACCGTTCACATCAACCACTTTTAGTGCAAAATATGGTTTATCTTCCTCGATTAAGAACAATACAAAAGTATCATTAAAGAAGAAATCTCTTGGTTTTTGAAGTTCAGACGGCGCCAAAGACATTTTCATAATCATAGCGGCTTCACTTTTCAACTGAACACCTTTATTATCCATTTTGAATTTAACTGTCTGTAGTGCAGTATCTATAATTAAATCTGTACCTTTAATTTGTTTGTTAGCCAACTCATCATAAGTATGTCTTGTGCTAAATTCTAAATTAGGCACTTTAAATCTATCTTTGCTTGTAAATAGTCTAGAACCTTCATAAACACGAGCCTTATCTAGCATAGCATTATAAATATTTTCAAAAGATTCATTGCTATCTGTACGATATAAAATCACTTTATCTTTTGATTTTGTATTTATTTTCAAAGCAAAATCATTATCAGAATCATAGAACATAACTCTGATTGAATCTCTTTGTTCGTGCGCAGAATTTTTATCTAAACCAAAATATTTAACTTTTTTACCAGAATTAGCGAATTGTTCTTTTTTTAGTTTAGCAAACGCTTTAACAAATTGAAAATCTTTTTTCAACATAGCATAAGCCAAGAAAGAACGGCCATTCCAGTCAAAACTATCTAAAATATCACTTTTATCGTTGAATTTTCTTTGTAAATCATCTTCAATTTGTTTTTTGAAAGTTTTAGTCATAATACCATAAGTAGTATAATATGCACTTTCTGAAATCATTGATTTATTAAATTCTTGTTTGTTTAACTCTTCCGCAAATGGGATTTGACCATTAGAAAATACAATAGGTCCTTTTACATAATTATCACTCAAATGATTCCATAATAATTGGAATGTACCAACCCAAACTGTGTTGTCATCTGTCAATTGAGAATTAAATAAGTTAGCAGTTTTAACATCACTAGATGAACGTTTTTTGAAAAAATCACAAGCATAAGTACTTGAAGTTAAAACAAATAACGATAAAATTAATAATAATATTTTTTTCATAATTCCCTCTCTTATATATTCAAAAATCTAAAAAAACTTTCTAAAAATCCTTTTGTATCTTTGGAGTGTGGGATATTCGCTTCTTTATAATATTTTTCATACCCTTTTATAATATTATCTGGCAAATCTTCTCCCCTTTCCATTATATACGAAATAAATTCTAAATAGTCATCTTGTTCTTCCGCATACAAATCATCTTTACGACGAAGATCCTCATCCGCCTCATAATGCACCAATGCATGATATGATGCCAAAATACTTTTATCTTGACGATTGTCAGGAAACGCCAAAAGGGCATCACGAACGTTCATATTTCCTAAACGCACATCCCTTAATAACTTCGCAACTTTTTGTCTTTCTTCAAACATTTAATTAACTAACGTATTCGCCACATTCACGTTCAATAAAACTAATCATGTTAGAAAAACTGCCATCAAAGAACTGATGAGAAATAGTTCTTAATGTATCTGCAGCCATTTCAGACTTTGACATTGTCGCTTTATAAAAGAATTTTTTACCAGATTTATATCTTACTAAAATACTTTTTGCTGTTAATCTATCCATAACAGTTTTAATAGTAGTATATGCTCTTGTAACGCCATTTGCGTGTAAATCATCAACTATATCTTGTATAGACACATCCCTATCATCTGACGCTAAAGACCAAAATGAATTTAAAATATCAATTTCTAAACTACCATTTATCATATATTTTCCTCACTAAACTAATATTACTATAAGTGTAGCATAACTAAAGCGAAGTTTCAACATAGATTACAAAATATTTACAATTAAAAATCTAAATCCAAAATGTCTTCGTCTTTTTTAAGTTTTTGTTTTTTTATACGTCTTTTCTCATTTTTTAATTTTGCCTTTTTAGGCATCTTTCTGTACGCATTATCAACAGAAATTTTTGTAAGGGTTTCTCCAGATCTTCTATCGTAGAATGTTAACCAGAATTCTCTATGAATATTATCTACAGAAAAAGAAACTCGTCCTGCTAGTTTCTCCCCAGGATTGATAGTTTTAAACATCAACTTTGTATCACCAAAAATTGAGGGTCTAAAAACGGAATTATAATCATTTACCAATGCCATGTCAAACCCTGAAATTGTCTTATCAGACATATTAGAAATATTAAATGTCAAAGTTATAGTATTTAATTCGCCAAATGGATCCTCTTCGTGTTTAACATCTGATATAAAAATATCTAAACCAGGATAAAGAACTTCTTCTTTTTGAAGTGCGGTATCCGAATAAACAGGTAAAGCAACTGATGATTTAATCTTAACCTTAATTTCATCACCAGGTGCAATTAAGACCTCATTTCCTTTGCGTTTTAGAGCAGCAACCAAACCAACAACACCACCAACTGCAGCACCACCTGCTAATGTATAACCATGCGAAGCAATTGCTGCTTCTATACCTAACCAATTCAATGCCAATAAACCACCGACAGCACCACCGGCAGCAGTGTAACCAATATCTTGAGCAATAATTTTTGTTGTTTCAATTGCTGGATGGAGTTTAGTAGTCATAGAGCCTTCAATTGGGATTTCACGACCATCTGGAGTAACAATATAATCAAATGTCATCTCTACCCATGCTTGCTTACCAAGTTTCCCTGGATTACCCGTACCCATAATTTTTCCATGTGCAATAGAACCTTTTGGAATAATAACACCGTCTTCGCCATATACATCTGAAGTAACATTAGCGAAAAACTCATCGCCCTCAATTGAGTACGAAGTATCAATAACTTGAGTTACTGTCATGTTGATAACATCTTTTTTATCCAAAAATTCAACTTGACCCGTGAATAGTTGTTCTTGCAACTGTTTATATTGATCAACTTCTTCAATATGACCATGCAAAACCTCTGCACAAATCACAGGATTTATGCAAAAAATCAGCATTAGTAAAGTCGCAATAATCTTTTTCATAATAGTATTATATAACTTTTTCATAAAATAGTAAAACAAGTTAAATTTCTTGACTAAATTTTACATGCCATATTATAATTCTCATATGAAAAAACGTTGGTATGATTTAGATGTTACGGTGAGCAAAGCAGTAAAAATGCTTGAAGAATGTGAAGAAACCATTCAAGTAAGATGCGCTGAATATATTATTGACCAACTTAAAGACATCGATTTTGATATTCCTATGTCATTAGATGATCAGTACAACTACATTTTGCGCAGATGGTACGACAAAAACATCAAAGTTTCTCACGCTATGGAATACCTTAAAAATGCACCTATAGAAATCAGAAAACAGTTGGCTTTAGACATTATTGAATATATAGAAAACAATGACTGATGAAATCAATAAAAAGATAATAAATTTATTTGAAAAACATAGTAAATCAATTCCAACAGAAGAAAAAATTAAGTACTATGCCGGTTTTAACTATGTAAAATTAGACAGAGATACTAACGGTAAAAAGTTTAATCCAGAACATTTGAACGCATACGCTGAAAAATGTCATTATATGGTTAGGGTTATGAGAGAGTTTGAAGGAGAAACATATTTATATAATTATGATGTCCCAAACTCTGATTTATTCAAGTTTATGAAATCATTTGAAGAAAATACGCTGGATGGTACTATAATAGAGATAGACAAGTACATTCCGGAAGATTTAGCATGAATTGTTTTTTTAGAGAGTATCACGAAGCATTATTTAATAGTAAAAAGCCTTATCAATATGTTGGTGGTGAACTTTTATCACACAATAAAAGTTTTAAGGATGCAAAAGTTCGCTTTGCGGTAGCATTTCCAGATAAATATGAAATTGGGATTAGTAATCTCGGGGTAAGACTACTATATGAACTAATCAACAAACAAGAAAACTATATGTGCGATAGAGTTTACGCACCAGAAACAGATTTTCAACCAACACCATTATATGCATTGGAAAGCAAAGTTCCTATTAAAAATTTCGATGCTGTCGGATTTTCACTTCAATATGAAATGAGTTACCCTACATTACTAAAAATGTTAGAAATGGCTCAAATCCCATACAGGAATGAAGATAGATCCGATGATGACCCTATTATTATTGCTGGAGGACCTTGTGCATATAACCCTCTTCCAATGTCTGAATTTATAGATGTATTTATGATTGGAGATGGAGAAGATAATACCATCGAAATTTGTCAAATACTAGAGAAAACAAAAGGCTTACCAAGAAAAGAAAGAATTAAAGCACTTGTTGAGGGCGAAAACTCTGGTCGTTGGTCAGCATTAGTTGGCGGGAAAGTCAAAAAACGAATTGCGCAACTCAAAAAAGAAACCGCTCTAACTTCATACCCAATCCCATTTTCATCATCTGTACAAGACCGTGCAGTAATTGAAATCCGAAGAGGCTGCGGACGTATGTGTCGTTTTTGTCAACCGGGACACGTAACTTTGCCAATTAGAGAAAGAAGTGCGAATGATATTATAGATATCACTAAAGATTTAGTTAAAAATACAGGTTACGACGAATATTCACTACTTTCATTATCTTCAAACGATTACGCGAATATAAATGAAGTAATAAAAGAACTCGCTGTTGATTTCAATGAAAGAAAAGTGTCTGTTTCTCTACCTAGCCAAAGAATAGATGGATTTAACCTTGAACTTGCCAATTTAGTCCAAAGCATAAGAAAATCTACAATAACTTTAGCACCAGAAGCTGGTAGTCAAAGATTACGAGATGTAATCAAGAAAAACATAACAGAAGAACAAATTGTTAATGCAATAACAACATTATACGAAAATGGTTGGTCTAAAGTTAAACTCTATTTTATATGCGGCTTGCCTACTGAAACCATAGAAGATATGGACGAAATGGCAAAACTACTTGAAAAAATCAAGAACGAATGCAAGCGCATAAAAAGAGAGAAAAACCTTAATTATGGTATGAATATCACTTGTACACTATCTATTTTTGTACCAAAACCATTTACTCCATTCCAATGGTGCGGACAAATGGATTTGGACGAAATAACAGGACATATTCACTACTTAAAAGAAAAAACTTCACACATAAAAGGTTTAAAAATAAACTTCCACGAAAAATTTATTTCACAAATTGAAGCAGTAGTAACGAGAGGCGATACTTCATTATGCAAATACATTGAAGCACTATACCAAAAAGGTTGCTATTTAGATGCTTGGTGCGAATGCTTCAATAAACAAACGTGGCAAGAAACCGCAAAAGAATTAGGAATAGATTTAGACAGTTTAGCAAAAGTTAATTTTAAACTCGAAGATGATTTACCTTGGGATTTTATTGATGTAGGTGTTGATAAAAATTGGCTAAAAAATGAGTATAATTTAGCATTTTCAATTAACGAAAATTCACCACACATAATTCCTACCTGTGAAGACGGATGCGTAAACTGTGGTGTATGCAAGAATTTAAACACTCACAAAGTTATGGCTGAACCATTTACTGCAAGTGCAAAAGCACAAGAATTATCGTTTGAACCAATATTAGATCCTGCACGATGCCACCACCCAGAAATAAAAACTTATAAATATAGAATAAAACTTACAAAAACTGATATTTTAAAATATTTTTCACACTTGGATTGGCAAAATACTTTTTTTAAAGCACTTGCAAGAACAGATTTAAAAGTTGCTTTTTCTCAAGGTTTTAACCCATCAATGAAAGTATCTATGGGGGTTGCATTACCTCTTTTTGCAGAAAGCACCACCGAACTTGTTGATATCGAATTATACGAAAATATTCCAGAACAAGAATTAAAACAAAAATTAGAAGAAGTTTTACCTAAACAATCAAAAATAATAGAAATAAAACAAATAGAAAAATCAACCCTAGCCATTGATAACACTGTATGTTGGGCTGAATATAAAATCGAGATTTTTGATGAGAGGGTTTACGAATTTGAAAAATTAGTGTATAATATAAACAAAGTTTTATCTTCCAATGAAATTTATATTGAGAAGAAAAACAAAAAAGGTTTGATACAAAAAATAAACATCAAAGAATCTATCAAATCATACAGATTTGAAGATAAGAGTTTATTCATAGTTTTAAAAACCGGTCAGGGAATTACTGACGAGGGTGCGGTTGCTTTGCGTGCAGATGTTTTAATGAATGAGATAGCACCTAACACACCGTTTAACATAACCCGTGTAAAATTCTTTGACAGAAGTTTAGAAGAATTATAAGAAGGATTTATTTATGGGCAGACATTTTAATCACAGACACCATCAACAACAAAACAATAATGTTGTTGAAAAAAAGATTGTTATTGCAGAACGTGATAACATTGCTGCAGTATTAGAAAACAAGAAAGTAACTGACTTTTTTATCCACAAAGGAGATGTATTATTAGGAGATGTTTATTTAGCATCTGTTGATAACATATTGCCTAGTATTGAAGCAGCTTTTGTAAACGTTGGTACAGACAAAATGGGCTTTTTGCACGCAGAAGACGTTAGAGGAAAAGGCACATTAAAAGAAAAACTTAAACCAAAGCAAAAACTTGTTGTTCAAGTTGTAAAAGAACCAACAGGACATAAAGGTCCAAGAGTTACCACAGAAATCAGCCTACCAGGTAGATTTTTGGTGCTTATGCCTTATGAACCTGGTGTAAGCGTAAGTAAAAAAATTGAGAATTCAAGAGAAAGAGCGAGATTAAAAGCGATTCTAAACTTGATAAAACCTGTTGGGGTTGGTGTTATCATTAGAACTGAAGCTGAAGGGCAATCAGAAGCAGATATACAAGAAGATTTAGAAATTCTATTAGAAAAATGGAATAATATTATTACTGCTGCAGAAACTCAAACTCCACCAAACTTGATATATAGAGATCAAGATTTGTTATATAGAGTTATAAGAGAAGCCTGCACTGATGACGTTAAAGAAATCATTGTCGATACAGCATTTGCAATGAACAGAGTACAAAACATTTTACAAAATTGGCACATGAATAAAAATTTACAAGTAACATTATACAAAGGTACAGAACCATTACTTATCGCTATGGATATTCACAAAGAAATTAAGGCGGCCTTGAATGTTAAAGTAAATATGCCATCAGGGGGTTACTTATACATCCAACAAACAGAAGCCTTGACTGTAATTGACGTAAACAGCGGTAAATTTACAAGTTCTGCAACTCAAGACGAAACCATCTTAAAAACGAACATTGAAGCAGTACACGAAATTGCACGTCAACTTCGTTTGAGAAACATTGGTGGTATGGTAATCATTGACTTTATCGATATGACATCACGCGCAGATAAACTTGCAATATTAGAAGAACTCGAAATTGCTTTAGAACCGGATAAAGCAAAACCTCAAGTGGGTCAATTATCAGATTTAGGTTTGGTAGAATTAACACGCCACAGACAAGGACAGTCATTGTCAGAAATTTTCACAAGAAAATGTCCTCACTGCCAAGGTAGTGCATACTTTATGAATGAATTTAATTTTGCAACACCAACCGCAGAAGGCGAATACCGAGCAAAACAAGCAAAAACAAAACTCCCAATAAACAACTTCAAAAAGAATAATCAACAACAAGAAACAACCGAAACAACCGCAGAAGTTAAAATTGAAGAGCAAACAATCACTCAACAAGAAGTAGTTATAGAAGAACAAAACAAAAAGAATAACCGCAACAAAAAGAAATTCAACAAAAACAGAAAATATGACAACAAACCTATTGAGGAAATAAAAACTGAAGCAGTTGTAGAAACCCCACAAGTTGAAGTAAAAGCGGAACCTATCCAAGAAATTAAAACTGAAGTAGCCGTTGTTGAGGAAAAAGAAGAAAAACCAAAAAGAAAACGTACAACAACTAAAAAAACAACTTCTAAAACTACTAAAACAAAAGAAGAAAAAGAAAAAGAAAAAGAAGAAAAACCAAGAAAGGTAAAAAGAACTCGCAAAACTAAAAAGGTAGAAGAAAAAGTTGAAGAGTAAATTACGTATAAATTTAATAAGTTTGGTAGCGGTAATTTTTATTACCGCTTTGCCTGCTTATTGCGAACCGACGACAGAAGTAAGCAATACAATAACAAAGTTTTTATACGCAATGGGTGGTGTTGTCGCATCATCTCTTATTATTTACCTTGGCTTAACCGTATATAATAAGTTTTTTGTAAAAAAAAGCGCTTGGGACTCTGAAAATAATAATGAATTTCCATCTCCCACAAACATAGACGAAGCCATAGTTTCATTTATAAAAAGAAATCGATTGAGGTAAATATGAATAAAAAAGGGATGGCTATTATAGAATTATTGATAGGTTTTTTAATTCTTAGTTTGTTGGTTGCTTGTTTTTTAAAAGCATCATTATTTGAAGAAGAAACCTTAAGAATAGAACAGGCAAAACAAGAATTTTCACGCGTTGAAAATCAACCTACAACCGAAAACGTAACTGTAGATGTTGAAGACGAGAAACCTGAAGCAGAACCTCCAAAACCTATTAAACAGGAAGCAAAGGATAAAAGTCTTATACCTCAATTTTTAGAAATCTTAGACTAATTTTGCTAAAACCATTTGATTGCAAGGTGTTTTTATATTATGTTTTTCCCCTAGTTCAATAATTGTTTTTGCGAACAAATCCAACTCTGGTTTACGATTTGCCAAAACATCTTGTAACATAGAAGTCTTACTATTATAAGGCATTGAATTTACAAACTCCAAAACCTCTACTTTCAAATTTTTAGGGTTATTAATTTTTTCTGCGATGGCAATTTGTTCTACTTCACCCATCAACTTTGTGAAAAATTCAAACGCCTCTTGATCATCACGCATTTGTCCAACTGATAACTTGTACAAGGCAGTTGTCTGATTAAGAGAGACATTAACCATAAACTTTGCCCAAACAGAATACATAATATCATTTGATATTCCATAATTTATATCAGCAAATTCAAAAAAATCTTTTATTTTTTTGACATTTTTATCATTTTTTAAAACGCTACCGAATACAATTTTATTGACGCCGTCATGAGTAATCTTTCTACCTATTCGTTCAGCACTATGCCCTATATAGTAAGAATATAAAACCTTATCAGCACCATATCTCTCCGCAATGATTTTTTCTGTTGAAATACCATTTAATAATGATAAAAAAGTAGTGTCGTCATTAACAAAATTTGCCACATTCTGGATAATACTTTCAAAAGCATTAGATTTTGTAGCAATAATGATAATATCAGCCGAAAAGTTCTCATCTGGAAGTAAATATTTTAGGTTTAATTTTTTCTCATTAAAATATGTCGGATTTTCAGAGTAAAAATTAAATCTTTTCTCATCAACTAAAACTCTAAAATCAATATCTTTTAATTTACTTAATTTATGAGCATAAATAGAACCAATGGCGCCCAAACCACACAATAAAATATTCATAGAAGAATTTTAACATTAAAGTTTACAAAAGTAAAAATTTGTAAATAAATAAGCAATTTTGAAAAATAAAAAAACTTTATATAAGAGTAGTAGCGTAATTTTATAGTGGGAAAATGGGAATTAACCTAACGAATCCGTTCGGTGTAGGCGGGATTAAACCGAATATCTTCGTGAATTCAAAACAACCAAGTTTTGGAACGCTTGTTACGTATCCTCAAGATACGTTCAAAAGCAATTCCATAACAAAATACACTACTGCAGAATATATTGAATACGCTATTGCATCTAACCCACGAATTAGAGAGATTTTAAAAGAAATAAATGCAAACGGTGAACTTAACATGAAAGAACTTGATGATCTATCAAAAGGACACTGTAAAGATACACAAAATATTGTTGTTGGAATGCTGGAACATTTACCACTTGCTTTGAAACAGCATACAAATATAAAATCATTAAAAGATGCCGCTTATTTACACGATATCGGTAAAGTTTTGATACCAAAAGAAATTTTGAATAAGCCTGAAGGTTTAAACAAAAAAGAAATTGAAATTATGCATAGACATTCAGAATTAGGGTACGAAATATTAAAAAATTCTGATATTGATACACGCACTTTGAATTTGGTAAAATACCATCACCAAAATGCAAGCCACACAGGTTATCCAAAAGTAAAACCTGACTTTTTTGCCGATATAAACTTACAAATACTAAATGTTGCAGATAAATACTCTGCATTAACAGAAAAACGTACATATAAGAACAGTTATGACAAAGATACTGCACTTGCTATTATTTACAGAGATGTAATGGCTGGAGACGTACACCCATTCATATATAAAGCACTACGCAACTACGTCACCGAAACGAAAGGTGAACATAAAAATTTCTTAAAAATAACCGAAAAAGTTTAGGCTGATTTTTTTCTACGATTACGCAATTGTTCTTCTATGCGTTTTTGTTTATAACCGTAGCATACGTATATCAACAAACCAATCAAAAGCCACAACGGGAAGTATAATGATGAAGTAGTTAAGAACTTCATTGAATAGAACATTAAACCACCACAAGTAATAATCCCTAAAATTGGGAATAATGGAACAAATGGAACTTTAAACGGTCTTTTTCTATCTGGTTCAGTTTTTCTTAATATCAATACTGCAATACAAATTATAATGAAAGAAGTAAAGGTCCCGAAATTACACAATTCAGCAGATATTCTTAAATCCATAAATAATGCACAAAGAATAACAACCAAACCAGCAACCCAAGTTAAAATGTGAGGTGTTTTGAATTTTTTATGAATTAAACGCAAAGATTTTGGTAAAAATCTATCTCTGCTCATAGCATAAAGAATTCTTGTTGTACCCAATTGATAAATAAGTAGTACAGAAGTTAATGCACAAACTGCACCTGTTGAAATAAAGCCTGCAAACCAATCTTTACCAATCATTCTCATTGCATGAGCAATAGGTGCTTGAGTATCAATTTGATTTAAAGGAACTGTACCTGTTAAAACTAATGCAACTAAAACATATAATATTGTACAGAACAATAACGTACCTAAAATTGCAACAGGCAAATCTCTTTGGGGATTTTCTGTTTCTTCAGCAGTGGTTGATATAGCATCAAAACCAATATATGCAAAGAAGATAAGAAACGCTCCCATAAAAATACCTTCAAAACCGTTAGGTGCAAATGGTGTCCAATTTTCAGGTTTTACGTAAAAAGCACCAACAACGATAAATGAAACTATCATAAACAAGTTTACACCTACCATAATACTCGCAAATCTCGTAGATTCTTTAACACCTTTAATCAAAAGTAAAGTTAAAACAAGAACGATAAAAATAGCAGGTAAATTAATTGCGAATGGAATTTTGTCGAAAATAAATGGCATTTGGGTATGTGGATCCAAACCATATTTATCACAATGAGCAAGCATAAATCTATAATCGTTTCTTAACCACATTGGGAAATACACAACAAAATCTGGCAATAAATGTTTAAAACCTTTTAATAATTGAGTTAAATATCCAGTCCAAGCACTTGCAACAGTAATATTACCGATTGCATATTCAAGCATCAATATCCAACCAACCATCCAAGCCATAAATTCACCCATAGTAGCATAAGTATAAGTATATGCACTACCGGCAACAGGAATCATAGCAGCAATTTCGGAATAACATAATGCTGAAAACACACAAGCAATTGCCGCAAACACCATTGAAATAACAATTGCAGGGCCAGCACCAGCACCTTCAATACCACCTTGAATAGCGCTACCAATAATTGTAAAAATACCTGTACCTACAACTGCCCCAATACCAATTACAATCAAGTCAAAAACATTTAATGTTTTCTTTAATTCTGATTTTTTACTTGTTGCAATAAGTTCATCTGGGCTTCTTTTATTTAATATATTTTTTAAGATCGAATTCATTTAACTAATTCCTGTTTCTTTTTCATAACTTTTTCTACGTGAACTTTATTTTCGTGTAATCTATTTTTAACAAATCCATAAAGCACATAAATAACAGCACCAATACCAACCCAAACAGGGAATAACAATGCTGATTCTGATGGTTGCATAGATTTATAAATCATTAATCCACCGCAACAAATTATACCCAATGCTGGGAATAAAGGTGAAAATGGAACTTTGAAAGGACGAGGTCTTGTAGGATCAGTTTTTCTTAATATCAATACTGCAAGACACACAACAATGAAAGATGTAAACGTACCGTAATTACACAATTCTGCTGCTACATCCAAATTTAAAGTGAATATACCAATTACCGCAAAAATACCAACAACCCAAGTTAAAAATGCAGGAGTCTTATATTTAGGGTGTAATTTTTGAAACTTTTTAGGCAAGAAATGGTCTCTACTCATAGCATACAAAATTCTTGTAGATGCAAGTTCAAGAACTAGAAGCACAGAAGTTAAACCAGCAAGAGTACCGATTGAAATAAAACCAGCTGCCCAATTTTGTTTAATTAAAGACATACAATAAGCCATTGGAGCTTTCAAAAAGTCCACAGGTACCACGCCAGAAGTATCTTGCAAACCAGTTAATACTAAAGCAACTAAAACATAAACAATAGTTGTAATTGCAAGAGAACCGATAATCCCAATTGGCAAATCTTTTTGTGGATTCTTACATTCTTCTGCTGCAGTTGCAATCGCATCAAAACCAATGTATGCAAAGAAAATCATAAACGCACCTGAAAAAATACCAGACATACCATATGGAGCAAATGGAGTCCAATTATCTGGTTTTATAAAGAAAATACCAACTAAAACAAACAATGCAATTACGGCTAATTTAATATAAACCATAATCCCTGTCATTTTAGCAGAATCTTTAGTTCCTTTAACCAAAATTGCAGTTGATAATAGAACAACAATTATAGCAGGTAAATTTATACAAATAGGTAATCCAAAAATAGATGGATAATTCATAGCAGGATTTTGCTCTACTAATTTTGAGAAGGTATAAGGATCATTAACTAACCAAGCCGGAGGATTAGCCAACCAAGTTGGTAAAACATTTGAAAAACCATTCAAGAATTGAATAAAGTGATTAGACCAAGCACAAGCAACAGCAATAAAACCAATTGCATATTCAAGCATCAATACCCAACCAACCATCCATGCCGCGAATTCACCTAGGGTTGCAAATGTATAAGTATAAGCACCACCAGCGACAGGAATCATTGTTGCAAATTCTGCATAACATAGAGCAGAGAATACACAAGCAATTGCCGCAATAACCATTGAAACGATCAACGCAGGGCCAGCACCCAAAGTTGAACCATTGCCTGCCGCAGCAATACCAACAATAGCAAATATCCCTGAACCTATAATAGCACCAACGCCTAAAACTATAAGGTCAATTACACCCAAAGTTTTTTCTAAGCCCACGGCATTAGCATCAGCTAGCATTTCATCTGGGTTTTTAACTTTAGTTATTGTTTTTAAAAAATTTTTAGTAAATGTAACTCTTTCAAATTTCTCAGCCAATTTTATATTCCTCTACTTACAGAGTGGGAAACCTAATTCTTTTCTCTGTTCTACATATAATCTAGCAACGGCAGAAGCCATTGTTCTAACTCTATTAATAAAATTTATTCTTTCATCTTTACTAATAACACCACGAGCATCAAGAAGATTAAAAGTGTGAGAACATTTTAGTACATAATCATATGCAGGCAAAACTAATTTTGCTTCAATACAATTATCAACTTCTTTTTGGTAAAGGTCAAACACAGTAAATAAACTTTCAGCATTAGAAACTTCAAAGTTGTATTTAGATTGTTCAATTTCATTTTGCAAGAATATTTCACCATATTTTAACTTATCATTCCACATAATATCATATACTGATTCTTTGTTTTGCAAATACATTGCAATTCTTTCTAAACCATAAGTCAATTCCAAAGCAACAGGTTTAACTTCTAAACCTCCAACTTGTTGGAAATATGTGAACTGAGTAATTTCCATACCATCAAGCCAAACTTCCCAACCTACACCAGCTGCACCAAGAGTAGGAGATTCCCAGTTATCTTCAACAAAACGAACATCGTGTTCTGCTAAATTGATACCCATTGCTTCTAAACTTTTTAAATAAAGTTCTTGAGCATTATCTGGAGATGGTTTCAAAATAACTTGGAATTGATAGTAATGTCCTAAACGGTTTGGGTTTTCGCCATAACGAGCATCGGTTGGTCTTCTGCAAGGTTCTATCATTGCAGTATTCCAAGGTTCAGGGCCTAATGCTCTTAAAAATGTTGCAGGGTTCATTGTAGAAGCCCCTTTTTCTATATCATACGGTTGTTGAATAATACAACCATAATCAGACCAAAACTTTTGTAAGTTAAATACTAATTCTTGAAAATTTAACGCCATATTTCACCTTAATTGTAAAAATCACACTCGTTATTTGAGAATACGACGAACATGGCAAAAAAGCAAGGTAATGTAAATAATATTAAGGTTAAACTCCAACAGATAATACAATAATGAATTCCCTTGCAAATAAAAAAATAAATAATTATAATAAAGAAAAAGGAGAAGTCATGATAATTATATTTTCGGGGAAACAATATTCAGGTAAAGACACTGTTGCAAAAATAATGCTAAATGAAATGAAAGATTTTAGACGTTGTGCAATGGGTGATATTATAAAACTAACATATGGTAAAGAAAAAGGTTTAACATACGAAGAAATTGAAAAGAACAAACCTTTATACCGCCAAGATTTAATCAATTTAGGTAATTGGGGCAGAAGCCAAGACCCAGATTATTGGTTAAAAAAGATTATAGAACAAGATGGTAATATTATGGTAACTGATGTTAGAGTTCAACATGAATATGATGTATTCAAACAATCAGGAGCAATTGCAATTAGAGTAGAAGCCGATAGAGAAATCCGAGCACAAAGAGGTGAACTAATTGGCGAAACTGACGTTACAGAAGTTGGTTTGGATCACATCACCGATTGGGATTATGTAATCGAAAACAACTCTGATTACGAAACATTAACTCAAAAAGTCGCGACACTAATAGAAGAAATCAAATCAAAAATTTAATCTTTTTTAGGGTTTAACTTTTCAGGGTGCGCCGAATTAGATTGAACAATTTCGTAAAATTCGTTCTTGTCTATATTTACACCCATAGTTGAAATATCACAATATTTCTTCTTTTTCTTATTTAACAATTTTTTATAATCACTCATAAACAAATAATAACTGAAACAAAACTTAATTACCACTTGCAATAAAAAAATATTTAATATAGAATTGAATAACTAGCGTGCGTCAACGGATTTTTTTGTGGAAGAAATTATTAAACGTTGATTAAGGAATTAAAAAAAGTACAAGAAATATAAAGGAATAGAAAAATGAACCCTATTATTAACGAATTAGAAAAACCTTATTTAGAAAGAGAATTACCGGAAATGAATCCGGGAGATACTGTAAAAGTTTTCGTTAGAATTATCGAAGGAAACAAAGAAAGAACTCAGGCTTTTGAAGGCACAATCATCAAAGATCATGGTTCTGGTATCAATAAAACAATTACTGTTAGAAAAGTATTCCAAGGCGTTGGCGTTGAAAGAGTATTCTTGGTACACTCACCAAGAATTGAAAAAATCAGCGTATTAAGACGTGGTGATGTAAGACGTTCTAAATTATATTACTTAAGAGAACGTTCAGGTAAAGCAACTCGTATCAAGGAAAAAATTGAAAAAAGATAAACTTCACATTCACTGGTATCCAGGGCATATCGCTAAAGCAGAGCGAAAATTAAAAGAGCAACTTTCTTTAGTAGATGCTGTAATAGAAGTTATTGATGCGAGACTGCCTTATTCAAGCAGTTATGATGATATTACGAGGCTTTTAGGTGAAAAGCCTCGTTTAATTTTGCTTAACAAGTCTGATTTAACTATAAAATCAGAATTAAAAGCATGGATAGAAAAACTTGAAGAAATAAACAAATGCCAAGTTGCATTAACTGATGCTAAAAATTCAAAGGATTTAAACCATATAGTAAAAAAAGCGATAGAACTTGCTGAACCTAAAATTCAAGCACTAATGGCACGAGGACTACTTCGCAGACCTGCAAGAATTATGGTTGTTGGCATGCCAAATGTTGGAAAATCTAGCATCATAAACAAATTAACAAAATCTTCAAAAACAAAAATAGGAGCAAAAGCAGGGGTTACACGTCAACAGCAATGGGTTAGAATTAATCCACAACTTGAACTTTTGGACACTCCAGGTATTATACCTATGAAGCAAGATAATCAAGAAGTTGCTAAAAAACTAGCTTTCGTAAACTCGATTGGAGATAACGCATATTCAAACGAACTAGTTGCAAAAGAACTTCTAGAACTACTATCAGAAAGATATAAAAAAGAAGTTTGTGAGTACTACAAGACCGAAGATTTAACGTTGGAAGGGATTGCTACTTCGAGAAATTGGATTATAACTGGTGGAAATCCAGATACTGAACGTACTGCAGTTTACTTATTAAGAGATTTTAGAGAAGGCAAAATCGGGAAATTTATTTTAGATGACATCTCAGAATTTATTTAATTTTGACAATCAGTTTAACAAAATTATAATTGGTACAGATGAAGCGGGACGTGGTCCAGCAGCAGGCGGAGTCTTTGCTAGTGCCGTATATTTTCCTAAAAAAAGCGAGGAATTGATAGAAGAACTTTCTATCCTAAACGACAGTAAAAAACTAACAAAAGCAAAGAGAGAAAGTATTTACGATACTATCTTAAACAACACTATCAATTCAACAATATGTGTAGAAGTAGAAGAAATTGAAGAAATCAATATCCTAAATTCATCATTAAAAGCAATGAAATTGGCGTGTGAAAATGTTGCTAAACAATTACAAAATGATGATATTTTAGTTTTAGTTGACGGCAACAAACTAATTAAAGATTTCACAATAAAACAACAATATGTAATAAAAGGGGATAGTAAATCGGCATCAATTGCTGCCGCAAGTATCTTGGCAAAAGTTACTCGTGATAGATACATGGAAGAACTCGACAAAGAATTTCCTGAATATAATTGGGGTAAAAATGCAGGATATCTAACGAAAGAGCATTTAGACGCCATTGATAAATACGGTTTATGCAAATATCACCGACCATCATTTTTGAAGAAACACTTTGAAAAAAACAAACAACTTAATTTATTTTAAGTCAAAACTATTGCTTTAATAACTTTATAAATATTTTCAACTTTTTCTCTATCATTTTTTACAGAATTGAGAATTAAATCAATTTCTTCAATCAAATCCTCTGTTGGTTTAAGATGTTCTACTGAAAAAAGATCATCGAGAGAAACATTTAAACAAAGAAGAATTTTCTCCATAGTTTGAGCGGACATAAAATTTTTACCAGATTCAATACCGGCAAGAGCACGTGTTGAAAGGTCTGCCATTTCGGACAATTGTTCCTGAGTTAACCCCTTTTGCTGTCTTAAACGTTTTATTTTAGCACCTAACAGTTCTTTTATATCCATACTGATATAATACAATCTTTTCATAAAAAGAAAAATGAACGTATATTACAGTTTTTTACATTACCATGCATTATTATTTCTTCTTTTATTAAGTTATGTAAACCTGTAAAACATTGATATTTCAGTATTATTCAAAAATATGCAATTTTATTTCATATTTTTGAGCAATAAACTTAAAAGGGAAAACTTTTATAATGCATAGGGGCGTTACAAGAAAAAAGGAGAAAAATTATGACGAATTACGTAGCACATGTAGCATTAGGACCAGCAGTATCATCTATGGTAGCAAAAGACAAAGGTGATGTTTCAAACAGAGCAAATTGTGCAAAAGAACAATTAGGAAACAACATCAAAACATTAGCAGCAGATACAGTAGTTCTTAGTAGCGTAGGAGGAGCTGCCGTATTAGCAGACAAAAACGCAAACAAACTCGAAAAATTATTTGACAATATTGTGAATAAATTTAATTTAAAGCGTAAACCACCAAGATCGCGTGCTGAAAAAACAATAGATGGGTTTAGTAAAACAGTAAATAAGAGCAAACTTATTAAAAAACCAACATTCAAATCAAGAATGCGAGATAATATAATTAATCTAGTAGAAAAATGTAAAACTCCAAAAGCAAAAGCAGCAGCATTATTTGCAACATTTGTAGCGTTACCTGCTATGGGATTAATTAGTTACATTAATCACAGACATAGTTATAGAGAAGGTCAAATCGACCAAAAATATACAGACAAAGCAAAACTAGAAAAACAAGGTAGAAATTTAATTTAAAAATTAAACAAAAGAGGCGCAGCCGAATGGCTGCGCCTCTTTTTATTTTAAACTATAACTCAAAAAGTTTATGCAATCTTTCTTGAATATCGTCCTCTTCCATTTCATTAGTTAATCTATTCAAGTCAATAGCCATTTGATAATAATTTGCGGCATCGTTAGTAAATCCCATTTGTTGGGATGCACGACCTGCGTTGAAATATGCAAGTGTATAACTTGGATTTAATTCAATTGCTTCTTCAAAGTATTCTAATGCTTGTTCCGCATCCATTAGCCCATCTAAATACAAGATACCTAAATTGTTATGTGCAAATGGATTTTCAGGATTTAATTCAACTGCTTTATGATATGCAACAAGTGCTTCTTCTAAAAAGTCTTTTTCCCAAAGTGCAATACCTGCTTTCGAGTAGCCTCTTGCTTCATTTGGATTTAGAGTAATAGCATCACAATATGCTTTGATTGCCTTATCCAAATCATAATCCGCCATATAAATATCACCAAGTGCTAAATATAAATCATAATTATTCGGATCTAAAATCAAACCTGCTTGATAAGTTGCAACCGCGGCTTCAATATTACCATTCACTTCTGCATATAAAGTTCCTAAAGCATGACAAACAATTGATGTCCATTCTTTATCAGGGTTTAAATCAATGGCTTTTTGGTAGTGATGAATAGCATCATCATACAATTCTGCTCGCGAATATGCATAAGCCAAGGAATTATTATAGAATGGGTTTTCTGGTTCTAATTCAACTGCTAATTTAAAAGCACTCATTGAATTTAACTTATCTTCTTTACCCAAATACAAATGACCTAATTCGTAATAAATAGGTGCTTTATTCTCATCAAATTCTAACAATTTTTCGTAGCAATCGATTGTTTCATCTTTGCAATCTGGGAAATAAGTTTGCAAAATTGTCGCAAGTTTAGCCCAGACATCTCTATTAAGAGGATTAACCTCTAAAACACTTCTATAACTTTGAACGGCAGTACCGTAATCTTGATTTTTAAGGGCAATATCACCCATTTTATTATAGAAAATTTCACCATGTTCTATTTTTTCAACGGCTTCTTGATAAACGGTTTCCGCTTTAGAAGTCATTTTGAATTTTTCTAAAAATTTTCCAAGGGTATTGTATTTAAAAACAGAAAAATCATCTGCTATGGTTTTATAAAACATTTTCAAAGCAGGCTTATCCCAAGCCAACATAACAGAGCCGGAGACAAAATAATACAAGAAATTAGCAAAATCAGCGATATTGCCATTTTTCTCGTTTATTTTTTGCAAAATTGCTTGAGAAAGAATTAAACGAGGCCTTGCCGAATTAAATTTGCTAACTTTAATTGCTGATTTAAATTCCTGTTCTGCGGCTTTAAAATCCTGTGCTACTTTCATAAAGTAGCCTGTATATAAGTGTGCATCCATACTAGAAGGTTCTAGAGAGCATGCTACTTTACACTGTTCAATTGCACTACTAATGCTTATTTGACCTTGCTCCCACATCAAAGATGCCAAACGATAATAAGTTTCAGGAAGTGTTGGATCCTGTTTTACAGCATCAACATAGTGTTCAATAGCCTCTTCTAAATCCGAATTTTGCTGACGCACTAAATATTTTTCGTGTGCTTCTCTAGCTTTTTCCAATGAAATCAGGGCCTTCGCACTATTATCAATCGGCATTATAATTTGTTCTGACATGTTGAGCTCCAATAAGATGTGTCTTTTTATCTTTATCGACAAAATTTATTATAACTTCATAAAACTTTACAAAAATCATCTGAATATATTAGACGAGTTAATTATTTGTATTTGTAATATAATAAACATATGGACTATTTACAAAACAAATTTGACATAATAGTAGTTGGAGCAGGTCACGCTGGTTGCGAAGCAGCCATATCAGCAGCAAGACTTGGTTGCAAAGTTTTGCTATGCACGCTTAATGTTGATAATATTGCTTTGATGCCGTGTAATCCCGCTATTGGCGGCCCCGCTAAATCCACATTAGTAAGAGAAATTGATGCTCTTGGTGGTGTTATGGGCGAAGTTGCAGATGCTACATATTTACAAATGAAGATGCTCAATTCTTCCAAAGGCCCTGCCGTTCGTGCATTAAGAGCCCAATCCGACAAAAAAGAATATATGAATTATATGCGTAATATTATTGAAAATACCGATAATATTTACGTTAAACAATGTTGCATAACAGAGTTGTTGGAAAAAGATGGTGCAATCACAGGCGCAGTTGATGAATTTGGAATTGAATACCAAGCAAAAGCGATTATTTTAACAACCGGAACTTCTCTTGAAGGAAGAATTTGGATAGGTTTAAAATCGTATAGCGCTGGTAGGCTTGGAGAAAAAGCAGCAATAGGCTTATCTGATAGTTTGAATAAACTAGGAATAGAAACAAAAAAACTTAAAACTGGCACCCCCGCAAGAGTTGATAAAAGGACAATTGATTATTCAAAAATGACAATTCAACCTGGTGACGACGAATTAAATTTCTATTCGTTCAGACCAAATAGACCTATCAGACCACAATATCCTTGCTATTTAACAAGAACAAATGAAGAAACTCACAATATTATTAAAGCAAATTTAGATAAATCACCAATGTATCAAGGTCTAATACATGGTGTTGGGCCACGTTACTGTCCATCAATCGAAGATAAAATTGTAAGATTTGCCTCAAATCCTTCTCACCATATATTTATAGAACCAGAAGGGCTTGGAACATACGAAGTTTATATACAAGGATTCTCAACAAGTTTACCAGCAGAAGTACAAGTTGCTATGCTAAGATCACTCCCTGGGCTAGAAAATGCACATATCATAAAACCTGCATATGCGGTTGAATACGATTATGTTCCTGCCGTTCAAACAACCCATTCCTTAATGTCAAAAAAAATCAAAGGATTATTCTTTGGCGGACAAATTAACGGCACAAGCGGCTACGAAGAAGCAGCAGCACAAGGCTTGATTGCTGGTATAAATGCCGTAAATTATCTAAATAATTCTGAAATGCTTGAACTTTCAAGAAGTTCATCTTATATAGGAACTTTAATTGATGATTTAGTAACAAAAGACATTCAAGACCCTTATAGAATGCTAACTTCTCGTTCTGAATACCGTTTGTTATTACGCCAAGACAATGCTGATGCTAGATTAACTGATATTGGCCACAAAATTGGGCTTATAGATGAAACTCAATACAAAGTTTACACAGATAAACAAGAAGCAATTAAACAAGAACAAGCAAGACTTCTTGAAACAAAAATTTCTGCAACAGAAAAAGTTAATACCATTTTAGCAAAATATGACGAACATATGGACCACGGCATGAAACTAGCAGAGTTGCTTAAACGCCCAAATATCACTTACAAAATTCTAAAAGAAATAGACGAAGAAACTGCTAATTTAAACATTCCAAAAGATGTATATGAACAAGTTGAAATACTAACAAAATATGACGGGTACTTAAAACGACAAGAAATCCAAGTTGAACAAAGTTCAAAACTTGAAAAATATAGAATACCTGAAGATATTGATTACTCAAAAATTCAAAATATTTCTTCTGAAACTCGTGACAAATTAGCAAAAATTAGACCAAAAGATTTGGCACAAGCATCTCGTATTGGTGGTGTAAAACCTGCTGATATTTCAGTTTTAATGGTAATGTTAAATCGACACTAATCAAATAATAAACTTTATTTTTTTAATAAAAAAAAGACTCCTTTAAAGGAGCCTTTTCTTAATATCTATCAAGAATTACTTAATTGATAATTCTTTTGGTTGAGGACCAGCATTAACAATTTCGCTTGGCATGTTTGGATATTTTTCAGCAAAGTTATCTGCAAACATTTTAGCAAGTTTGTTAGCACTTTCGTCATAAGCCGCTTTATCTTCCCACATTCCACGAGCATCAAGCATTTCATCTGGAACATTTGGACAAGATGTTGGATAATCAACATTAAATACATCATGGTGTTTGAATTCAACTGAATCGAATGAACCATTCAATGCTGCTGATACCATTGCTCTTGTGTAAGATAATTTCATACGTTTAGCACCCATTGATGCACTGCCGCCAGCCCAACCTGTGTTTACTAAGTAAACTTGAGTACCATATTGATCTAATTTATCACCCAACATTTTTGCGTAAACTGAAGCATCCATTGGCATGAATGGTTCACCAAACAATGTTGAGAAAGTTGGTTGAGGTTCTGTAATACCACGTTCAGTACCTGCTAATTTTGAAGTGAAGCCTGTAACGAAGTGATACATTGCTGCGTTTTTATCAAGTCTGGAAATTGGAGGTAAAACACCAAAAGCATCTGCAGTTAAGAATACAACGACTTTTGGAATACCACCCATTGATGGAACTTGAGCATTGTTAATATAATCAATAGGATAACCTACACGAGTGTTTTCAGTTAATGAACCGTCGTTAAAATCAAATTCACGAGTTTCAGGATCCATAACTACGTTTTCGATTAGTGAACCAAATTTAATTGCGTTATAAATATCTGGTTCATTTTCAGCAGAAAGGTTAATACATTTTGCATAGCATCCACCTTCAAAGTTAAATACACCATCTGGAGACCAACCGTGTTCGTCATCACCGATAAGTTTTCTGTTTGGATCTGCTGATAAAGTTGTTTTACCAGTACCTGATAAACCGAAGAATACTGCAGTTTCACCAGTTACAGGGTCCATATTTGCTGAACAGTGCATTGGTAACACGTTCATTTTTGTCATAACATAGTTCATTGTAGCAAATACTGATTTTTTAATTTCACCAGCATATTGAGAACCACAAATGATAATAACTTTTGCTTCATAGTCGATAGCAATACATGCTTCTGAATTTACACCATCAACTTCAGGGACACATTTGAAACCAGGAGCACAAAGAATTGTATAATCTGGTTCACCATAAGCAGATAATTCTTCTGCTGTTGGTCTGATCAATAATTGATGAATAAACATGTTTTGACTTGCTAATTCATTGATAACTCTAAATTTTTGTTGGTATGTTTTATCTGCACCTGCAAAACCATCAAAAATAAAGACTTCTCTATTTTGTAAATAAGATGCGATTTTACCTTTAATAGCATCAAATTTTTCTTTACTAATAGGTCTATTTACTTTGCCCCATGCAATTTCATCATGAATTGATTCAGTATCAACAATAAATTTGTCTTTAGGAGAACGACCAGTATACTTACCAGTAGTCACAACTAAAGCCCCAGAATTACTTAATGAACCTTCTCCTCTTTCTAGCGCTTTTTCAGTTAATTGCGCAGGAGTAAGGTTTCTGTAAACTGCTTTTGGATTTAAAATTCCGAATTTTTCAATTCCATAAGTTTCCATATTATATCTCCTTTTTTAAATTGTGATTTCTACACTTAATCATACAACAAATTTGGAATTATTGCAACATCTTAAGATTAATTTAATGGATACTAGCAAAAATTATTTTTATAGGTTTTAATTAGTTGGAGAAGGTAATACAATAAACGAGAATAATGACTAGTCTATTAGTAACATACAATAAGAATAATCAGCAAAAAAATATATATTCGACAAATTCATATAAAGAAAGCATTAAAAACCAAAAAGACAAAGTAATGAGTTTGAGGAATAAGGCTTATCGTGATGTTACCGCGAATGACAAATTAAAATCTGCTGTAGGCGCAACTCTTGGAACTGTTATTCCTATGGCTTTAATAATGAAAAAACAAAAAATTAAAAACCCATTTAAATTAGAATATGGGATAAAAGAGATGCTTATATTAGCAACAACATCAATTGTAGGTGCTGTTGGGCTTGGCATGATTAAAGAAGACAAAGAAACCAGAATTAACAGAATTAATGAAGGTATTTTTCAGTTTTCAAACTCAGCAATACCAACCGTAATGGTTTGGGGTGGTTTAAAACTATGCGAAAACGTTAAAAAATTAAACAACGCCCCAGCAAAAGTTGTTACGACGCTAGGTTCAATTGTTGCAGGCATGAAAATAGCGGCAGTTGCTACGAATAAAATTTGTGATCCAAAAGATTTAAAACCAGATAGAAAACATGATTTGCAAGATACAATAGCAAACGCAGATGACTTGTTTGGTGCGTTGGTATTGGCAAGAGTTCCATTTGTTGAAAAATTAAAATTAGATAAAATCTTACCAGCCATCTATGCATACTGTGGATATAGAGCCGGAAAAACAAACTAATACCTTAAAATATATTAAATTATTGATACAAGAGCAACAATATAATACAATGCTTAATTGTACGGGGGTATATTATGAAAATTAAAATTTTTCCTATTGTATTATTATTAATTGCATTAATAACATTAACTATAATCTTTATCAATAAACACGTTATAACGTTTTACTATATGAATCCTTACACTGAAACTGCAACGTTTAAATACATCGCTCCCACTATAAAAGAGTTAAACAAATACGTAGATAAAGCGAAAGAATTATCCGCTATGGATGGCTATGAATATAATATCGTATATACAAACGCATATGGAAGCGGATTTTTAAGGAAAAACCCGATTCCAAACGATTTAGATTTTGATATTATGATTGATTTAGGAACTTTTGATTATGATAATAAGAAAACCGCACACGACATAGCAGAAGAGATGGTTAACAAGATGGATTCTTTCCAATACTCACTTACTGCGGCTATAAAAATGGATAAAGACACAAACACCTTAACCTATCGTTCTCTATCTGGACAATTTGAATATAGCAAAAACTTACACGAAAAATACGTCACAGAAATCACAAACTATCTTGATAAAGCAATTTCAGGCAAAGAATACATTATACACCCAAGCAAAAAGTCAACTCACACTGAAAAAACATTATATTATAGACCATACGTACTTGAACCAGGCCAATTAATGCTTAAAGACTATGATTCTATAATGTTACACCATAACCAAATAACATACAATAAAACAATGCCAATATATATCAGAAAAATATCTGCGGCTATAAATTTTGTTGCCAAAATAAAACATAATAACAAAATTACAAAAATCGAAATTATCCCTGAATTATTTTCAACAGGTCCTTTAAACCTTGGGGTAAGAATGTATGCACCAAATGTATTCACGAAACACACTGCGTCAAACTATTTAAAATCTTTACCTGAATCAAAAAATGAAGAAAAATTTTTTAACACGCTAATGTTTTGTTTTTTGGATCATTTTTTGGTTATATACCCTCCTGACGGAGTTGAATATAATCCACTTAAAGCAATGAAGAGATTACTACAAGTCGTAGATATGATTGAACCGGCGCTTCCTAAAGAAGATGTTCAAGAGATATATAATGCCGTCACTGAAGAATGGGCAAACCGAGACATAGTTCTTTTAAACGAGATTGATAATATTACAACAAACTTAATTAAAATATATACAAGACCAATCCTTTTTGGTGATGCTATAAAAAATGGAGATGTCGCACAATTACTATCAGTAATGAATTCAACACTCGATGAATTAGAGAAAAGAAAAAATGTTAATCCTGAATACATAAAAGAACTAAAAGAGTTTAAAAATATTAAAATAAGAGAAATGTTATCTCAAAAAAATTACACAAAATTATCGACGTGGGACAGAGCAGTATATGACAGGCAATATAGAACTAATATCGCTCCAATTATCTCAAAAGCAGTACTATCACAAATGAAAAACAAAAACCTTTTAGAAAAACATATTGAAAAAATTCGACAACTATGTGCAAATGCTGGCTATAAACAAATAAATATATACTCAACAGAAACAACTACAATAGAAATTGAAGAAGATGCTTTTACAAAATCAATAAAAGATTTTAAAGACTTTGCTAGAAAAAATAACCTAGCGGATGATATTGAATATAAAATTTTACCTAAAGCAAAAATTTCAAAATACAGTTTGAAATATGATATCTGGGTTCGCTATAACACTACACCTGAGCAAGACAAACTTTTCGAACAATTAAAGCAGACTATAATAAATTACAAACCTGAATTTAAAGTAAAAAGTAAGCAAGTTATATTTTTCTAGAATAGTTATACATATTTTAAAATTTTGTTTCTTAAAATATAGCAAGAACTATAAAAAATAGTTATATAGGAAAGGATTTTAATAATATTAATAACTAATGCACTTGCTATAAAATTTTGTAATAATGATGCAATGCAAATTACAATTAAATATGATAAAGCCCCAACAGAAACCATTAAACAAAGAGTTTTTAGAGTAGAAAAAATCGCAAAATCTTCAAAACTTTTTACCTTGACTAATACATTAACTAACAAAAATAAAATTTCAGTAATAAGCAATGCTACTGCTGCGCCTAAAAGTTCAAAAGCATTAATCAAAAATATGTTTAAAAATATTGAAAATAATACGAGTAAAAATGAAATTAATGATTCAGTATGAGTAACATTTTTAAGATGATATTTTACAGTTATTAGTTTTAAAAACTCATGCGCAAACCCACTAATAGCAAACAATGGTAAGGTCACAGCCCCAATAAAATATTTTTCAGGCAAAAATATATGCGTAATTTCTTTTGCCAAGAAACAAAACGTCATAACAACAGGTAGCATAAAAAACAAATACAACTGTAAAGTCATTGTCCAATATTTTTTAACATCTTTATTATGTTCATAACGTTCAACAATCACAGGAAAAGCCGCGAATATAAAAGACGAAGCCACCGATTGAATAATGTTATTAACCAACAACATACAAATTCCTAAAATTGAAGTACATAAGAATAGTCCTTGTTCTTGAAAATACAATTTTGAAAAGTGCAAAGTTAGCCAATAACAAACATTCGTAATAATTAGTGGTGAACCATATTTAACAATTTCAAACAAAATTTCTTTATCAAACTTAAACTTAATTTTAAAATCTAATTTTGTTCGTTTAACCATATAAATATCAACTAACATAATAGCAATATTCATCGCTAAAATTATAAATGTGGCATCAGTATTGTGGAGTTTATAAAACAACAATATTAATATTATGAAAAAAACTTGATATAAAAATATAGCACTTGTATACAAGAAACTACGATTTGTTACCCGCAAAAATTGAAACAAAAACTGTCTAATACCACATGGCAACAAAACACATAAAGTCTGTATCAATAGAGAAGTGCTGACACCAAAGTGTTTAGAAAAGACCCCAAAAAACATTACAAATAAAATGGAAATTATAATATTTGCAAATAAAATTAACCAAAAAATCGAAGAATAAAAATCATCTAATTTATTATTCAGATTGAATTTTTCGTGAAATCTTATAATCGTTTTAGTAATCCAATCAGAAGTACAAGTACACATAATATTGACTAAATATATAGCAATAAAATAAAAACTCATTTCTTTTTCACTAAACAAATAAGATAACAACGGAATAATGAACAACACATTAACGACCACCAATAATTTGGATGGAACATAACTCAAAATATTTTTACTAATCTGATTATATGTGTCTTCCATAAACGCTAAAATATCAAATTTATAATAGCATAAGCGAAATGAAAAAACCATTATATTGAAATTTTTGAAAAAGTATATTATAATAGGATAAGAAGATGAAATTTTCGGAGGACAAATGATAAAAAAACATAAACCTGCATTTACACTTGCAGAGGTTCTTATTACACTAGGCGTAATTGGTGTTGTAGCAGTACTAACCGTCCCAAACCTAGTATCAAACTACCAAAGCAAAGTTCTAGCAACACAACTTAAAAAAGCATATAATGAAATTGCTTCTGCTGGGGCTTTAGCGATATCAATGGAAGAAGCTTTATCATTTAAAGAAACAGAAACTTGGAACGAAACTCACGATTTCTTAGACAAATACTTTAAAAAAGCAAAAGATTGTGGAAAATTTTCAACAGATGATATCATAACAAATTGCTTTGAAAAAGATTGGAAAGATGAAGATGGTGAAGTTATAGATTTTTATGGTGGAGACTATGTTGACGATGCTTCGCATTGCATTGTTGCGAAAACAGGGTACATTTTTTGTTTAAGTTATGGTGACGATGGAGTTGGATTCCTTGATATTAACGGTACAAAAAAACCTAATAAACTAGGGAAAGATGCTTTCCCTGTAACTATTGGTAACGATGGAGCAATTGAAACTAGTTACAATGTTTACTTAGAAGATATTATTAATAACAATTGGGAAATTGAATAACAAGAAATTAAAACTATAAAGGCGGTTGGAATAACCAACCGCCTTTTATTATATAAAATTCATTTTGAATTTAATATCAAAATTCTTTTTATCCTGTAAAAACTTATTTCTTAATTCATTACTTTCACGTCCATCATGTACATAAAGTTTGAATTTTAAAGGATATTTTGGCAATTGATTAGTTGTAATTAAAGCATACTGAATATCTGGCAAACCATTTAAAATAGCAAATTTATGCAAATCTTTTATAGTCTTAGTAAAACTATCAGAAATAATACCTATTTTACTATCAGACAACCAATACAATAAAACTTCTCGATAACCTGATTGATTTAAAATCTTATCATTAAGTGCCAAAAACTCTTCGATTATATTTTGATCTGTAATAAGTTTAAAAATTTGTGCATTTAATTCCAATTCTAAATTATCAAAATTTACCAAAAAATCTACCACAGACAAATTCTGTTGTTTTTTAGATATATTATCTGCGAAACCTTTATTTAAATTATTCATCTTAACAATCAATGAATTAGGAATATTACCCCTCTGCTTCAGTTCTAGGAGGATATCTTCAGATAATTCTAGCATTTTATGCAATTTTTTTGCACGCAATAAATTTGTTTTTAAAGTATTAAATCTATAAATGTTTGCTACGTTAGAATAAATTGTCAAATAATCATTCAGAAGTTGAATGTCCTTATTATTCAGATTATCTGACACAAAATTAACAATTTTGTCATATTCATTTTCCGGCAATAATGGCTGAACTAAATCTGCAATTTGCATAATTCTTTTCAAAACTTTAACCGGAGATTTTTTTGCACTAATTAACCTATCAACTTCCTGGACATGACGTTTATAAGATAGCATTCTATATTTAATATAATCCGCGTCATTTTCCAACCAATTAACATCTCGTAAAAACCTATATGAATTAAAACCCGTGAATACGGTTGAAGCAAAACACCTTCTAGATAATTGCAAACGTGTACCTTTAAATGCTTCCGGAACCAATTCAACGTCATAATATTTACCTTTATACTTTAATTTTATAGAGAATTCTGGAACTAAAGAAATTTCTCTCATAAATTTTTTCATTTTAGCATTATAAGTAACATTATCACTATAAATTATTAACGGTTGTAATTCTTGAAGTAATATCTCATTTGAATTCATTGTATAAGGCATTCTAACAACATCTTCTGCTATTCCTATAATGTTATCAAACGATGTAAATTTAACATAATTTTCCTCTTTTATCACATAGTTTAACGCAGAAACAATATCATTTATATTTGTTTGCTCAAACTTATTTAGCCGAGACAAAACACTCATAGGTGTTGAAGATAAATATAACCCCTGTTCATTTAATTGTAAATTAATTGCTAAATTA
>JAZRSZ010000022.1:0-2547 GCA_045651695.1 Candidatus Gastranaerophilaceae bacterium
AACAACTTCTTATTAAGGAAATAAGAAAAAATCCCACCTGTAAGTTTTACTTAGGTGGGTATGGTGATTTTGATAGTTTGTGTTTACGAACTTTACGAAAATTAAAAACGGATTTCCCTGATATTGAGTTACTGTTTATAACACCCTATCTTGATAAAAATTATTCTAAGTTAGAGTTCGCTAAATATCATTATGATGACGTTATCTTCCCTCCTCTTGAAAGTGTTCCTCGTAAATTTGCTATCTTAAAAAGAAACGAGTGGATGGTTGAAGAAGCTGATTTAGTTATTGCTTATGTTAAATATTCTTGGGGTGGTGCTGCCAAAACTTTAGAACACACCAAACGAAAAAAGAAAGAAATTATAAATCTTGCGATAAAAAACTAAATCTAAACAAAAGGTCTAATGGTTTTCCCATCAGACCTTTAAAATGTTTATTGAAACTTCTTAAATAAACTTACCCAAACTTCTCGAACAGTTTCATCTATTTGAGTTTTTGTTTTTGATTTTAACGCAACTTTAACGGTTTTTGCAAGCTCAACTTTCCAACCTAATTTTAATTCTACATTATGTTTTCCAGCGAAAGCCTCTAATTGAGGTAAAATAGGCTGACCTTCTTTATAAACATCCTCAAAATTTTCATCTTCAACCTGATTAAACAGTCTATTTATACCTTTTTGCAACAAGTCTATTGGAATTATATCTTCCACTTCGCTTCCATCATAACCAACAATATCTTTTATTTGAATAATTTGCTTTTGATAATCCTTATATAACCCCGACTGTAATTTTTTTACGGCATCCTTCCCCATGAAGTCAGAATCCACCACAACGCAAGGAAGCTCCTCTGTTTTTCCGCATAAAATACTAACAACTCCCGGTACACCTTTTACACCGCCAGATGGAACAAATACTATTTCGCGTGAAGGAGCTATCAATTTTTCTTTTATCAAATATGTTTTTATTGCATTCAAATAAAATTGGTCTGATGGCCCTTCTACAACAACATTTTGGCAACCTTGCAATAAAATATCTGATACACTAAGCCCCATTGCAGCGTGAACTGCATAAATTGATTTTTGATTTAAACAATCAACTCCTTGTCGTAAATCACTTGACGCAACTGTAAACCCTTTATCATCCATATACACAACTCTACATCTATCAATATTAGTAGTATCCACAATAAATGGAGAGTGTGTAGTGTTGATAATTTGATTGCTTTTTGAAAGGCTATCAAAAAACACACTTAGATCTTTTTGCGCTAATGGATGTAGTGTCAATCCAGCTTCGTCTAAAAGTAAAATAGCATTTTTATGCTGCTCACTACTTTCAACCAAGAATATTAAATAAAAACTTAAAAACCATTGCAACCCCGTGCTACGAAGTTCTAATGCAACCTCATCGGTACGTACTTTGTCTGAAACCCAAATTTTGAAATAATCCCCATCTGCTTCAAAACGGAATTTATACTCACCTTGATTCCACCAATCCTTGAATTGATTTGATAATCTATTTGAGGCCGATTGCAACAAGATGCTTCTCTCTTCCTTATCGTTTTGGGCTTTTTCAATTTCTTCCACAGTAGGCATAGAGCTTCTATTGCCTGTTCTTTGCATTGCAATAACTTTAGGGTCTTGACCTAATTCTAGAATTTCCTTAGGGTTTAAACCAACAAAATCAAACAGTACTCTTAAAGTCCTTACTTGGTCTTCATTCATATCTATTCCATCAACTCTTTCATTATTAAGCCACTTAATAACATTTGGCAAATAAATTCTAGTCGACAGGTTGCCATAATTAGAATAATATACAAACTTAGGCATTTCTCCTAAAATAATTTGGTTTAAGTTTTTTACCCATGTGTCTTTATCAAATTCTTCGGACTCCGCCACTTCTTGTAATGGCTCCAACTGCGTATCAAATTCAAGTGAATACTTTCCATTATAGAAACGAGATATGATAACACCTACTCCAGCAGAACAAATTGTTTGTGCTTTTTCAGATATAACTTCCGCATCATTATCATCTAAAATAAACTGTGCTGTAACAAATTTTTGATTTTCCAAATCATCTCTTAAAACAATTAATTTTGACACAGGCAAGTCATGTAACGGGTCGATTTTACCTTCTCTTGCCGGATTAAGTTTCCATAATGCTAACAAAAGATTAGATTTACCCGATTCATTGACCCCAACAAGAGTTGTTACATCATCACATTCAATCCACCCACTATCTTCAATAGAACGAAAGTTGGTTACTCTATATTTTTTTAATTTCATTTCAAGCCTCCAAATCAATATTTTTTTATATTATAACACATTTAATATAAAAAATCAAGATAAAGTGTCATAATAAAACAAAAAACCACAAGATATTGTGGTTTTCGTGATTCACCCACTGCCCTAATTAGACCTTAGAAGAGAAATGTTAAGCTCAATGGTTTTTAAATATAAAATGTCGTTTCGAAAAAACAAAACGACATTGTATTTATTAGTGGAATATTTATTAAATTTGTTAAAATGTTTTATTTCAATATAAGTTCCAT
>JAZRSZ010000023.1:0-4355 GCA_045651695.1 Candidatus Gastranaerophilaceae bacterium
ATATTTAAAAAGTATATATCCTTTACGCAATTTTTCAATACAAAAATACTTTATTAAAGTATAGGAAAAAGATTATTAAGAGAAATTGAGTAAAAAGGAGAATATCATATGAGTTTTGGTATTAATAGTGAATACGGAAAAAATCCAAAAATTGGACAAGGATTTGGAATTGGTAATATTAATCAAACACAAAAAACAGAAGCAGCACAAGTAGTTGATAATAAGGCTATCGGTGAATATGGTGATAAATTATTAAATCAAGTTCAGCCACAATTTGTAACTGCAGCAAAACTTCCAGAAGCAGATGCCGTGCAATTACAAGAAATGTTTAAAATGGCAGGTGTTTCAGCAAGGTATATGCCAACACAAGTTGTATATGATAGAGTTGGCAAAAACACAACAGCAATTGCTCAACAAATTGATGATGTTGGAACTAGAGGTAATGCTGAAGCATTCCTTAGTTCAGATACATTCAAAGCATTAGATGATATATTTAATCTCTCTTAAAATATACATTTACTCTCATTAAGACCGAGTTAAAACCTCGGTCTTTTATTTTGCTTTTAAATTTATTAAGTTTTGTAACATAAATAGATGATTTTTTGCAAGAAAATTAAAGTTTTGTTTTATGTTTGCCGTTAATAAAAATGTGAGTAAATAAAAGGAGGCCAAAAATGGCTATCGAGTTTAACGGAAAAGGAAAATTAAACGACATTAGAATTAGCAAAGAACTTGCTAACGCAAAAGATACAGCAAAAGAAGAAAAAGTTGCTGAACAGAAACCTATTATCGACAACAAATTTGTCAAAGAAGTGGGTGAAGATTTATTGACTGCAAACCTTGCAAACGCATACGGCGTTAAAATTAACAAAAATGCAGGCGAAAAAATCGACAAAGATTTTTGGGGTGATGCTCTTAAAGGTTTAAACCTTAAAGACACTGCTCTTTCTACAGAAACAACTCAAGTTATCAATGAAATCGATAACACATTTGCAATGATTGATATGGAAAACAAAATGGCAAAATCTCCATTCATTCAAGCATTGAATAAAGAATTCGGAATTTAGAAGACTATAAATAACACATTTACTCACACAAAATTAAAGGCTGACAAATTTGTCAGCCTTCTTATTATGATTCTACATATTCCCTTAAACGTTTACTTCTGTTTGGATGACGAAGTTTTCTTAATGCTTTTGCTTCAATTTGTCTGATACGTTCACGAGTAACACCAAACAATTGTCCAACTTCTTCTAATGTTCTTTGGCGACCATCATCCATACCAAAACGTAATCTCAATACATCACGTTCTCTTGGAGATAAAGTTGATAAAACTTCTGCTAAGTCTTCTCTTAAAAGTTCGCTTGCAACCGTTTTAACAGGAGCATCTGCTTCTTTATCTTCAATAAAATCACCTAAACGAGAATCTTCTTCTTTACCTATTGGAGTTTCCAAAGAAAGAGGTTCTTGCGCAATTTTAATAATTTCACGAAGTTTTGGAATTGAAACGTTCATTTCAACTGCCAATTCATCTTCGGTTGGTTTTCTTGATAATTCTTGTGCCAATCTTCTTGTAACTTTTTTAAGTTTGTTGATAGTTTCAACCATGTGAACTGGGATACGAATTGTTCTTGCTTGGTCTGCAATTGCACGAGTAATTGCTTGTCTAATCCACCAAGTTGCATAAGTTGAAAATTTAAAACCGCGTTCGTGATCAAATTTTTCTGCTGCACGAATTAGACCCAAGTTACCTTCTTGAATAAGGTCTAAGAACAACATGCCTCTACCAACATATTTTTTAGCAATACTTACAACTAAACGTAAGTTTGCTTGAACTAATTTTCTTTTTGCCATTGCACCAGGTGTTCCACCTTGCATAATTTTTCTTGCTAAATCAATTTCTTCATTAGCAGAAAGCAATTTAATTCTACCGATTTCTCTTAAATACAATCTAACAGGGTCATCAATTGCAATACCTTTTGGTAATTCAAAATCTGAATCCTCTTCTGATTCTTCGCTAGACATCATGTAGATATCATCAATACTTTTATCCATTTTCGTAGAAACTATATCTTCGATATTATCAGTGCTAATATCCATATTCATATAGTTTACGCCATCACTTTCATTTCCTAAAACAGCATCCTCGTCAATGTTCTGTAAATCTAATACATCATCTTCCATTACACTTACAACTGAGGAACCTGGTTGTCTTTTTTTAGTCATTAATTTTTCTCCGATTGTTAATCTTATCTCTTAATTGCATTTGAATTTTTAGGGCTTCGGTATCATCGTTGTTTACATTTTTATATAAACTTCGCATTTGTTCTTTTTCTTGTTCTCTACGACATTGATTCATTCTATTAATATTTTCTTTTATGATATTTTCAAAGTCTTGAGAATTTAGATTTTTGTAACTTTCCGAAATACTTATTAAATCCGTTACAATTGCCTGTAATTCCGGGTTTTCGATGAATTCCGTATATAAATGTTCGATTAATTCCTTTACATTATTTACGGTACACGTTAATTTGTCAATTGTATCTTTTACAATTATTAACGTTTCATTGTCAAACGCCGTATTGCCTATTGTTGTCTTGATTCTGTCAAAACTAAATGGGCTTTCAGGTACTAGAAAAACGCTCAATAAATTTTTTTGCGCTTTTTCTATAATTGTATCCGTTTTTGTTACATTCTTAATAAATGATTGCTGATTTGAAGTAGCATTCCCATGTGAATTTACTTCTCTCATAAGGATTTTGCCATCAATATGCAAGGCTTGAGCAACCATTTCTGTATATTCTGCTCTAATAATTTTATTTCCAATTTCACGCAAAATAGGAATTATTGTTTTTACATATTTTGCTTTTTCAGTTGGAGTTGTGTAATTATCTTTTTCTTTCAGAATATTATTAATTTGGAAATCAATTAAAAGAGGTGCATGCAACATGTATTGTTTGTAACTATCTGCGCCTACTGTTCTAATAAATTCATCCGGATCTTTACCTTCTGGAGGACTTACAACTCTAATTTCGCAGGCATATCTATCATCTGATGTCGAAATATAACTTTCATCAAATGCCTTTATGCTTCCAATACCAGAAAAAACTTCTTTAATTACTTCCGCATTTCTATTTGTAGCCTTTTGTCCGGCTGAATCTGTATCAAAAGATAAATAAATTTTACGAGATTTTGTATAGCGTGATAAAAGTTTAACGTGATCTGCTGTTAATGAAGTCCCACAAGCAGCAACTGCATTCTCTATACCATTTGCCTGTGCTGATATAACGTCAAAATAACCTTCCATTAAAACTACACTGTCATTTTCTTTTATTGCATCTTTCGCTGTATACAAACCATATAACAATTTGCCTTTGTTATAAATTAAAGAGTCAGAAGAATTTAAATATTTTGGAGATTGATCTTCTTCAATCGCTCTTGCACCAAAAGCAACATATTCACCCATTTCATTTTGAATAGGAATAATAAGACGATTTCTAAATCTATCAATATATTTATTGTCTTTATTTTTTATTATCAAACCAGTTTTTTCAAGAATATCATCCGAAAAATCTTTTTTTAATTCATCATATAACTCTTTATAATTTTTTGGTGCTAAACCAATAGTAAACTTTTTAATAATATCTTGTGTTATGCCTCTATTTGAAAGATACTTTAGAACATCTCTGGATTGTTTATTATCTATTTTTAATTGATGAAAATAAAACTCTGCTGCACGAGTTGCTGCATTAACCATATTTTCTTTAATATCTTTTGAACCAGCCGTTTTTTTAAAAGATTTTGGCAACTCTAATCCAAATTCTTCCGCCAATTCTTTTATCAAATCCATGAACTCATAATTTTGAGTTTTCATAATAAAAGATAAAGCATCTCCACCTTCACCACAACCAAAACACTTATAAATCCCAAGTTGAGGGTTTACAGAAAATGAAGGCGTTTTCTCATTATGAAAAGGACATAATCCCCAATAATGATTACCCGATTTCTTTAAAACAACTTGTTTTGACACAACATCTACGATATCAAGACGGTCTTTTATTTGTGATATTAATTCTTCCAATGTGTCAGCCATATTTATATTCTATCATCAATATTTTTAAATTTCTACCGTATTGGGTAATACAAATGGTTGAATTATAGTGATAATATCTACTCATATGAAAAATCCAATAACAAAAGGCCTATGTTTAAATAAAGAAGCAGAAACTTTATTAGCAACCGTATCACACGATTTAAAAAATCCTATTATTTCTTCTATCATTGCAGTTAAATCTTTGAATAATTCTCAAATTTCTCCATTGAACTCATTTCAAAAAGAAACTTTAGAAAAATAT
>JAZRSZ010000024.1:0-9745 GCA_045651695.1 Candidatus Gastranaerophilaceae bacterium
ATATCCGGATTGCGCATTATATAACTATTTATTCTTTCCTGTATACTTATTTCTGCCATACTACACCATTACATGATGTGTTACGGATTTTCTCTTCCTAATCTTTAATAAATCCCGGAAGTTTATTAAGAGGTTGTTACAGAAAATTATCTAGCACTAGAACAAGATGGAGTACCATTTTTGTAATATGTTATTCCGGTACAATAACTAGCCACTCTAGGAGGTTTTGCCCCGCCAATCTGCTGTGAGTGATATTTCTTATAAGCAGCATAATTACTAGATCTTAATGTTGAACCTGCACGGATTTCTGTTGGTTCTCCCACCGGTACAGTTCTATTCAATGAACTTGCTGGACCATTTTTAACTACTTTTAATGAAGATGGTCTAACTGCAACTTTTGAGTTCACATACCTTGATGCACCAGCAGTACCATATCTAACAATTGTAGAACGTTGCCTAATCGCATCACCTTTCACACCCACTGCAAAACTTCCACCTGGAGAATACTTAACAGTAGTCCAAGCATGCGCAGGAGCACTAATCAATAATATACACACTAACACTAATAACTTCTTCATATCTTTATAAAAACATAAACATCAAAAAAATTGCTACTTTTTAAACAAAAATTTTACAATCTAATAACTGCACTATGGCGAGATGTTGTTGCATTTTCTTTTCTGTATGAAAAAAATTTATCATTATCACAACTCGTACAATATGGACAAATATCTATTTCGTGGACTCCTATTTCTTCAAGTTGCCTTGCATTTATATTCTTTAAATCAACAAAACTCCCGCAAGATAAATTATCAAAATTATTAACTGAACATCTTAATTGTTCTAAAACTTCATCCCCAACTTCATAACATTCCCCACAAATTGCTGGACCTATTATAGCCACCACGTCGTTCGGATTTGATTGCATTTTCTCTATCGTCTTCGGAACAATCCTCTGGACAGTTCCTCTCCAACCAGCATGAGAAATTGCACCAATCTTTTGCTTTTTATCATACAAAATTACAGGTGTACAATCAGCAAAATTTAAATAAATCGCCTGTTCTTTGTTATTCAAGATTAAAGCATCTGTTTCAGGATAAAAGTTTTTACCAACTTCAGCCATACCAACATTCCCACTATGAGTCTGCTGTGGACTAATTAACTCATCAACACCCAAGTATTCTTTTAAAATTCCAATATTATCATCAATAGTACGTTCTATATTTTTTTCTGACGAACGAATAACACTTTCTCTTGTCGTAAAAAAATGTTCTACTTCTGGTAATAAATCCGATTTTAAAATATCTTTGCCTTTTATTTTTTCAAAATAAAACATACTTATAATATACCTTAAAAAATTGTTTTAACAAAAAATTTATGATAAAATCAGGATATGAAAAAGATTTTAGCATTTTTAGGGATATTTATTTTATTACAAAATATTGGTTATTGCGAACCCCAAAACATCAGTTTCATTTACATTAATGGTTCAAATAACAATGATGAGAAAATGAAAACTTGGTACGAAAATGGAGTCCATAAATTTCATCCACTCCTAAAAAAAAGATTTGAAAAGAATCGTACAACTAAACCGTTTTACAACACAAAAGACGGAATTGTGCACATAAATGAAGAACCCGTTATTTTCTTTTGGGGAAGTGAAAGTAAGGCTGATTTAGATTGGGTAAAACGTCATTTAGATTTATCCCAAGCCGTCGGGGCTATGGCAGCATATAAAGTTAGAAGTATGCTTACTGCATACCTTCACGACGCTATTTGGGTACAAAAAACTCACAATATGCTACCCATCTTAGACAACTTAAACAAAGTTGTTAAAGAGGAATATCAAAAGGGTAATAAGGTAACTCTATTTGGATATTCCGCAGGTACCTTTGTAAATTACCAATATATGTTTAGAAAATTACCTTATTTAAACTTAGAAGATCTATTTAGCATAGTAAAAATTAGTGATGATGCAAAAGAGTTTGTAAAGGCAAATCCACAAAATAATACCTGCATTTCGGCTCTAGAAAAAGCAAAAATAGGTGTTGTAACTGATTCCGGACACTTAATTCTTGACCCATCGCAAAATTTTAAAACTAATTACCTAAAACTAAATGATGCTACTGACGAGGTTTGTGCACCACCAAATGCAATAAGTTCTGTCGTAAATTTTGCAAGCCCTTTAGTTTTGTTCTATTCAGACTTAACAGACCCAAATTATGATATGAGTTATTACAATGCGTTTATGGTCAAATACATTCTCGAAAATGGGATTTCATTTATGACTGTAAACTACAAGGAAGACCCTTTGGGTTTCCCAACATTCCGTAATCTAACAAATGAAGAATTAGAAAAAGTTATCAATATAAAAATAGAAAACCCAACAGGTATGGTTTTTGATAATTCAAATGTTTGGGGCAAGCGTTCTGTTGTTTTGGCTCACACATCATATTGGAATAATAACTTTGCCAATTCTGTAGTTAAATCATATATAAAAGGTATGAAATTCAATTATAACGAAAAATATCAAGAAAAAATGTTAAAGAAAAGGAGTAAAAATTTTAATTTATGGGAGTAAATTTTGATCCAGGATACGCTCAACACACGACAATTTTATCCTTAAATATTGAAAGCATTTACGCGACAATTTCAAGATTTAAAAACTTAAACCAAAAGAAAATGCAATTCAAAATGTATTATCCAAAAATCAAAAAAATCGTAAATAACAATGTTGCGTTTTGCTTGGGTTGTATCCTTTGGGCTGTATATATAAAAGGTTTAGGAACAGAAGAAATTCTTAATAACCCTTGCTTTGGGGATGTTTATAATGAAGAAGAAGCCGTTGAAGAAATTATTTATTCTAAAAATTATTTTGAACAACTAAAAAAAGACGCAAAATACTATTTAGGTGAAGATTACAGTTATGACGAAAGATACATAAAAGTTTTAGATGCATACCAAGAGTTTTTAACACTCAACGAGACTTTTGTGAAAACAAAAACAACTGATGATTTAAAACTTCCGACATCTATTAAACAACCAAAAGACACAACAGAAATTAAAAACAAGATTGACGAAGTAGTTAAAAACGGTAATCTTACAGATTTATTTGAACTTTACGAAACTATTTTATGAGAAAAAAATTATACCAAATGTTCATATTAGGCACTGTTGGTGGTGGCTACAAGGAAGCACTGACTAAAGGTTTAGGCGGGGTTATATTTTTCACAAATGATATTCAAACACCCGAACAGATTAAAAGTTTAATTTCTGAATGCAAAAATTCTGCTCTAGTTCCACCATTTTTATCTATAGACCAAGAGGGTGGCAGAGTAGAAAGAACCGAAAATATCCACAACGGTAAAAAATATTTATCGGCGAAATATGCACACGAAAAAGGTTTGGATTACCTAAAATCTCAAACAAAAGAAATTGCACAAGAATTGAAATCATACGGATTAAATCTTAATTTTGCACCTTGTATCGACGTAAACACAAACCCAAATAACCCAATAATCGGCGAAAGAGCGTTTTCAAATAATGTTGATGAAGTTATAATAAGTGGAAAAATAGTTACTGAAACATACAAAGAAAATGGGATTATCCCTTGCTTAAAACATTACCCAGGACACGGAGATGCAAACGCAGACAGCCATTTGGAACTTCCAACAATAAAAATTTCACTAAAAGAAATGGAAACAACTCATATAAAGCCGTTTACTAAACTGGCAAAATATGCAAATATGATTATGGTTGCACACCTGCATTGTACTTGTTTTGAAGAAGAAGCCATTCCTACATCTTTAAGCAAAAAAGCCATTGATTATTTAAGAAATAATATAAACTTTGACGGCATAATTATTTCTGATGATATGATTATGAAGGGGGTCGAAAAATATACAAAAGCACAAGCAATCGAAAAAGGCATAAAAGCAGGTTTGAACATGTTTATCTATCGAGACTCTTGCCCTGAAACAATTTCTGCCATCGAAGAAGTATTAGAAAAAGCAAAAACAGACAATATTTTAGCACAAAATATTGAATCTTCTTATGAAAAAATTATGCGCCTAAAATCAAATATTTATTAGTTTTTATACTATAACACTATTAAGAGGTGTTTATGGTTTTAGAAAATAAACTAGGTAAAAGCGAATCTGCAGAACTTTTTAAAGAAGAAGAAGAAGAAGAACGTATTAGTAGTTATAGTTATAAAGGTTATTTCATTTATAAAACAGAAAATATGTATTTAAAAACGAGGCTTACGCCTCGTTTTTAAATATTACCTGCACTATGCACCGTCGTGAGGTCTGTTATCATCATTTGGAAAAGAATCAGCCCCTTGCGGCTCGTTTTCGGGTTCGCTATGTCCTTCTGCCAGAGATGTGTTCGATGTACCACCCACAGCCCCTTGTGTAACATCATCTTCCGGAACTGGTTGAAGGAAATTTTCCATTCTGAAGTGATGTTTTTTATCATCCGGAATATTATTTATATCATCATATGTAGTATTTGTTAGAGAAACCATACGTCCATCTTCTCTTCGTACACTTTCTACTGATTGATCAGCATATCCGTCACCATCATTGTCAATATACGTTGAAGTCGTTTCAAAACCGTCACCTCTGTGGAAATTTGTCACCTGATGTAAATCAGGAACATTGTCATTATTCCTGTCCATAAAAACGGAAACAGAAAATGGATAACCATTATTATCATATCGTGTTTCAACTCTTTGATACTGTGGCTTGCCAATAGGAATTGGTTGATTAATATTATTTGGAGCACTTCCATTTCTTTCTACATTTGAACCACCCCTAGGACCTCTAGGTTCATTGCCAGCACCAGAAACACCATTCACCATAAAAATCTCCTTTCGTGTTTATACTCTTAATACTCTTACTTATATATAAAAAATATATACTCGAAAAAATTGCTATGTTCCCTTTCCATCATATCATATCATATAGAGCATTATACTTGACTTTCAGCCATTTTAAAATCGTTTTTACATTCCGTTACAAACCTATAATGGATACATAATACAATATTATATATTACTAAATTTTAAAATTTATGATATAATTAACGCATTAGGAGAGAAATTATGGATCAAGAAACTTACATGAGAATTATGGGCTACGTTCCCACTGTTATCGAAGCATCTTCCAGAGGAGAAAGATCTTTTGATATCTTTTCAAGACTATTAAGAGAAAGAATTATCTTTTTGGGAACAGAAATTAATGACGAAGTTGCAAATTCAATAGTAGCACAATTATTGCTTTTGGATAGCGAAAATTCAGAAAAAGATATTATGTTATATATTAATAGCCCTGGTGGTGTTATAACTGCCGGTATGGCTATTTATGATACAATGCAGTTAATCAAATCACCTGTATCTACAATTTGTCTTGGTGATGCAGCATCTATGGGTGCATTCTTATTATGTTCAGGTGCAAAAGGTAAAAGAATGGCTTTACCTAATGCTCGTGTTATGATTCACCAACCTCTTGGTGGCGCACAAGGTCAAGCAACTGATATTGAAATCGAAGCAAAAGAAATTATGAGAATGAAAGACATGTTAATTTCTATTATGGCTGAGAATTCTGGTCAACCTTACGATAAAGTTAAAGCAGATTGCGAACGTGACCACTTCTTAAGCGCTCAAGAAGCACTTGAATATGGTTTAATCGATAAAGTTATTACTAAAGAAAATAAATAATTAAACAAATATTTTTATAGATACGATATGGCCAAAACCATGTCGTATCTTATTTTTTGCTCCATTTTTAATATTTATTAAACAACCTAAAACCCAATAAAGACAAGATAATGACAGAAATTCTAAATTTTAATTTGTTAAGTTTTGTTAACAAAACCCTGAAACTCATGCAATTCTTGGGTTTCATTTTTTTTTATATAAGTGTAAGGTTAAAAAGGTTAGTTAATTAAAGGTAGGAGAATTAGTTATGTTACTAATGTTTGTTGCTCGTAAGCATCAATTACGAGATTACATCAATCGCTTGCAAGAAAAATTGCTAGCAAAAAGTAGGGAAATTCAAGACTTGCAACAGTATGCAGCATCAATTGGTGATGGCGCAGTATCAATTTATGATATAGCGAATTCACCAAGTTCACAGCGTAATAGAATGGTAATGTACTCACAGTTTTCACACAATGCAGCATTACAAAGTACGAACTGGAATTTTGATCAAATGCAAGGAATGCTAAATTTGCAACTACAAAATGTACCACCTCAAGTACAAGCACAACAAAAACAATGGATATTCCAGCAAATGTATAAACAAGAACGCGAAAAATTTGCAAAAATGGAAGAAAAAGTGTTGAATCAACAAGAAAAGAAAATTCAACAAGAAAAAGATAAGATAGAAACTCAATTAAAATTAGCTGAACAAGAATTAGAAGCAGTTAAGAAAGCTGAAGAAAGCGGCGCTCAACAATTGGCTCCTAAATATGTAGCAGCTTAATAAACCAAATTTTAAACCTATCTTAATTAACTTTTAAGGCTCACATTTTAAAAATGTGAGCCTTTAACCATTAACAAATAACTTTATCCATCTTTATATCAAATTCATCTGTCGGCAAACTTTCAACAACGAGATCTTTTGGCAACGCAACAACTTTTACAGCATTGTTACATGTTTTCAAAAATCTATCATAATATCCTGCACCGTATCCCAATCGATTATTATTTTTATCAACTAAAAGCGCGGGAACAATAATATAATCCAATATATCATTTAGAACAGGTTCAGAACATGGTTCCATTATTTTATATTTTCCGCAGACCAAATCATCACAATATGGACAAGCCACAAGAGTATTCCCTACCATTTTGGGTAAATAAAAATTTTTATCATCTTGAACTAACGCCCTAAAATCAAACTCATCAGCCAATGGATAAAAAATCATGACGTTTTTTGCATTTTGATAATCCACATCAGCCCTGATTTTTTCAATTAAATTTTGGCTAAATGTTGCTATATCCAAGTTTTTTCTAATATTTTTTGCAAATACCCGATAGTTGCTTTTATTATTCATTTTTTTAATATATAATAAATTCAAATGAAAGACAAATGCGAAAATAACTTAATAAACCCATCGTGGGCAAAACACGGTTACATTCAAGTATACACAGGGAACGGAAAGGGTAAAACAACAGCATCATTAGGACTCGCAATGAGAGCACTCGGAAGATGTTGGAAAGTTCTTATTGTCATGTTCACAAAAGGTGGAAATGATTACGGCGAACTTAACTCTTTTATGAACTTATCACCAACTATTCAAGACAACTTAAAAATTGTTCAAGCAGGTTTGGATAGAGTCGTATACGAAAATAACAAAACAGAAGATGATGCAACAGCAATTAAAGAAGGTTGGGAATTAGCAAAAAAAGCCATCCTAAACGACGAATACCAACTTATAATCCTAGATGAAGCAAACATTGCCATTGATATGAATTTTATCGATGTTGATGAAGTTGTTGAAGTTTTAAAAAACAAACCAGAAGAAATGGAAATTGTTCTAACTGGTAGAAATGCTCATCCAAAAGTTGTCGAAATTGCACACTTAGTATCTAAAATTGAACCTGTAAAACACTATTGGGATACAGGAATTGTTGCTAGAAAAGGGATTGAATACTAAGCACCTCTGCGCATCAAATCAGATATTTTCACATTTTTGGAAACAGGCTTCAATTCGACTGCTTTTTTCTCAATAACAGGTTTAAATTGACTTAAACCAATTTTTGCACTGCTTGACGAATTAATCATAAATATATCTTTTAAAACCGCAATTATCTCACTCATTGTCCTTCTCCTACATATATAATACATTAAAACCTTATATAGTGCAAATTTCATTAAACTTTATGCTATATTATTAATGTATGAACAAGCATGATGAAAATTTGAATAACACTTACTATCAAAGTTTGGAAGAAAACTTCAACCATGCTATAGAACTTTTTGAGAAAAATTTAACTCAAAAAGAACTAATTGAACTGCTTAAAACAGGAAATATCCTTCAAAAGCAAATTGCTGCGCTAAAGATTAACACTATTAACAACCTAGAAGAAGCCGAAATTTTATGTTCTAATCTCACTGGTAATGACGGTAAAATCCGTGAAGCAACATCTTTAAAACTATTAGAATTATCAAAAAGCCATCTCGAATATTTTAAAACCGAAAATATTTACCAAATTTTTCTAGATGCAATAATCGACGTTAATCCAAACATCTGTAGAAACATGCTAGAAATAATAAAACCCTTGAAAACAGATAAAAATTTCATTGAATTCTTCATACCCAAACTTCTTAATAAAACAAATACATTAATATCAGAAGTTGAAAAATTCGATTTTCAAGACGGTAAATACAAAATAAACAAAGAAGTTTTTAAACTATATTGGTATTTAGAAACCATATACGAACTGACTGATTACATAAAGTTAGACGACTTAACATCAATATTAAAACGGACAAAAGATATTAATGAATATACAATTAGAGAAAAAACAGCGAAAATATTAACGAAAAACTTTGACGACGAAACTTGCAAAGAGATTAAAGAAATTTTAAAACAAGACAAAAACTACTATGTGCGCAGGTTTTAAGGCTATTTTTAAGTTTTGTAAAGCAGTTTTAAAATAAAGAGGCAATTTTTCCATAAAAAAATATTTTATATAAGTGGGGATACACAATTATAGGAGTTAAACATTTATGGCAAGAGTGCTAATTTCAATGCCTGAAAGATTTTTAGATGAAATTGATTCAGTAGCGACAAACGAAAACAGAACAAGATCAGAATTGATCAGAGAAGCATTGAGAACATATATGTATAAATCTCAAATCAGAAACACCGCAAAGGCATCATCAAACGCAGAGTTATTAGACGCATTATTAAGTTAAAAAAGGGCTAGGGGAAAAATGAATTACGCAACAGTTACAATAGAAGAATACTTATCATTACCAAAGGACAATACTAATTTAAAAACAGCATTGCCAGCAAGAGCACTTGATGAGTTAAGACAAACAAAAAATGTTAATAAGACATTGAAAAAGTATCTTATCAACGCTCGTCAAGCACAAACAAATGCTAAAATAGTAGAAGCCTTGATAGCGTAGTTCGAATGGTTATTTTAGAATGAAAAAAAGGACTTGAGAAACTCAAGTCCTTTTTAAGTGTTTTTATGTTGTGAACTTAATTATTCAATAATTTTGTCAACAACACCAGCACCAACTGTTCTACCACCTTCACGGATAGCAAATCTCATACCTTCTTCGATAGCTACTGGGTTGATTAATTCAACTGTCATAACTACGTTATCACCAGGCATTACCATTTGACCTTCGAATTGGATTGAACCAGTAACGTCAGTTGTTCTGATGTAGAATTGTGGTCTGTAACCAGGGAAGAATGGAGTGTGACGTCCGCCTTCTTCTTTTGTCAAAACGTAAACGTTAGCAGTGAATTTAGTGTGAGGTTTGATTGAACCTGGTTTACATAAAACTTGACCACGTTGGATTTCAGTTTTATCAACACCACGTAACAAAGCACCAATGTTGTCACCAGCTTGACCTTGATCAAGTTGTTTTCTGAACATTTCAACACCAGTAACAGTTGTTTTCTTAGTTTCGCCTAAACCAACTAATTCAACTTCGTCACCAACTTTAACCATACCACGTTCTACACGGCCAGTAGCAACTGTACCACGACCTGTGAT
>JAZRSZ010000025.1:0-29392 GCA_045651695.1 Candidatus Gastranaerophilaceae bacterium
ATATCCGGATTGCGCATTACATAACTATTTATTCTTTCCTGTATACTTATTTCTGCCATACTACACCATTACATGATGTGTTACGGATTTTCTCTTCCTAATCTTTAATAAATCCCTGAAGTTTATTAAGAGGTTGTTACAGAAAATTAATAAAATGTCAAATTAGATAATTCACCATTTTTAATAACAATGCACAAAAAATAAACTTTATTTGTTAAAGAAAAAAATGATATCAAAACTTTATCCCTCAAACCTGTATCAAAATTACAAGATTAATTCAGCAATATCGCCAATGAAAACCCAAACGTCATTGGCATTTAAAGGTTTAGAAAAAGATGTCTTTCAACTTTCAACAAACACATCACCTAAAGAAAAACTTTCTATACACGAAAAAATCGGTATTGAATTTGGACAAGATTTAAAAACCTTGGTTAATGCTAAAAAAGCAACCCCTGAAGAAATTCAATTGTTAATTGAAAAACATTTAGGTACTGATAATGTAAAAGTTCTCCCTATAACAGAACATCCTAGGAAAAAACAATCTCACGAAGAACATTCTGTTTGTGCAACAACAAAACCAAATTATGATGAAAATCTAAATTTGATTGATATTCAAGTTTATCTCCCAGAAATAGATTATTCAAACAAACAAAGAGTTTTAGATTTTGTCGATAAAACTGCACACGAAATAACCCACGTTTCACAATTTATAAACTCTGATTACGTTTCTCCTCATTACAATCCAAGTATTGAAGGCCGTTGCATGAACCATGTTCAAAAATATATTGTTGATAGATTTATGGATAAAGGGATACTCGATTGTTATAAAACATTTACCAAAGAAGCAAACTTCTATGGAAGAACTCCTGGCGATTATGATAAATTTTTAGATACACCAACCAACAAAATCAGTGAAGAAAAAATACGAGAAATCTTGTATTTTGGCAAAAATAAAGAAACTCAAAATCTAGTTATAAATATGATTTTTGATAGGTTATTTGAAAGCAGATTAAAACAAATGAACTACGAACAAGATCCATATGTAATTGCTATAATAAATAAAAACGGAGGATATGAAAAATTTAAAACTCTAATAAAAAAAGTTTGCGTAACTTGTTTTAAGGATGAACGAGAAGCATATAATGTCGGAAACATTATGCGCAAAGACTTAAATGGCATAAATGGACAGCAAACATACGTTGACGTAATCCCAACCCTTTTAGATATGTACGTAACCGCATTAAGTTAAACTTTCTAAAAATTGTGAGTATAAATTACATTAAAACTCCAATTTTCGGGACTATTGTTTTTAATGTCTTGTAAATTGTATCTTTGAGCCTCTAAAGCCAAAGAATTCTTATCATCAAATTTACAATTTAAGCCCGTAAAATTGCCCAAAGAATGTGACCATTTTTCAGTATTGTAATTGTATTTTCCTGCATAATGCGTGTTTGTATAAATGCTAACTTTATCAGAAACAGGAATATTTATTGTGCAAGGTGAATATCTAATCTGCGTTGAATTTACATCGTTTCCGCAAGAAGTCCTTACCCTTAAATTTTGTTCAAAAATATTTTTAGAGTCATATGCTAATTTGGCTTTGACATCAACAATCCCAAACACATTTTGGAAATCATTTGCCACAATATAACCGGCACCACCAACATACCAATTCTTTTTGCCATAACGCAATTCCGCGCCGGCAAAACTTGTATTGCTGCCATCAAAACCTTGGAATGTTCCTATTGAAGCTAGTGTTTTAAAATCCCCCATAGCAAATCCTCTATTATAATAAACAATTTTTTCGCTCCAAAATTGCCCATTTATTAAGCATTGTGAAAATTTGAATTATTTTAAAATCTAAACAAAATAAAAAAGACACCGTGTGGTGTCTTTTTTATTTACGCGAGGAGGGATTCGAACCCCCGACCTTTTGGTTCGTAGCCAAACACTCTATCCAACTGAGCTACTCACGCATCGGTATAAAAAAATAATATACAAAAAAAACTTTTTTTTCAAGCATTTACAAAAAATATAATTATTGTTACTCAAAAATAACCTCTCATCCCGCAATTTGTTACAATTTGAACAAAATAAAAACTGCCATTATAATTGTTTTATGAAAAAGTTTCTTATTACATTATTCTTATTTTTCATATCTTTTTTGAGTGTTCAGGCCGAAGAAATTTTTAAAATTACATCTGCTAATTTTGATACCTCAAATTCATTTGTAATCTTGAATTCACCAGACGAAACCACTCAACCAATCCTTGACGAAATTAAGTTGATAAAGTTGGAAGAACCTCAACGTGCTTATTTTGATATCCCATCTGCTATTCTTACAATCCCTAAACAAGATTGGAATTTCAACGCAAAAGGTATTACCGAAATTAAAATAAGCCAATTTTCAACTGATCCAAACGTTGTCAGAGTCGTAATCTACTATGACGAAGATTTTAACCCCGCTACAATAAAATTCCTCAGACTTAAAAATAATCTAATCATAAAGTTTAAAGAATCAAAACCAAATGATGAATATTTCCACCGAACCTACAGAGATGAACACTCCTCTGTAAACGACTTCTACGAATATTTAACCGTAGAAGTACCCGACAACTTACCAAAAGAAAATGTCGTATCGCAAATTCAACAAGCCTTCAATACAATACAAAAAATGGATACAAAACCCCTCATCAAAAAAGATTTGAAATTAAATTCAAAATATTACATAAATCAAATAACTCCTAGAAATAACGGTGTTTTGTTAAGTGGATTCGGCTCTGTAACAATCGAAAAACCGCTTATATTAACAAATCCATCTAGAATTGTTTATGATATCCCAAACACATTAGTAAACAAAGAAATTCGCAATTCTGAATATCAACTCAGCGAAACCGATTCTGTAAAAATTGGTCAATTTGAAGTTAATAAAGCACGAATAGTTATAACAACTCCTGATGTCGATAAATATATTCCAATATACTCATTCGATAACCAATCTTTAATAATTACAAATAGAGAAAAAATTAACCCGACATCTCTATTCGGAAGTACTTGCGACATAATCGCATACAACAAAGAAAAATTGAATGCCAGAACAAGTTCTATGATATTGTCTTTCAATCACCCTGTTGTACACGGTATTGATAGAAAAAACTCCCAACTAGATGTTTACTTATACAACGTTTCTAAATACAATGAAGAAGATTTTGTTGAAGCATTCAAAGATACTCCATTCGAAAATACAAAAGTAACTTTGATGAAAAATGTTGGAATGAAACTTTCAATCCCAACTGACGAAAATTCTGTTGTAAACACTTATTTAGGAAGCGATAGCAGAGTTCTTAAACTTCAAGTTACCGAGCCAAAAAGAGTTCGTCCTGTTGGCAAACACGCAGAAAAAGTCGTCGTTTTAGACGCAGGACACGGTGGTGATGATTGTGGTGCAATCAGAGATGATATCACAGAAAAAGCCATTACATTAGACATTGCTCAACGCGTAAAAGAAATCTTAACTCAAAAAGGTTATCGTATCGAAATGACAAGAGATACAGACAAAACGGTCTCTCTACAAGAAAGAGTTGAGTTTAGTGAAGACATCAATCCTGACATTTTTGTAAGTATTCACGTTAACTCAAGCGAAAAACCTGGCATAACAGGTTTAGAAACGCATTATTATCACCAAGAAAGTTTGTATCTTGCACAAACTGTTCACGCTGCATTGATAAGTAACATCAAAACAAATAATAGAGGCTTGTTTAAATCCAAATTTTATGTTATAAATCATACGACAGCACCTGCCATATTGGTAGAAATAGGCTTCCTATCAAACGCTAGTGAGAGAGCAGATTTGGTAAGTGAAAAACGCAGACAAGCAACCGCTGAGGCTATTGCGAAAGGAGTTCAAAATTATTTCAAATAATCGACCAATTGCATTTTTTGATTCTGGAGTAGGTGGGCTGACTATTTACACCAAACTTAAAGATCTTTTGCCTCAAGAAGATTATTTGTATTTTGGCGACACAAAACATATGCCTTATGGCGAAAAATCCGAATCCGAACTTTTGCAATATGCACAAGAAATAATCGAGTTTTTTATAGAAAAAAATGCAAAAGCAATCGTAATGGCGTGCAATACAACTTCATCTGTAATCTATGACAAAATAAAAGGCAAATACGATATAAAAATTTACCCTATTATCCAATCAGTAGCAGAAATTATTGCAGGCCTAGGATATGAAAATATAGGTGTTTTTGCAACTCCAGCAACAATAAATTCAAACGCATATAAAAACGAAATTCAAAAACATAATAAGAATATTAATGTAATACAAATCGCTTGTCCAGAATGGGTTAAAATCGTTGAAAACCACAAAATAAGAACCAGTGAAAGCATTATTTCTGTCAAAACAAAATTAGAAGAAATTATGCAATTTAACCCAGAAAAAATCATTTTAGGTTGCACTCATTATCCTTATCTATTGGATATTTTAAGCACTTTCTTAACAAGAGAATTCTTCATAGACCCAGCAAATTATTTCGCAGAATACATAAAAAATGATTTAGAAAAAAATAACTTAACGGAAATTTCTAATGGTAAAGAAGAAATTTTTGTAAGCGCATTCCCTGGTAGTTTTAAAGAATCTGCAAAAATGTTTTATGAATTAGAAAACTTACCAACACTAAAGACTTTTAACTAATTCCAAGCATTCTGCATAAGTTTCGACAACAATAATATTGTTGTTTTGGTGCAAATTTTCGTTTGAAACATCAAGCACAGTAGAATTTTCTTTTACTGCAAAAATTTTTATTCCTCGTTTTAAAGCCTCAAATACGGGAATAGAACCCAACGAATTATAAGGCATAACCAAGTAATCCAACATTTCGACTCCGATATCACCATCTAATAAAGGAGCATTTGCCAACCCCAAAAGAATACAAGGTAAAAATGTCGGTGTAACATATTCCGCTGATGCCTTTGGATTAACTATATCTGGATAAATTTGATAGTCTCTAAACGCTGGAGAATGAGCACAAGGGACTTTCAATTCTTTTGAAACATAATGAGAAATAATTGCTTCAACTCCACCTACGGAATCAACACCAACCCCATTTGAATAATTGTCATCATCATCTGTATCTTCAAACAAGCACACAATCGCAATTGCACTTGCTCCTTTATCAATAAGTTTTTGTGCTGCAACTTTTAACGTTTCAGCATTATTAACTCGTCCAACAGAAACTCCTGTTTCATCAACATAAAACTCAACTCCAACTTCATCTGGAGTAATTTCGTAACCAATTATATCAATCCCATAAACAGTTTTAACTGCATTAAAAGTATTTATATGCACATTCAAAACATCTTGCGGAATTGCTTTATCAAAAATTATACCAACAGAATTGTCCTCTGAAGATTTTAATTTCAAATTGCCTTTGAAAAATTCATCAATTGAATATCCTTCAACATAAAACATTTTTTCGTTTATGCCAGAAAAAGAAGCCGCATTAACGACATTAGGATTAACAATCAATCTTGAAACCTGTGAAAATTTTCTAGCCCAAGCACTAGCATCACCAGCATAGCCACCAATACTTGCACCAACACCTGTTGGTACAATAAATGCTCCAAATTTTTCACCACTAACTAACATAAAAATATAATACATAAAAAAACGGGTTTTTAAAACCCGTTTTTTATTTACCACCTCCGTATGAAAAATCATTTTTGATGTTTGTTTGAAGAAGTTTTTGCCAACTAGATTCAAATTGTGTTATCTCATTTAACCTAGTTTCTAGATAGTTTTTTCGAATCTCTAATTCTGATTCCCAAGAATTTAAATTAGCCAATTCGTATTCGTGTTCATTTTCATAGTTTTCAATGATAATCATATATTCATCAGTACCGTATCCATATTCTGGATCGTAATAAGCATCTTGAAGTTTGCCATTATAATCACGTTGCATTTCAGCATTTCTTTTTGTTGCTTGAAGCATATTAAACATAACATCAGATAATTCTGCATTGATTTGTGATTTCTGTTTAGTGTACATCAATAATGTTTCATGAATGTTTGAAATAGCCATTGCTCTGTCCTCTTTTTTAATCTCTCTTACATATATTAAAAATTTCAAAACATCCTGATTTCAGCAAGTGTGTTTTTTGTTACATTTGTTAACAATTAAATTTCTATATAATTTAAAGCAACTAAAAAATGATAAAAAAGTAAAAAGGAAGGTGATATTACCTTCCTCGTTTATTGTGTTTATATGTTTATTATAAATATGTGACTACTTTACTTCACACAAATTGCTAGAATAGAACTTTCTTTGCGTTGGTAAAAGAAATCAACGCTTGTCATTGTACCTCTATAATTCATGTTATACGCATTTAAATTATTACGTTCTTCACCTGACCACACTCTAAATTCAACACCTGATTCAATATTAAAGCCAAAAGAAGAAGTAACTCTTGAGTCAATTCTTGTTAGATTAGACATATTGTTTTTGGAAGGAATTCCCTCAGTATCATATATATAATTAGCAATTTCTGCCAATTGTTCCATTGTTGGCATTTTACTTATTCCGCGACAAGTTTTTACAGCACCCGCCCAATAATCATTTTCATGATAACATGCATCAATATCTAAATCACCTTTAATTGCATTACATTCTGCTTTTGTTATTGGAGTTGGATTAAATGCTAATTTAGTAATACATATGCCATTGATTTCTGCAACACACCTCCCCTCTGCTAGGTTTTTAACGTTTGCTGTTGCAATTAAATCTTTGCCTAGTTCATTTGGATCTGAAAAACCTGATGTGTCATAAACCATTGCATAACAATCTGAACCTGTTACTTGGTTGTTGTGTGGGTCTGATTTACATTTTGGGTTGTATGCAATCAAACCTGTTACACCGTTTGCAAATTGTAAACCCATTACATTAGTTCCCCAATCCGCTTCACCTTCTGCAACTTCTACAAAATCTTTCGCTTCTTTTATTGTACTTAAGTCAACATCTTGTTCACCCCAAGTTACAGTTTTTCCAAAACATTGCATTGTATGGTCTTTGTCACATACATTTGCTATTTTGAAATGTTTTTGAAGTTCCTCTACAAAACCCTCTGTTGTATTGTATTTGCCATATTTACCTAAACCACCCTCAACATTCATTGTTTTGATTGCTTCGGTAAACTTTTTCTGGAACACATCTGATGCTGTAGAATATGCTCTTGATTTATAATTACTCATCAATGTTGGAATAGTTAATGCTGCAACTACACCGATTATGCCTAAGGTGATTAGGACTTCGGCTAAAGTAAAACCGAATTTACGTTTTTTGTCAAACATTCCTACGTGCGTAGCACCTTCTGCTAAAGTAAAACCTTTTTTCATTTTTCTCCTTTTTAATTGATTTAAACTTCATTATATGTTTTAAAATGGGTTTTGCAGACTTCTTTCAAATTTTCTTTTCCGTATTTTGAAATAAAATCTTTTGCCACAACTTTAACCAAATCAGAACAACCTTTTTGAAATTTCAAGCCATATTTTTCTTCCATTTCGGCCATTTTACGAACATAAGTTGCCCTTGCTAAAACTGATGCAGCAGCAACTGCAATATCAGCACTTTCTGCTTTAACCATTTGACGTAATTCGATATTTCTGCCATTTTTCATCAATGCAGATTTAATCAAACTTTCATCACCAAATTTGTCCGAAAGCGCATAATCACATTTATGATTTTCGCATATATTTTCTATTACCCTAGCATGTCCCCATGCCAGTAATTTATTCAAATTTTTTATATTAGCATACAACTCGTTATAGCGAGAGTTTGAAATCGCAACAACCGAGTGAACCGCGTTTGCTTTAATAACCTTTTCAAGTTCTAAAATCTTTTTATCAGAAATTTTTTTACTATCTTTGATCCCTAAATCAGAAAACATTTTTTCTGTTTTTTCATCAACAAGAACTCCCGCTACACAAAGCGGTCCAAAAAAATCTCCCTTTCCTGACTCATCAACTCCAATATGCATTAGTGCCAACTTTCTGGCAACGCCATTGGTATAGGTGATGGAGCAGTTGGTTTTGCCGGAGCCTGCTGTTTTGGTTGAGTTTTAGGTTGTTGAGATGCAGGTTGTTGAGTTTGGTTTGGTGTATTCATAACCTGATCCATTGTTGTTTTAATAGTTTTGAAAACTTCTTTTGAATCCACTTGAACTTGTTCTATCGCTTCATCTTCAACCTGATCACCTTCAATGGTTTCGCCTTGTTCAATTATTTTTACATTTTTTGAATCAAGAACAAACGGTTCTAATTTAACTTCAGGATAGTTAAATTCTGCTTTTCCATAAGGTTCAGTTGCCACTTTCATAATATCGCGCCAAATAACGGCAGGAACACTACCGCCTTGGATACCTTTGTTCATAACAGAGTTGTCATCACTTCCAACCCAAACCCCAGTAACGATGTTTGGAGTATAACCCACAAAGTAAGCGTCTTTGTTATCATCGGTTGTACCTGTCTTACCAGCAGCAGGCTTACCAATATTTGCACCACGACCTGTACCGTGTGAAATTACTGTTTTCAACATTGCAGTCATTTCAGCGGCCGTTCTCATACTCAATTGATGAGAAACTCTTGCTTTTGGTGCTTCATAAATAACTTTACCTCGAGAAGTTTCTATTCTTTCAATACCGTAAGGCTGAATTACATATCCACCATTTGCAAATGCGCCATATGCCCTTGTAAATTCAAATAATTTAACACCATTTGAACCCAATGCAATTGTGTAATCGTATGCAAGAGGAGTTTCTATACCCAAAACTCTTGCCATTTGAATTACTGAACGAATACCTACTGCTTGTATAACTCTTGCAGCACATACATTTGATGAAACCATCAATGCGCTATAAACAGGTATTGGACCTCTGTATTTATTACCATAATTTCGAGGTGACCAATCGCCAATTGTTACAGGCATATCTTCAATAAAATCATTTGGACTTAAACCTCTTTCTAATGCAGCAGCATAAACAAATGGTTTGAACGCAGAACCAGAAGGTCTGATTGCTTGCGTAACCCTGTCATATTGACTTTTTGTGTAGTCTTTTCCGCCTACATACGCCAAAATTCTGCCGTCTGTAGGATCAAATGAAAATACTGCCGCCTGTTTTGAATCACCTGTTAAGCCCCACGCTTTAAGGTTTTTAAGTACAGCTTCATTCGCCGCATTTTGAGTTTTATAATCTAGTGTTGTTACAATCTTATAACCACCATGGATAATCTCTGTTTCATCAAGCCCAAATTTTGCCAATTCTTTCATTAAGTAATCACAAAAATATGGTGCTTTGTTGGTTGTATAAAATTGAGGCATTTCATTTAATTTAACTTCTGCATTTTTAGCAGTTTCGTATTCTTCTTTTGTAATATAGCGCATTTTGTACATACGGCTAAGAACTTGATTACGTCGTTTTATAGCCTTATCTAAATTATTATAAGGTGAATAAACAGAAGGGGCTTGTGGTAAACCTGCAATCAAAGCCAACTCAGGTAAAGTACATTCTTTGATTCGTTTATTAAAATAAATCTTTGACGCGCCCTCAACACCATACGCACCTGAACCTAAATAAACATTGTTCAAATACATTTCTAAAATTTTATCTTTTGAAATAGTTTTTTCTATGCGAGCCGCAATAACCAATTCTTTTATCTTACGAGTAAATGTTTTTTCGTTAGATAAGAATAAAATCCTCGCTAATTGTTGTGTTATTGTACTTGCGCCTTGTACAACTCTTCTTGCCAAAATGTTCTGAACAGAAGAACGAACCAAACCAACAATGTCATAACCTTGGTGATGATAAAAATTCTTATCCTCAGTCGCTATAATCGCTTCTTTTAATTCTTCGGGAATGTCTTTTAATTCAACTTTTGAAAATGTATATGCAGTAAATGTCTTAATTATTTCACCATCATGTGAATAAAATTTTGTCACAATATTTGGTTTAAATTGTTCTAAATTTTTGATAGGTGGTTGAGATGACAAATATAATTGTAAAGCAACAAAACCCGCTAATACAAATGCCACTCCCATCATCATAATAAACTTTAAGTTAGCGATAAATCCATTCTCGATTTTTTGTTTTTTAACATTTTTTCTCGCTATTTCCTTATCAGACATTCTCTTCTTATATTTTCTAGGCATAACATTCCCCTTTTCGCCTTTTTATTATAACATGTTAATACAAGGATAAACAAATTTATGAAGAAAATAATAGATTTTATACAAGTAATAATAAACGAATTTTTATCTAATTTTGTCCCAGAACGGGTAAGTTATGAAATCACCGGAGAATGCAAAAAATGTGGTAAATGTTGTAACTATATGTACAGCGTTGACACTTATACAGAAAAAGAATTTAAAATAATGCAATTTTTATTCCCATCATATAGAAGATTTTATATAAAAGGTAAAGATGATGAAGGAAACTTTATTTTTGCCTGTAAATTAGTCACACCAGAGGGTTTGTGTTCCGATTATAAGAACCGACCAAAAGTTTGTAGAAAATACCCCGCAAAAAGAATTTTTTACCCAGGAAAACTGCACGAAGGTTGTGGTTATAAAGTTAATATCAAAACATTCGAAGACTACTTGAAAAAGTAACATTTTGCAAATAATCTAAATCATGATATAATAAGTGCAAGATGATGAGTCAAACTAAAAAACTTTCCATCGCTTTTTATTGGCATATGCATCAGCCAACGTATCAACTTGCATCTAATGGCGATTATTTGATGCCTTGGGTACGTCTTCATGCTATTAAAGACTACTTAGATATGGTCGAAATTTTAGGAAAGTTTAAAAAATTAAAACTTAATTTTAATATCGTACCTATTCTCTTAGATTCAATCATTGACTATGCAGAAAAAAACATGCACGACATTCACTCAAGACTCACCGTTACCCCTATTGAAGAATTGTCTGATGATGCAAAATTATTTATATTACACAACTTCTTTGATGCAAATTATAGAACTATGATTTATACATCTGAAGAATATCATAGACTTTACCAAAAACTACAAGAAAATTCTGATTCAGATATAAATATTTTTTCAAACCAAGAATATTCTGATTTAATGGCTTTATTTAACTTGGCTTGGTTTGACCCTGTGTATAAAACTAAATACCCAGAATTGAAAAAATTATGCAAAAAAGGTAAAAATTACAGCGACGAAGATAGAGTTAAAATTATAGAAATCCAACGAGATATAATGAAAAAAATTATTCCTACTTATAGAAAATATCTAGAAGAAGGAAGAATTGAAGTATCAACAAGCCCATATTATCACCCTATCTTACCAATACTTTTAGATAGCGAAGATATTAAAAAAGATTTTACGCTAAATTGTCAGTCTGATGCAAAACTTCAGACACAATTTGCAATGGATAGAATAGAAGAATTACTTGGCAAACGTCCTCGGGGCATTTGGCCATCAGAACAATGTATAGACCCAAAAACTCTCGATTTATTGGCTTCAATTGGGGTTGATTGGACAATCTCTGATGAAAATATTCTATCTGAATCCTTAAATTTTGAATTTATAAGAGACTTCAGAGGTCACTTGGAAGATCCATTCCATTTAGTAAAATCCTACGATTACAAGACTAAAGAAAATAAAAATATAAAAATAATTTTCAGAGATGGCTCTATCCCAAATCTTATAAGTTTTGAATATCCAAACCATAATCCTATTGCAGCCGCAAACGATTTGTACGACAGAATTAAGGTTATTCAAAGCAAATTGTTATCCTCGCCTGATACAAAACATATGCTTACAATAGCAATGGACGGTGAAAACTGCTGGGAAAACTATATGGAAGATGGAATATCTTTCTTGAAAACTTTATACACTTTAATCGAAGAAGATGAAACATTAGAAACAACTTTAATTAGCGATTTTATTGATAACAAAAAACATCACAAGAAACTAGAAAAAATCGCCTCCGGCTCTTGGATTAACAAAAGTTTTAAACTTTGGATTGACGAACCACTTAAAAATTTGGCTTGGATATATTTAAAAAGAGTTCGCGAAGATTTTACTGCGTTTGTAAATAAAAACCCTGACCATAAATATATACCTTACGCTATGAGAGAAATCTATATATGCGAGGGTAGTGACTGGTTCTGGTGGTACGGTGAACCAAACGATTCTGGTAGAGATAATATATTTGACTATATCTTTAGAGAACACTTAAAAAATGTATATTTATATTTAGGTTTACCTGTTCCAGAATATCTTGATGAACCATTAACAGCAATTTATACAAAACCTTCAAGATATCCTAAAGGAGAATTTACTCCTGCACTAGACGCAAGTAAAGAGGATGACTCTTGGCTAAACGCAGGTTGTATCGATATACCTGATGGACCTGTCCTAAAAGATTCGAAATTATTTGATAGAATTTGTTTTGGCTACGACAAAGAAAACTTTTATTTAAGATTTTATTTAAATAAATATATTCTTGAAAATGAAGATTTATTAAAACGTACATATCAAATGTATATTTATACAAGAAATGCGACAAAAAAACATTCTCTTTCTACAATTAGACTTATAAACAAAACGGAAAATGTTTTGCCTGTTTCTAAAGAAAAATTTCATAATGAAATTCAACTTTCTATTCATAATGATGAATTAAAATTGCTAAGAATGATAAAAGCGATTCCAGGTAACGTATGGCGTTTATCATCTTCAAAAGAAATTAAATATACTTATGACAAAATTCTCGATTTAAGTATTCCATTCGACAAACTAGATATTGGCCACAATGAAACCTTAGAATTCTTATTTATAAACGCAAATTTGGGCATCCAAGATTTGTGTATTCCTAATGATATGTTATTGACCGTCACAAGAATGTAAACTATTGTAAATTTTATATGATAATTTGTTAAAGTTTTGTCCTTTAATTACGTTAATAAATGCGGAGTAAAATATGTTTGATCCGATAGAAAAAAATCAAATAGGTTTACCAAAACTTCCAGAAAATTACTGGGAAGATAAAACTGCTGAAAATTCTGTCAAAAATATAAATATTTTTGATGCGAATATTAACGCAAGTATGGATGACATCTCTATTTTCAAGAAAAAGAATTAGTTTTTACCGGTGGAACCAAAACCACCTTCACCTCTATCAGTTTGAGTTAATTCTGTTGTAACTTCAATCTCTGCTTGTTCAACACGAGCAATAACCATTTGTGCAATTCTTTCTTCTGGTTGAATTACATAAATTTCATTAGATAAATTTACGACAGGAACACAAACCTCGCCTCTATAATCTTCATCAATTGTTCCGACACAGTTAATCAAAGTAATACCATGTTTAATTGAAAGTCCCGAACGAGGTCTAATCTGCGCCTCATAACCATGTTCTAATTCAATTTTTAAACCTGTAGGAATAAGTTTTCTTTCTAAAGGCTTTAATTCTATTGGTTGTTCAATTGCTGCACACAAATCCATTCCAGCAGCACCTTTTGTTTGATATTGAGGAATAGATTTATTGTGTGGTAATCTCTCAATTTTTAATATTGTCATTACTTCAATTCACTTTCTACTTTTGCTAAAATTTCGTCTAATTTAGAGGCATCTTTTACACCGCCTTGAGCAAAGTTTGGTCGTCCGCCACCATTTGCACCCGTAAATCTAGCAATCTCACCAACGATTTTACCAGCATTTATGCCTTGTTTTACAAAACCATCTGAAACTTTTACAACAACCATTTTTTGATTTGCTAAAACAATAATGCTCTCGCCCAATTTGTTTGCCAAAAGTTCCACACCTGCCTTAATTGCATCTGCATCAAAGTCTTCAATCTTAGAAATAAATAATTTGCCACCAGAAATATCTTGAGCACGAGAAATAAATGTTGCAAATTTACCTCTTGCGTGTTCTTCCTTAACTCTTACTAATTCTTTTTGAAGTTCACGATTTTCTTCTGCTAATTTTTCTACTCTTTCGAGAACTTCTTCTGTGTGAACTTTGAATTTTGCTTCTAATTCATTTACAACTTTTGCTTTATTATTTAAATATTCAATTGCTGCATTCGAAACAACAAGTTCAATACGTCTTGTGCCTGCTGCAATTGCACCTTCTGAAACTATTTTTACTAATCTTAAATTAGCAATATTCGTTGCATGAGTACCTGCACAAAATTCGCGAGAAATTATTTCTTCTGGATTACCAATTGAAACAACTCTTACAAAATCACCATACTTTTCACCGAAAAGTGCAGTTGCGCCAGTTAATTTCGCTTGTTCAATATCCATAACTTGAGTATTTACAGGAAGTTTTTCACCAATCCATTTATTCATCAAATTTTCTGTTTTTTGAATTTCGTTTGGCGTCATTGCTCTCGAGAACGTAAAGTCAAATCTCATACGATTTTCTTCAACTTGAGAACCCGCTTGTTTGACTTCATCACCAACAACTTTTATCAATGCAGATTGCAACAAGTGCGCTGATGTGTGATGAACTCTAATTTCTTCGCGTCTTGCCACATCAATTTTGGCTAAAACAACTTCACCAACTGTAATTTCACCATTTACTACTTGACATCTATGAACATATAATTCGTTAACTTTAAATGTAGTCAAAACTTCTAATTTTAAGTTTTCGTTTTCGATAACACCACTATCTCCAACTTGACCGCCACATTCAGCGTAGAATGGAGTTTTATTTAAAACTACATCAACATAGCCTTCACCTTCAATAAAATCAAGAATTTCAGCTTCGCACTCAGATTGTTCGTAACCTATAAATTCAGTAGAACCAACTCTTTCCTCAATTTTTGCATATTTTATATCGCCAGTTACACTGATTTTTTCAGTCGCTGCTTTTGCTCTATCTTTTTGTTCTTGCATAGCAGCCTTGAAACCTGCTTCATCAACTTTTAAGCCATTTTCCAATGCGATTTCTTGTGTAAGTTCATAAGGGAAACCAAATGTATCATACAATTTAAACGCATTTTCACCATCAATGTCTTTTTTCTGTTCAATAAACTCATCAAGAAGTTTGTACCCTCTATCAAGAGTTTTTGCGAATCTTTCTTCTTCTTTTTTAATTGTATCAACAATTTTTGCCTTATTTTTAACTAAATCAGGATATGCTTCACCGTAATTTGCCACGATAATATCAACTAATTTATACAAAAATGGCAAATCCATTCCAAGAATTTTACCGTGACGTAATGCCCTACGTAAAATCATTCTCAAAACGTAACTTCTGCCTTCATTACCTGGAATTACGCCATCTGAAATTAAAAATGTAACGCATCTTGCGTGGTCAGTAATAATTCTCAACGAAATATCAGTTTTTTCAGACTGTTTGTAAGGAACACCACACATTTTTGAAACTTCATCCATAATAGGTCTTAAAAGATCAGTTTCAAAAGTAGACGCAACACCTTGGCAAACCATTGTTATACGCTCTAAACCCATGCCTGTATCTACGTTTTTAGATTCCAAAGGTGATTGATTACCCTCTTCATCTTGATATAACTCTGTAAATACCAAGTTCCAAATTTCAACCCATCTGTCGCATTCACAAGTATCAATTCCGCAATCATCAGAGCATTTGTATTGTTCGCCCAAATCATAATGAATTTCTGAACAAGGTCCACAAGAACCTGAAGCCCCTGGAGGTCCCCAGAAGTTGTCTTTTTTACCTTTTCTTTTAATTCTATCCGCAGGAACGCCTGCTTCAACCCAAATATCAAATGCTTCATCATCAGTTTCAAAAATTGTAATCCAAAGTCTATCTTTATCTAATTTCAAAACTTCAGTTACAAATTTCCAAGCCCAAGGAATAATTTCTTTTTTATAATAATCACCGAAAGAGAAATTACCTAACATTTCAAAAAAAGTATGGTGACGTGGAGTACGTCCAACATTTTCAATATCAGAATCTTTACCGCCTGCTCTTGCACATTTTTGACAAGAAGTAGCACGCGCAGGATTATATGGAGATTTTACAATTCCTAAAAATATAGGTAAAAACTGCAACATGCCGGCTGTTGTCAATAAAACAGTTGGATTATCTGGCACTAAACTTGAACTTTCTACAAGTGTGTGTTGCAATTCTTTTTCAAAATAATCTAAATATAACTTTCTAATCTGATTTCCTGTTAGCATAATCTTCCCTCTATAATAACTTTTCTAACAGATTATAGCACAAACAGATTGAAGTACAAAAAGGATTTTAAATTATTTTATCAATTGCTGAATTTCTTTAAAACTTGGATGTTTAGAAGATTTTAAAAGTTCAAAAAGAACAATCTCTACACTAGAAATTTGAACTCCATTCTGACGCATTAAATCAATTCCTGTGTTGTATTCAAAATCTTTTCTACTTTTGCACGCGTCTTTAACTAAAATTACTTCAAACCCATTTTGCAATAAATCCATCGCCGTTTGGTAAACGCAAATATGAGTTTCTATACCAAACAAAACAATTTGTTTTTTATTATACGATTTTAAAACATCTAAAAAACCATCTTCTTTAAGCAAAGAGAAGGCTGTTTTCTCAACAAATGTTTGTTTTTCATTTTTTAAACTTGGAATAGTTTGCCCCAAACCTTTAGGATATTGCTCACTAACAACAACAGGAATATCAAGTATTTCTGCTGTTTTTATAATTTTTTCGGCTTGTTTAACTTCGTTATCAGCACAAGTTCCTACAACAAGTTTTTCTTGCATATCTATCATTAAAACTAATGTATCTTTATCGTTTAACAAAACATTCCCCCCTATAAAAGATTGGTGCAAAATAAATTTTGCACCAATATATTTATTCTTATAAACTAGTAACCAATCAAATTGTTAAATAATTTCTTTAATGGAGAACGGCTTCTTTGAGCCATTGCTCTATTGTGTTCTAGTTGTCTTAAATCTTGACCTACAGAAGCATACAACTGCGCAACAGCATCTTTGCTACGTTCTTCTTCTGTTTCATATTCATCTCTTATTTTAGAAAGTTCACCGTGATCCAAAAATTTACCGCCACAAGAGTAACATTCATCAACTTGAATTGTTTTCTTCGCACTTGAGAAATTTTTAACCATTTTTGCACCACAAGCAGGACAAACTCTAGGTAAATCTTGATTTACTTGTATAAACTCTTTACCCTCAATTGCCTTTGTAATTTCATCAATATTTTCTGCTTTTTCATCAAAAGCCTTAAACTCACGATTGTCAAAATAGACACCACCACAACCATTGATACAAATATCAATATTAATGCCTTCTCTTGGAATAAAAATCTTTACCATTTCATTTTGACATGCGGGACATTTAATAATGTTAAAGTTATCAGCCATAAATTCTCCTTTATTTACTAGAAAATAATAACATATTATAGCATATTTTCATCATTTAAGTAAACTATCTTTATTTCAATCCAGGGTCTAAATAAGAACCTGTTACCAATTTGTTAAATTGGTATTGAAGTTTTGGTAATACTCCTGCTAAAAGCAAACTACTTATACCTACATTTGCAAAAATATTTAAACTTTTTACTAATTTCGCTTTTTTTGCAAATTTATCTATATTATTTGATTTTTTCGCTAACTCAATAAACTTTTCAAGTTCTATTTTGTGATTTACCAAATCATCTACATCAACATATTTTCTTGGATCACGAATACTGCAATCTAAATAAGAAACTTTTTTCAACTTTTCAGCAAATTTTGAAAACTTACTTTTTGGTTTTTCGTCAATAAAATCTATAATATCTTTTGCCGAATTTGATTTTGGCAACTCTACTTTTCCCTGCTTAATTTGAGAAATAAACTCCTTATCATCTAAAATTAAAGGGTCTAAATTAACATTAATGTCAAACAATTTGTTAGCCAAAGAATCTAAACCTTTAGCAATATAAACAGGAGTTACAAAATTCAAAATCATAGAACCAATCATTCTAAAAGCATTTACATATGCTTCCTCTTTATTTCTTGATGTTGTAATCCTACCAATTGTTAAACCACCATCTGAAATTGCCATTTTATCAATTGTCCTCAAATTCGCTATTGAAGATACCAAATTACCCGTAAAACTTGGCTGATTACTATTTTTAGAATAAATAATTTGACCTAATTTACTTTCTCTTTGAGAAGTAAAATTAACAAAATTTTGACTATTTACTGACTGCAAATTTGAACTATTTTTCTTTTGCCGAATCTGTCTTGTGAGTGCAAAATTCAAAGGCGGTATTACAAATCCCATTATTAAAGTCGGAATTAATGTCGCTGCACAAAATTTCTTTGTAAGAAATTTTTCATAAGCACCTTTATTTTTCTTCACTTTAATTAAATCCTCAACAGCCTGTTTAACTTCTTTTTGCTCAAAATCTTTAAACTTATTAATATTAAAATCTATTCCTTGAACTACTTTACCTGTTGATTTTTCCTCTTCTTTAAAAAGTTTTATGTTCACGCTTGGATTAAAACCTTTTTTAGATATAAATTTATTAGATAATGTTTCAACAAGAGGAATTCCGCCTAACCAAATGGCAGAAGTTAAATACTCATCAATAAATTTTTCTCTAGTTGCATCTTTTGCAACTTCTTTTGACTCTTTTAAATTTTCTTTTCGTGCAATAAGAATTTTTGAAGGGGCTTCAATACAACAATCCCTTACTAATAATGGATATATACTATTATTATTTCCTATTGCAGATATAATACCTGTTATAGACATTTTATTACCTCAATTCTTTTAATACTAAAAAACAACTTCTGTGCTTTGAGAATCCTGAAGAAGTTGTTATAAGAATTGATTTATATAAAATTTACAAGCACAGCACCAATTCAACAACCCTTCAGGTTGATATGATGTCTATGATGATGTAATTGTAAAAATAAATTAATCATTTTATTACCTCAATTGCATTCTAACTCTAATTTTGAACCTTGTAAAGTCCTGTATAGTGTACTTTTAACAATTTTTACATGTTTTAACATATTTTAGGGTTGAAAGTATATAAAAAATATGTTAAAATTATAGATATATTAAGATTGCTGGAGTAATAAAAAATATGCATTCAAATAATTTTACAAGATTGTTACTCGTTTCTGCTTGTTTGTTAACAATCCCCCCCTCAGTTTTCGCTGCAAATGGTTATAGTTTAGAAGAAGTAACCCCTGTTGTTTCTCCTACCCCTCACGGTAGCATTATTAAGTCTGAAATTGATGCTGTAACAGGAGAATTAACTAGTCATCAATATAAAATTAATGCAACATACGAATCTGCTTCAACTACCAATTATAATTATTACAAATGGGGTGGTACATCCCTAACAACTGGGACAGATACCGATTATGATGTAAAAATTGGTACAGATACAATTCATACAAACTTGGATGATGGTTTAACCGGAGATGTGGTTGATAAAAATTTCATTAACCTGACATCAAGTAGAAGAGGTGCTGCTTTTTATAATTCCACATCTACTGCGGGGTATAATATAACCGCAAATTTTATCGGCAATTACTTTAATAAAGATCATAGCAGCAGTATTCAAGGTGGTGCTTTTTGGAACAGCAAAATACTTGGTGATGTAACAGGTGATTTTTTAGGTAACTACATAACAAATACCAATACAGGTAGTGCTTGGGGTGGGGCTATGTATAATGAAGGCATAGTCACAAAAATTGCTGGTGATTTTGTTGGGAATTATACAGAAACTAAAAAAAGTGGAAGTTCAGTTGGTGGTGCAATATTTAACGGTAATGGTAAAATTCAATTAATTGAGGGTGACTTCATTAATAACTACTCGACATCTAATACTGGTTTTGCGTATGGTGGTGCGATTTACAGCAATGGTGTAAATGCTGAATTAACAACTATTACCGGTAACTTTAGAGATAACCATGTATCAACAAATGCAACAAGCAACGGCGCTCAAGGTGGTGCTATTCATAATACAAAAATTATCGGCACTTTAAATGGAGATTTTATTGGCAACTACGCTTTATCACCAAATAACCAAGCGACTGGTGGTGCTATAGCAAACTATGTGAATGGTAAAATCACATCTATTACGGGTGACTTTATTGGTAACTATGTAAGTGGCAAAAACTCTCCGGCTGGTGGTGCTATCTATAACGTAGATTTAATCGGTTCACTCAATGGTAATTTCGAAAATAATTATGCTATTGGTGAAGCAAATAATACAAGAGGTGGCGCATTATACAACTCTGCTTCAACAGGAAATATTACGACACTAACAGGTAATTTTACTAATAACTATGTATCAACAAATTCGGCATATGCTCAAGGCGGTGCTGTTTATAACGATACTAAATTAACCACAATAGTTGGTAACTTTACTGGTAACCATGCGGAAACTGTTTCTGGGTTTGTTCGTGGGGGTGCAATTTATAACAATATAACAGGTTCTACAGGTGTAATCAATAGCATAACAGGTGATTTTATTGAGAACTATGCTGTTTCCGAAAGTGGAAATGCAAAAGGTGGCGCAATTTATAACGTTGGTCAAATTGCCAATATTACGGGTACTTTTACCGGTAATTATGCTAAGTCTGAAACAGGACTTGCGCAAGGTGGTGCAATATTCAACGAAGGAACTATCGGCCTTAAAGATGTTACTTTCACTGCAGTTACTGATACAGAAAGAAATAATGGCATTTTAAACGATATTTATAACGTTGGCACAATTAATGTAAGTTCTGAAAATGGTACAAACTCTTTTGAAACAGATATTTATAACGCAGGAAATATTAATTTTACTGGTGATAATACTCTTAATTCAAATGTAACAGGTACTGGTAATATCACTATCAGTGATGCTACATTAACAATTACTGGTGGATCATTAACAACAGGTGATAGCAACGCATCATTAACAATTAATTCCGATGCAGTTATTGATATTCAAGGTGGAACAGTTACTCTTGATGGTGGAGATGCATATGATAAAGTAACTTGGGACGGTCAAGTTGAATTAAATGGTGGGAACTTAATTCTTTCTCATATCGTTGACACAACAAGAACAGATTCTACTCATCCAACCGCTAATAAAACAGGCTCGTTAATCGCTAATACAGGTACTTTAACAATAGATTCAACAAGTGTATTGTTAGGTAACGGTGACGTGATTGCTGATGACGTTGTTCTTAATCTAACTGGCAATTTACAAATTGGTAAAGATACATCAGATTCTGCTGATGTAACAATTGATGGTGCAAATGACACTTGGACAAGTGGTAATATCACTCTTGCAAATGGCGGTAACTTAACTATCGAAAATATAGAAACAAATGCTGATAAATCATTACAAGCAAATGGTGGAAACTTAATTATTGATGGAACAACTATTCTTAATAATGCAAATGATATTATTGCAAAAGAAGTTGCTACAACTATCAATGGAACATTAAATATCCAAAATGGTTCAGTAACATTAGATTCAAATGATTCCGGTAATGGCACAATTAACAATGACAAAGATTTAGGTTTAATTTTAGCAGGCGGAACACTTACTAATACAATTACAGGTAATGGTACTACCGAAATTCAAGGTGATGTTGTTAATAATGATTCAATTAGTCAACATATTGTTAATATTACATCAGGAAGTCTTGAAACAAATGCTGATAATATAAGTGCTAGTATTTTAAATAATACAGGAACCACAATTTCTCTTACTGGTGGCACAAATAATAATACAATCGAAGGTGATGGAACTACTGAAATTGTTAATACAGTAACAAATAACGCAACAATTGCACAAGAAAGTTTAAAAATCACAAATAATAGTGAATTTAAAACTGCATTAAATTTAGTTGAAGTAAACCAAGTCATAAATGATGGCAAACTTAATATTACATCAGGAAACGAATTAGGATTAGAAGTTAATGGTTCTGGTGAAATTTTATTGAACTCTGGCAATATGTTATTCAATAGTGACATAATCGGCAATACTGTTGTTCAAAATTCACTAGGAACTTTAACTTTTGCAAATTCAGCAACAAATATTGCAAATGCTAATTTACAATTAAACGCAAACAATGCTTCTATAAACCTTGCTGACGGTTCTTATAATGAATTAGTAACACAAAATCTAATTTTAAATGCATCTAATATAAACATAAGCGTTGATTCAAGTCTTGCAGATGGAATAATGGATACATTAAATGTTGCAGGATTTACAAACAACACAAACGGTACAATTACAATCAATCCTAATTTGCCAACAAATATTACTGAAGCATTATCTAATGATAATATTGTGTTAAATCCAATTAGCAGCAGTGTATCTGCATCAGTAAAAAATGAATTAGCATCTGCTATACAAATGGAGTTGCCAAACAAAATAGTTTCTCCTGTTTACCAATACACACCAACATATGACCCTACTACAGGTTTACTAACAGTTGGTATCGCAGCAACAGGTGGCAACAATAACTATAGAAGTTATAACCCAGCAGCATTCTCTTCAGCAGTTGCAGCACAAACCGGTGGTTATTTCACAATGTTAAACGCATATGATCAAGCGTTCAACAATATGGATATGAGAATGAATTTAACTCTTGAAGAACGCAGAGTAATGAAAATGAGAAATCGTTACGCATATGATGGCGCAAATTTAAGAACATTCTCACCAAACCAAATTGCAGAAGAAAATGCAGGCGGTTGGATAAGACCTTATGCTTCATTTGAAAGAGTAAACTTTAGAAATGGTCCAAATGTAAACAACGTTATGTATGGAACATTCCTTGGAGGAGATTCTGACATAATTGAATTGAAAAACGGTTGGGATTTTGTATATTCTGGATATGCAGCATACAACGGTTCTCACCAAACTTATGATGGTATAAGTGTTTACCAAAACGGTGGACAAATTGGTGGAACAGCAGTTTGGTATAAAGATAACTTCTTTACAGGTTTAACATTAAGCACAGGCGCAAGTGTTGCACAAGCGAGCTCCATGTATGGAAACGAAGATATCACAATGCTAATGGCTGGTATTGCTTCTAAAACAGGCTACAATTGGGAACTAGCAAAAGGTAAGTTCATTATCCAACCTAATTGGCTAATGAGTTACACATTTGTAAACACATTTGATTATACAAATGCTGCTGGTGTTAGAATGGATTCTAGCCCACTACACGCAATCCAATTGGCACCAGGTGTTAGATTTATTGGCAACTTACCACACGGCTGGCAACCTTATTTAGGCGTTCAAATGGTATGGAACATTATGGACGACACAAGAATAAATGCAGGAGAAGTAAGTTTGCCACAATTAAGCACAAAACCTTATGTACAATACGGTGTTGGTGTTCAAAAACGTTGGGGCGAAAGATGCACAGGCTTCTTCCAAACAATGTTACGTAACGGTGGCAGAACAGGCGTTGCTCTATCATTAGGTTTTAGAATGACATTTGGCAAAGGTTCAAATAATGAAAAGACTTCAAAGTCATCATCACCAAAACCTAAAAAAGCAAGTTTGAATTTAAATAATATCAAATAATCAGAATGGGTTCGCAAGTTGTGAACCCATTTTTTACGAAGCACTTGCAAAATATTTTTTTATGGTAAAATAAAAATATGCCCTGGTAGCTCAGCTGGATAGAGCAACCGCCTTCTAAGCGGTAGGTCATGCGTTCGAATCGCATCCAGGGTAAATTAAAAAGAGGATAAGAATAATTCTTATCCTCTTTTATTATATTGCTTTATTAACCTCTTAAACTTCTAATTTAGAAGAATCTAAATTTTTATTGTACAACCAGCATATAAGACCTGGTACAATACCAGCACCTGGAATCACAGAAGGGATTGTGCATACCATTTGTTGACGTTTAATTTTTTTGATAAATTGTTTATCTTGTTCTGGATCCAAATCAAACTGTTTTGCTACTTTATTTTCTGAACGCAAACCATAGTACAATGTACTAAAAGGACCAAAAAGAATACTCCAACCTGCCGCTTGTGATCTTGCATTTTGTAAAAGATCTTGTTTTTGTTCTACAGTTTTAGAAGATTCACCTTTAAAAGATAGTTCAAAAGAATCTTTTTGGTTTTCAAATTTAACCGCTTGTCCAATTTTATTTGAGGCTACACCTTTAAAATTCATTGAATTCACGTTGTAATTACCATTTATTTGCATTTTCATTCTCCTTTTTGTATTCTCTAAAATCTCTAAAACATCTAAAATAAATTTATTGCTCAATACGATATTTTTATTTATATTTTGTAACATTTTAGTTAAAACAATTGCGAATTGGTAATCTGCAATCAGTAAACTCTATTCCTCTTCACTAAAACCCTTTTTATATTCGGTTAAAATGGCCTTCATATCAACAGAATTGTAATATTGGCTATCTACATATAAAAATTTACTAGTCATTGGATCAACAATATAAACCGATGGCAATGTCTCTGGCTGGAAAAACTCTAACAAATCACCATTTTCTTTTGGAAATTCTACATTTATAAGCGAAAAATTAAAATCCTTTTCAAAATTCAAATAAACCATTTTCCCAATCGGAATAAATTTAATAAATGTCGCCGGTTTTTTAGAACTCGCAAAAACCAAAAGAAAAGGTTTTTGCCTACTCATCGCCGTATCAAAAGACATTGAAATATATGGTTTGTGAATATTAAAATTTTTTGGAATCCCGTACGCAAAACAAGGATTTGCAAGCAACAACAATAACAATGTAGCCAAAAACTTTTTCATAAGTTAATTATACCACAATTCCCTCCTCAATAATCATTGTTTTGATTTTTTGTAGGCGGTATGATACAATTGGCTTATGGAAGGTCAATTTTTAAATGTGTTGTATATTTTATTAGTATTTATTTCTATCGGAATATTCGGTTATTTCATTGCAAAAGATGCTAAAAAATACATGCGAGGCGAAAACAGTCTTTCAAAAATTCACAACACAATTATATATGCCTTACAATATGTAAACGAAAACATGCTAGATAACGGCAGACTTGTTTATGTTCGTAATTTAAAAGATAAATACTCAACCAATAAAGCAACTTATAACACCACAAACCATGCCAGAATGCTTTATTCATTGAGGCTTTGTGAAAAGGAATTAAACATAGAAGGCTTGGCTGAACGTCGTAGAACTTCTGCAAAATATTTTGTTGATACCTATGTAAAAGATATTGGATTTGGAAGATACGCCGCAATATCCAACCCTGAAGAAGAAGGTTTAAAATGCGAAAAGGCAAAATTATCTTCAACCGCAATGGCTCTTGTTGCATTTTCTGATTTAAGAAAAGAAGGCCTAATTGCTGATGAAATCTTCGAAGGTATGGGCCAATTTTTACTTTTTATGCAACTTAAATCAGGACAGTTTTTTAATTATTATGACGTTGAACACGACGGTGTAGGAGATGAAAATACAAACCTAAATTTCACAGGTGATGCTCCTTTTGGCCTGTTGCATTTATACAAATTTAATCCAAAAAGAAAATGGCTTGAAGGTGCTAAAAAAGGTCTTTTATACTTGGCGGAAAAACGCAAAGATAGAAAAGAAGTCCAATTCGACTATAATGCAATCCTTGCAACAGAAAAACTTTTCGATACCCCTAATCATAAACTTACAGATGAAGAAAAAGAACTTTTAACCCAACACGTTGTGAAAATGATTGAACAAGTTTTACCAAGACAAATTTTGGATAAAAATGACAACTACTACGGTGCATTTACCGACAATATTAAACCTCTCAATATTGCTTGTATCATTGAAGGTTTAATTGCAGCATATAACTGCATACATGACGATAGATTAAGACTTCGGATAATGAAATCAATTGACACAGGCATAAAATTTTTACGTTATGCACAAATCCAAAAAGGACCACTTAAAGGCGGATTTCCAAATTCTGCAGATTGGAAAGAACTCGGAGTTCCACAAAATGCATCTATGGTTAAAATGGATGCTGTACAACACGCTCTTGCAGCATGTGTCAAATTCCAAAATATGTTTAAGGATGAGTAATTCTTATTTGATTTTTACCATTATTTTTGGCTGTATATAGAGCCTTGTCTGCATCTTCAAAAAGTTTTTGAGTTGTTTCAGTTTCATCAGAAACATCAGCAACACCAATACTAACAGTAACATTAATTTTTTTATTATCAAAAATAAACAAATTCTCTGCAATAGTTTGACGCAATCTTTCCAATGGAACAATTGCATTTTCCTTTGAAGTTTCAGTAATAATTATCGCAAATTCTTCTCCGCCATAACGAAAAACTAAATCAGTTTTTCTAAAAGTTTGTGAAATTAAATATGCAACTTCCTTTAATACATAATCTCCAAAACTATGACCATAAGTATCATTTATTTTTTTAAAATCATCAATATCAATAATCGCAAAACTCAAATCATTTCCATATCGTTTTGCGCGCAAAAATTCTCTATCCAAATTATCTTGGAAATGACGACGGTTATACAAACCAGTCAAAGGATCTGTAACTGACATATGACGAGTTTGAGAATACATAAAGTTAATTTTTTTAATTACGTCGAGTTTATTACCTTCCGGCACATTAAAATTCAAAATAATATCTTGAATATTTTGTTGAATTTTATCTAAAACCTCCGGCGGTAAATAAAAACCCTCTCCAAAATTATTTGCTTCTTCCATAAGTAAATTATACCATAAATTAAATTCAATACAATTTTTATGATAAACTTAACAGTATGAATAGCGAAGAAATATTAAAAAAGTTTTCGGGTGATAAAACTCACGCAAAAGAAGTTGAAAGACTATCTTTAATACTTTTTGACGAAGTCACAAAAAAAATAAAAGAAATGGGAACTCGTAAAAAAGAATATTTAAAAGCCGCGGCTCTTTTACATGATATTGGTTACTACAAAAAAGAAGGTAGCCATAATAAAAACAGCCAACAAATGATTCTCAAATACGGGCTTGATGACTTTAACGAAACGGAAAAAGAAATCATTTCTTGTATCGCGAGATACCACAAAGGTGGATTACCAAACAAACACGAACACGAAATATATTGCCATTTAGACAAAAAAGAACGAAAAATTGTTAAACGTTTGGGCGGTATTTTAAAACTTGCCGATGGACTCGACACAGATCACAAAAATCTAGTGAAGAATATTGAATTAAATTATGATGAGACATTTAACATAACAGAAATTATAGTGACACCAAGTAATTTTGATTTTTTACCAAATTTAACACCTGCTATTAGAAAACGTGATTTATTTGAAATAGGGTTTAAAACTCAAACTATAATTAAATATAAAAGCCATAACGTTTTGTAAATTTTTTGTTACAAAAACCCCAAAATTGTAACATTTCTTCATGAAAAATACTTTATATAAGTAAGGGAAAAACTAAGGGGACAAAACCATGAGTTTTGACGTTAATGTACTAAGCCAAAAGCCAGTTATCAAAGCCGCGGCGAATATGCAAAACGACGGCGGTGGCGGTAATTTGGGTTATATGAGCCAAGGACGTAAGGGCGAAAAAGAAAAAAAAGAAGAAATCAATATTTTTGCCCAAAAACCTGAAATTGATACTTTTACAGTAAGCGGTAAATTCGATTTTGAAGAAGATGAACCATTCGATATCTCAAAATTTATTGCGGATATTGTGACGAAAATCAGAAGTTATTTTAAAATTTAGATTTATAGGGGAAAATAAATGGATAAAAAAGGCTTTAGAAAACTAAAGCCTTTTTCTTATATTCTTTTTGGTGCAAATTCTCTCATTTTTGGATTAGATTTTCTGTAATTTTTTTGTTTTTTTGCATCTTTTAAAGTTTTGCGTTGAAGTTTTTCAATCATACGCAATTTTGAACGTTGCGGGTGATCAAGAATTTTTTTATAATCTTTATTTTCTTGCCTGATTATATCGCCAATTTCATTACAAAGTGCATCGACTTTCTTTTCTTGTTCTTTAATTACTTGTTCTGGGGCATTTTCATACTTAAGTAATTTTAGATTTGTTTTTTCTGAATAAAGAGCACAGAACTTTTCATTTAGGATTTGGGAAGTATTTTTAACCAATTCATCACGAAGTTGTGCTTGTTCGTCGGAAAGTTGAAGCGCATTAGAAATTGCTAATCGTTCTTTTTTCATTTCATCACGCAAATCAGTGAATGATTTATCATAAATTTTGTTGTGCATAGTTGTCACAGGGGCTAACTTGCGATATTTAAAGTGTTCTTTTGCAGTTGCCTGAGAAATTGATAAAGCGATGCAAGATATAGTTATTAAAAGTTTTTTCATAAGATTTCCTTTATTTAAGATTATTATGGCACAGTGACAAATGAAACACAAATTGTAAATTTTTATAGTAGAATTGGGATATGGAAATGAAGTTAAAAAATTATGCATATATTGGTGACGCCGTTTGGGAATTGTTTGTGAGAGAACACACGATTATTCGAACACAGAATTCAATGGATTTGCATAAAATGACAACTGACAGGGTAAAGGCATCATTTCAGGCGGGGCTTTTGCAGTGGATTGAGGAAGAATTAAACGAAGAGGAATTAGAATTGATGCGCAGAGGCAGAAACTTATCAGTTCCGATTGCTAGACGTTCAAATCAATCAGAATACAGACAGGCAACGGCTTTCGAGGTTTTAATTGGGTGGTGGCATTTACACGATAAGACGCGATTAGAATATTTTTTAAAAAAATTTGAAGAAAAAATAGAATAAAGACTTTACAAAAAAAATTCTTCATGTACAATAGAAGATGTGACAAGTTCATAACACCCGTGGGGGTTTAGCTCAGCTGGTAGAGCACCTGCTTTGCACGCAGGGGGTCAGGAGTTCGAATCTCCTAACCTCCACCATTTAAAAAAGAGACCAATTGCAGGTCTCTTTTTTTATGCAAAAATCCCGTACTGTGTGGGGTTTAGTCATTTGGTGAGAATCTCTAAAACTCAAATTTCAGAGAATTTCTCTGTTATTTGTGGCGAATTCTCTTTCGCCAATTTAAAAGAGTCCTTTTGTAAGCAAGCTACCATAATAGTTTAGGTGTTGTGGCCTCTGGTTATAGTCTGCTTTGGGGTAGTAATCAAACAAACAAAAATGTTCTAAATTAAATCAGAAAAACCTTTCTTTATTTCGTATTTTCCAATATAAAAACAATCCAATATAAAACATACAAATACCACCAAAAGTAAATATTCCCCAAAATATTGGGAAATACAGTACAGTAATAAGATCTGTCTCTTTAAATAATGGTAAAGATAAAAATAATATAGAAATTATATCGTAACCCAACGCTAATAATAATGTAAGTTTTTTGTTTTTTGTTTCAACTTTTAGTTTTTCTTCAACCTTATTTAATAATG
>JAZRSZ010000026.1:0-14921 GCA_045651695.1 Candidatus Gastranaerophilaceae bacterium
TATTCTTTACAAAAGTTAACATGTGAAAATGCATGATATTATTCATCTTCAAGGCTAAGAACAGCCATAAATGCTTCTTGAGGAACTTCTACTCTACCTACTGCTTTCATACGTTTTTTACCTCTTTTTTGTTTTTCAAGAAGTTTACGTTTACGAGTAATATCACCACCGTAGCATTTGTCTAATACGCTTTTTCTAAGCGCTTTTATATTTGTTCTTGCAATAACTCTGCCACCTACCGCTGCTTGAATTGGAACTTCAAACATTTGACGTGGGATTATTGTTTTTAATTTTTCTGTTAATTTTTGACCAATGTGGAAAGCATTGTCTTTGTGGCAGATTACAGAAAGTGCGTCAACCACTTCGCCTGCAAGCATAATATCAAGTTTTACAAGGCTTGAGCGTTTGTAGTCACAGAATTCGTAATCCATGCTTGCATAACCTTTTGTTCTTGATTTTAATTGGTCGTAAAAATCAGTAATAACTTCGCTCAATGGAATATGATATTCAAGGTTTACACGAACTTTGTCAATGTAAGTCATGTTAATGAAGATACCACGTTTTGATTGTGTTAAATCCATTAAAGTTCCTGTATATTCATTTGGAGCGATAATATCAACTTTTACATAAGGCTCTTCGATATAATCCCATTGACCTGCAGGTGGTAAGTTTGCAGGGTTGTCAATAGAAAGCATTTCACCTGCTGTTGTATGAACGTGGTAAACAACTGATGGTGCGGTTGTTACAAGGTCTAAATCATATTCTCTTTCCAAACGTTCTTGTGCAATTTCCATATGGAGCATGCCCAAAAATCCGCATCTAAAACCAAAACCTAATGCACTTGATGTTTCAGGCTCAAAAGTGATGCTGCTATCAGAAAGTTTTAATCTTTCTAAAGCTTCTTTCAAATCATGATAATCTTCGTTATCAACAGGATATAAACCAGAGAATACCATTGGTAATGCTTCTTGATAACCTGGTAGGGCTTCTTTTGCTGGGTTTTCGATGGTTGTTAAAGTATCGCCTACAAAACGCGTGATTTCTTTGATTGAACCTGCAAAATAACCTACATCTCCGCAAGTTAATTTATTACAAGGAACTCTGTTTGGGGTTAAATAGCCTAATTCAACAACATCGTATTCTTTTCCTGTTGCCATAAATCTAACTTTATCACCAAGTTTGATTTCACCGTCCATAATTTTAAATAAACAAACTGTACCTAAATAAGAATCATAGGCACTATCAAAAACTAATGCTCTTAAAGGTTCTTCTGATTTATCAACAGGAGGTGGAATTAAATCTACAACGGCTTCTAAAACTTCTTCAACACCAACGCCTGTTTTTGCACTAACAGGAATTGCTAAAGAAGCATCGATACCTAAAACTTCTTCGATTTCTTGTTTTACACGTTCAACATCTGCTGAAGGTAAGTCAATTTTATTTATGACAGGAATGATTTCCAAATTTTGTTCAGCAGCCAAATATACGTTTGCCAAAGTTTGTGCTTCAACCCCTTGAGTTGCGTCAACGATTAGCAATGCACCTTCGCATGCCGCTAATGAACGAGAAACTTCATATGAAAAATCTACGTGTCCAGGGGTGTCTATCAAATTAAGAACGTAATCTTTGCCGTTTTTGGCTTTGTAATTCATTCTTGCTGCGTTTAATTTTATTGTGATACCACGTTCGCGTTCAATATCCATAGAGTCAAGCAATTGATTTTGCATATCTCTTTGTGCAACAGTACCGGTATATTCCAATAATCTGTCGGCTAATGTGGATTTGCCGTGGTCAATGTGGGCTATTATACAAAAGTTTCTAACATTTTCTCTATATTTCATAATTTCAATTATATTAGAAAAAAGCAGAACTTCAAGAATTAACTATTATTTATGATTTTTATGATAAAATTTTTTTAAAAAAGGAGTTTTTATGAAATTATTACACACAATGATTAGAGTTGCTGATATCGATAAATCTTTGAGATTTTACACAGAATTACTGAATATGACAATAGAAAAAAAGAAAAGATTAGATGATTGTGATTTGTATTTCTTGACTGATGAGGATGGTTGTAATCAAATCGAATTAACATATAATGATGAACCTCCTGCAAATAATCAATATAATTTGGGCACAGGTTTTGGGCATTTTGCTTTTTCTGTTGAATCTTTAGATAATTTTACAGAAAAATTGCACTCAATGGGTTATGAATATTTGTACGAACCGTTTGATTTGAATGGCAAAGGAACAAAAATTGCATTTGTTCAAGATCCTGATGGATACGAAGTTGAACTCATTGAAAAGGTTGTCTGGTAGCCTAAAATATGCTATAATCACCTTATGAATGAAGTCATTGAGAGTTTAAAAGAACTTGGTTTTAATAGTTATGAGGCGAAAGTTTATGTTGCACTTTTAAAAAAGTATCCTGCAACTGGGTATGAAGTTGCACAACTTGCTGATATTCCTCAATCTCGTGCTTATGATACATTAAAAGCATTGGAAAACGAAAAAATTGTAACAAGTTCCGGTGAAAAACCTCAAACATTTACTCCTGTAAAGCCAAAAGAATTAACAAAAAGATTTCGCAGAAAAGTTGAGGCAAATTTAGAGTTTTTAGAAAAAAAATTGCCTGATGTAAAAGTTGATTATAATGAACCGATACATTCTGTAAGTGGTGAAAACCAAATTAGAAATAAAATTATCGAAATAATTAAATCAGCAAAACAGGAAATTTATCTTGAAATCTGGTCTTATGATTTTAAATATTTAGAACAATATTTATTTGATGCTTATAATAGAGGTTTAGAAATAAAAATTGTTGGTTATGATAACTTTCAATGTACATTTGGGACAATATTTAAGCATAGAAATGGCAGAGAAATTGAACGTACATTAGGTGGTAGAAAAATCTTTTTATTAGTTGATGATAATGAGGGTTTATTTGGAAGTTCAGAGGAAAAAGTTACTTGGACAAAGAATAGCGATATTATCATGTTAATAAAAGAATTTATCGTCCATGACATGTATTTATTAGATATTGAATATAATTTCCCAGAACAATTAAAATATTTTTATGGAATTGGATTAAAACGCCTAAAAGACAAGGTTTTAGGCAAAAATTCAAAATACGAAATTCATTAAAATTTGTCTTAACAATTCCGTAATGATTACTTCTCAAAAATTTTTTGGCGAAGTATAATAATTGTGTTAAGTACATTTTTTGGGGATTGATTAAAAATGGGAGAAAGATACTGCTTTGAATTAATTACAGGTCCAATGAGTTGTGGTAAGACTGAAGAACTTTTACGCAGAATTAGACGTTGTATTATTGCAAAGAAGAAAGTTAAAGTTATTTCACCTGATGTGGATACACGTGCAAAAGGTGATTATATAGAGTCAAGAAATGGTTTATGGCTAGATGCTATTAAAGTTAAAAATTCTATTCAAATTTTGAGTGTTGTAAAACCTGAAGATGAAATCGTTGCGATTGATGAATTACAATTCTTTGATAGCAATATTGTAAAAGTTATTTCAAAACTAATGAGTGACGGTAAAAGAGTTATCGGAACAGGTTTGGAACTTGATTTTAAAGCGGAACCATTCGGCTCAATGCCTGAGTTAATGTGTATTGCTACTATTGTTGATAAATTACATGCTGTATGCATGAAATGTGGTTGCGATCATGCGACTCGTACTCAAAGATTAATTGACGGCAAACCTGCGGATAAAAATTCACCATTGATTATGATTGGTGGCGATGAGACTTATGAAGCAAGGTGTATCAAGTGTTACGAATTACCAGATGCTCATCCGCACGAGAAAAAAGGTTTTAAACTGTTACAGTTTGATCATAAATAAAATATTAAAGTTAAAATGTGGAATTGTAATATTCCACATTTTTTAATAAATATGGTATTATATTGTTTATGGAACAAAAATAATTCTAAAACATCTATAGTTTTGTAGATGGAGGATGTGAACGGTGAGAAATATTATGAGAAAAAGTGTTATATTTTTATGGACGTTTTTGATACTATTCGGTTGTGTTGTCAAAAATTATTGTATGGCATCAACGCCGATAGAGTTGTATGATAACGTATGGCGATTAGTTAATACAAAATTTGTTGATCAAACAAATAATAGTCAGGATTGGTCTAAATGGCGTCATAAATATGACAAAGAAATTAAAACAAATGAAGATGCTTATGTAGCAATCAATACGATGATTGCAAGTTTAAATGACCCTTATACTAAATTTTTAGATCCAAAAGAATTTGCAGAAGAAACAAGTTCTATTAAAGGTTCTTTAAAAGGTATTGGTATTCAAATTGGTGTAAAAGATGGTAAATTGATGGTTATTGCACCTATCGAAGATACTCCTGCGGAAAGAGCTGGTTTATTGGCCGATGATGAAATCCTTGAGATTGATGGTAGAAGCACAAAAGGGATTACTGTTGATAAAGCCGCAGATCAAATTAGAGGGAAAGAAGGTACAAAAGTAACCTTGTTAATTAAACGCAAAGATTGTGAACCAAAATCTTACACTATCGTGAGAGAAGAAATTGAAATTAAATCAGTTTCTCAAAAAGTTCCAAATGATGTGAAAATTCCTGATGAAATTTCTTACATAAGATTAAGTTCATTTATTAGCAGAAATGCAGCACAAGAGTTTAGTGACATTTTGGTAAATTCAACAGATAAAAAAGGTTTTATTGTTGATTTACGTTCAAATCCAGGTGGTTTGTTGAGTAATGCAATTTATATTTCTGATATGTTTTTAGATGGTGGAATTATTGTTAGTACAGTTGATAGAGATGGTTATAAAGAAACTCAAAGAGCGTCAAAAGGTGTTCTAACTTCAAAACCTATTGTTGTAATTATTAACAAAGGTTCTGCTTCAGCGAGTGAAATTTTCTCTGGTGCTATCAAAGATAATCATAGAGGGTTGATTATTGGAGAACAATCTTTTGGTAAAGGTTTGGTTCAAGAAATCAACAAACTTGCTTATGGCTCAGGTATAAATATTACAATTCAAAAATATTTAACTCCAAGTGGAACAGATATAAATAAAAAAGGAATTGAACCTGATATTATTGTTGAATTAACAGAAGAACACATTAAAAATAAGGATGATGTACAATTGAAAAAAGCAGTTGAGGTTATTCAAACATTAACAAGTGGTAATGCTGTTGCAGTTAATAATTTATTAAACAAATAAGTTATTATATTGTATAATCAATCCCGTGATTTTTAAATAGTTGGTTGAAAAAGTCTTTGTTCTCAAGGACTTTTTCTCTTGTTAGGACCATGTTAATTCCATGTTTAAAAGGGTGTGTTTTAGGATTTTCTACATTATTTTGTACATAATTTATATAATCTTTTGCGATTTCGTTAGTTTGTTTACATAATTCTCTATGCTTTTCTGCATCTATAGTTCCTTCTATAATCTCTTTATAAGTAGTTTTTGCTTTTTCAATGAGTTTTTCATCTTTGCAATTTTTATCTTCGAGAATTGTTTCAAGTAACTTGTTTCTTTGTGAGAATTGGGTCATATTAGGTTCAAATTTGTATTTTGTGTGAAATAATATGGCAGTTTCTTTTGAATATATATTAAATTTCCCCTTTTTGTTTTCTAAAAATTCAATTATAGAAGTTAATCTTAATAACTCCCCAATTCGTGCTCCACAATTCTTAAATTCATTTTTAGTTTCTATGTATAAACCCTCTATACTATCATTAGCATTCATAATAAACTCTTCATAACCAATTTTGTGACCATTTGGACAGAATATTTTTGTCTCAAAAACATCCATTTTTGGTTGTGTTACATCTGATTTAATACAAAGATTGCCAAAATATTTATTGGGGATTTTCATTGAAAGAGTACGAACCAAATTGTCTTTTGGGCCATTTATGAATGATTGAATTTTTGGGGTAACCAAGTTTACTGCAGTCATATTTCATGCAAAAACTCTAAAAATATTTTTTGTCAGATTTAATAAAAATAATAAAATTATTTTACAATGTTTTTAACGTAATTATAATATTCATTATTTTTGTAATCTTTTATGTTTTCCAAAATTTCTTCTTTAGTTAAAAAGCCTGCACTGTATGCGATTTCTTCAAGACAAGCGATTTTTATGCCTTGGTTATCCTCAATTGTTTGAACGTATTGGCTTGCTTTGATTAAAGAATCGTGGGTTCCTGTGTCTAACCATGCAAAACCTCTACCTAAAAGTTCTGTGTATAGGTTTCCATTTTCTAAATAAATTTTGTTTAAATCTGTAATTTCTAATTCGCCTCTTGCTGATGGTTTTAGTGAAGAAGCATATTCTACAACTTTGTTATCATAAAAATATAATCCTGTTACGGCATAATTTGATTTTGGATTTTGCGGTTTTTCTTCTAATGAAATTGCTTTACCATTTTCATTAAATTCAACGACACCAAATCTTTCAGGGTCTTTAACGTAGTATCCAAAAATGGTTGCTTTCCCTTCTTCAGTACGTTTTGCCGCATCTTTTAATGTTTTTGAAAAACCAGCACCATAAAAAATATTGTCACCCAAAACCATTGCAACAGAATCATTTCCAATAAATTCTTTGCCTAAAATAAATGCTTGTGCTAAGCCATCTGGACTTGGTTGAGTCTTATATGTAAATTTCACACCAAATTGTGAGCCATCACCTAAAAGTTTTTCAAAATTTGAGATATCGTGAGGGGTAGAAATTATTAAAATATCTCTGATTCCAGCCAACATCAAAACAGATATCGGATGGTAAATCATTGGCTTGTCATAAACCGGTAGAAGTTGTTTTGAAACAACTTTTGTACTTGGATATAATCTTGTTCCGTTTCCGCCCGCTAAAACAATTCCTTTCATAATTTATACCTCTCTAAGTTCTAAATAATCTTTAAGTGCTGCTTCCCATTTTCTACAAATTTTGTTATTTTCCATAACGCTATATGATGGTCGTTTTGCTGGTCTTGGAAAATCTTGACTTGAGCAAGGGATTAAATTTACTTTTTCGTTTGAGAATTCAAATATTTTTTTTGCAAAATTATACCAACTTGTTTCACCGCTTCCGCAAACGTGGTATATTCCATAATTGTCAGTTTCTATTATTTTTGCAATACCATTTGATAATTCGATAGTCCAAGTAGGGCAACCGATTTGATCATTAACAACTTTTAATTCAGGTTCATCTTTTAATGATAACATTGTTTCAACAAAATTTTTACCGTATGTCCCGTATAGCCAAGAAGTTCTTACAATGAAATATTTTTTACAATGTTTTTGAACAACTTTTTCGCCTTCTAATTTAGTTTGACCATAATTGTTTATAGGATTTGTTGTATCAGTTGGCAAATAAGGTTTTATTTTTTTACCATCAAATACATAATCTGTTGAAATATAAACCATTGCAATATCAAGTTTTGCACTAATTCTTGCAATATTTTCAGTACCTAAAACGTTTATCTTTCTAGCAATTTCTATATTTTTTTCTGCTTCATCAACATTTGTATATGCTGCACAATGAATAACTACATCTGGTTCGGTTTCTAGAAAAAATTCTATAACTTCTTGTTCATTAGTTATGTCTAAATTATGGATATCAGTTTCGACAACTTCATGCCCTTCATCTTCCAATATTGGACATAAATCTTGCCCAAGCATTCCATTTGCACCTGTTACAAGAATTTTCATTATGCCAAACTCACTTTCTTTTCTTCGATAGATTTAATCCAATCTTGATTATTTAAGTACCAATCGATTGTAATTTTTATACCTTCTTCAAAAGTAATTGATGGTTTCCAGCCAAGTTCTGTTGTTATTTTATCATTAGAAATAGCGTATCTTCTGTCATGTCCGAGTCGGTCTTCAACATATTTTATAGAACTTTCGTCTTTACCCATGGCCTCTAGGATTAAGTGAGTAATTTCCATATTTGTTTTTTCGTTATGTCCGCCGATATTATAAACTTCGCCGATTTTTCCTTTATGTAAAACCGTATCGATTGCTTCGCAGTGGTCGTAAACATATAGCCAATCTCTTACATTTAAGCCATCACCATATACGGGAACTTTTTCCCCTTTTAAAAGTTGTGAAATAAAGAATGGGATTAACTTTTCTGGATATTGATAAGGTCCATAATTGTTTGAACATCTTGTGTTTAAGGTTGGCAAACCGTAAGTTTCTCTATATGCTCTAACTAGCATGTCTGCACTTGCTTTTGAAGCAGAATAAGGACTATTTGGTGCAAGTGGAGTTGTCTCATAAAAGTAACCTGTTTTCCCTAATGAGCCATAAACTTCATCTGTTGAAACTTGTAAATACTTTTCAACACCAATTTCTTTGCTTGCTTGAAGTAAGTTTAATGTCCCTTGTACGTTTGTTTCGATAAAAATTTCTGGGTGTTTAATCGAATTATCAACGTGTGATTCTGCTGCAAAATTTATAACGCAATCTGATTGTTCAATTAACTCTCTAACAAGAGTTCTGTCGCAGATATTACCGTGAACAAAAGTATAATTTGGGTTTGATTCAATATCTTTAAGGTTTTCGATATTTCCGCAGTAAGTTAGTGCATCAAGATTTATGATTTTGTAATCAGGATGTTTTTTGAGTTCATGTCTTACGAAACAACTTCCTATAAATCCAGCACCACCTGTTACTAATAATGTTGTCATTATACCAATTCCTCTTTGTTTATATTCTTTAATTCAGGTTGAGTTTTATCTTTTTCAGATAAAATCGGTTCAAAATCAATGTCCCAGTCAATATTTATTTCTTTATCATTCCACAAAATTCCTCTATCTGATTTTGGTGCATATTCTGCATTTGTTTTGTAGTGAATTTCAGCATTTTCAGATAAAACAACAAAACCATGGGCAAAACCTTCTGGGATATAAAGCATTTCTTTATTTTCTTCTGAAAGTTCAACTTTTACATATTGACCAAAGGTTTTTGAACTTGGTCTAATATCAACAGCAACGTCAAAAATTCGACCTCTCAAACATCTAACGAGTTTTGCTTGTGCGTTAGGGTTTGCTTGATAATGAAGTCCTCTTAATACGTGTGCACTTGATTTTGAGTGGTTATCTTGTATAAAATCAACGTCAATTCCGTTGGCAACAAATTCAGATTTTTTATAACTTTCCATAAAAAATCCTCTATTATCGCAGAAAACTTTAGGTTTGATGAGTATTACATCTTCAATATTTTGTTTAATGAATTCAAAAGCCATATTACTATCCTATAATCTTGATTATACCACTTTATTAGATAATTTGAAAGACCATGAAAAATATTTCAACCATATGATGCAAAAAATTTTTAATAAAGTAGCAAAAATAAAAATTATGAGTTTTCAATATTGTATGAATAATACAATTAACAATAGAATTAATTTTTGTGCAGGTTACGGCGATCCTAATAGAACTATCAAGAAAAAGTATAGTGATTATGCTTCTATAAACGCTGAAATTGATAGATACAGACTTATGAACAAAGAGTTGGAAAGTCAGATAAGTTCACTGCAGCAAGAAATTGTTTTTGCAATGGATTTTTTCCAAAATGTTAAAGGTCAAGACAAAGATGAATTTGAAAAGAAAATTGAGTCAATGAAACAAGAAATTGAACAATTAAAGCAACAAATTGAAGCGAACAAGGCTCATTCAACTGCACTCTGGTACGGTTACCACGAAAGATTGTAGTAATTAAAATTTTGTGATAAATATGATTACCCCTGTTAGTTACAACCCTTATAGAACAATTATTTCGAACCAAAAAACTCAGCCTGCTTTTGGTTCTAATTATAGATCTTATAGATTACCGTTAGGCCGTTTTGTAAGTTGTTTTTCTTGTGCATTTAGAAATGACATTTCTTGGTCTTTTTTTGTTGAATATATAAATAAAAACTTTAAAGGGAAAAATAAAGTTAATGTTATCAATGCGGCTTGTTCTGACGGTTCGGAAGCATATTCTTTACTTATAACAATGAAAGAAAAGTTAAAACCAAATCAAGTTCAAAAGTTTTTACCAATTCAGGCGTTAGATTGTGATAAAGAAATTTTAAAAGTTGCGAAATCAGGATTTTTATCTGTTTCGGATGCCGATTTGTATAAAATTAAAAGTAATACAAAAAGAGAGTCTGAATATATCGGAATAGTTGATAATAACAAAATAGTAGAAATTAAAGGCGACGAAACTCAAAGTTTGCGCAAAATGGTTAAAATAAATAAAAGTTTAAGGGAAAATGTCATATTTCAACAAGAAGATGTTTTTAAAGTATTAAATAATTTAGAAGATGATTCGAATACAATTTTAATGTTTAGAAATGCTTTGGGGCATCTTGGAGATGGAAAGGCGAAGAAATTTGCATCTTTGGCTGCACAAAAACTAAAAGAAGGTAGCCTTGTAGTTATAGGCAATTTTGATATAGATAACACAAATATTCATCAATTTTTAAAAGAAAAAGGATTTACACAAGTCTTGCAAAATGTCTATCGCAAGGGTTCTGCGGGGAATTCTCCACGGCTTACGTTTTTAGATAAAATTAAGAAATTCTTTTCCAAATAATTTATACAACATGGCAAAACATATTTTTAGTAGTTTTAAATAATTATGCAAATTAGACCAATATCAAATATCAATTATACACCTCAAAATTATCCCCAAAGGGTTAGTTTTGGTTCTTATTATGATTCTACTCAACGTGGTAAAAGCATAGAAAACTTTGGTGATGGAGTTTTATATCAATCTTGCAATATTCATAATTATTCCACTCTTATTCGAAGTACAGAATTGTTTTTAGAGTTGCCAAAGGTATTGGAAGAGAAATTTCCAAATGGTGCAAAAATTTATAATTATGCGTGTTCAGCAGGCTATGAACCGACATCACTTGCCCTCAGTCTTCATAATTATTTCCCTGAAGAAAAAGCAAAAAAATATTTACCGATAATTGCAAGAGATAACAATTCTAAAATAATTGCAGAGGCTCAAAAATATACTTTAAAACTTGAACAAAGCGAACTTAATAGATTAAAGTTTTTTGAAAATATAAAAAAGGATGATTTTTTCACTCTGGGAAAAATCAGAAATCGTTATGGTGAAAAAATATATAAACTGAATGACAAATTAAAAAATGAGATTAAATTTGAAGAGGGCGATTTGTTCAAGGATTTGGATAGTGGCGAATTATCAAAAGAACCTTGTGTTATTTTGTTTAGGAATGCTTGGCAGTTTCTTACAGAAGATGGAGTCAAGACTCTTTCAAAAAATTTATATGAAAAATTAAAACCAGGAAGCCTTGTAATAATAGGAGCAATGGATGTACCTATGGAGTATTATTCATCCCCAAATGCAAATATCCATTTAAAAAAAGCAGGTTTTAAAAATTTGAATGACAAATATTCAATAGATTTTAAAGATAGAGATTTGTATGAAAAATATATTTATTTAAAGAAGGATAATTTTGAATTTACTCCCGACGTGCAAAAATATTGCTATGAGAAGTAATTTAAAAAAAGAGTTTTATGTTAAAATATGTTTATAAAATAAGGAGATGAGTATGTTTAATATAGGGGCTCTTTATAAAACACCGGCTGCAGTAAGAGCCATTCATAACATAGAAATTTCTACGAAAAAACAAGTTTTGAAGTTAGATGATATTATTTAAAAATCAACTTCAGAATTAAAAGTAAAAAAAGAATATATGCAAACAGATGCATTTTGGAGAGAGGAGTATAATACCAAAATGGTTACATTATACGAAAAAAATGATAAACTTCAGAGATGAAATAACAAAAAATATTGAGATAAATAATGCGAAATCGAATGCTGAAATTCAAATACAAGCCGTAAATGGACTTGCGCGAATAAAAAAATATTTTGACAAAAATCCAGAAAGGTTAAACTTCTGGGAAGAGCATTCATTTCACGACAAAGCGCATAATGAATATAGATTTATCCAAATGCGCATACGCAATCATGCCAGAAGTTTTCAGAAAGATTTAGAACAAAACTAAGGTTAACACTTTTATGATTAATGCTGCATGATTTTCTATTTTTTAGCCCAACTAGGGGATAGTTAAATGTACTATATTTTTATTATTATTATTAAAAATTACAGGAAAGGAATTAAGTATGGACAAAAAAATTTCAATTTTTATAGTAGAGGACTATTTACTAGCAAGAATAACATGTAAAAAATCACTAGAACAATTTTCTGATTTAGAGATTAAAAAAGATTTTGAAACGGCTGAAGATTGTATTGAAGCGTTAGAAAAAGAATCAGTTGATGTTATTTTAATGGATATAGGTTTACCTTATATGACTGGAGTCGAGGCAACGAAAATAATTAAAAATAAATATCCTAATATTAAAATTATTATGCTAACATCTCATGATAATCAAGAAGAAATTATTTCGAGTCTTGCTTCAGGGGCTAATGCTTACGCATTAAAAGATATTTCTGTAGAGGATTTACATGGAGCAATAATTAACACTTATAAAGGTTGTATCTGGATTCATCCAAAAATTGCTTCTATAATTAATAACACATTTATAAATGCAAAAGTATTACCAAAACAAGATTTCAACTTAACAACTAGAGAAAAAGAAGTCTTATTACTTCTTACTCAAGGTTTATCAAATACGGAAATTGCGGAAAAATTAATTATTAGTACGCATACAGCAAAAGCACATGTATGTAATATATTGGCAAAACTTTCTGTTACAGACAGGGTTCAAGCAGCAGTTAAAGCAGTAAAATATGATTTATAAGGGTGAATGATGAAAAAAATTTTTGATAATGCTTTTTGGTTAAAACATAAAATTTTTATACAAGTCATTATAGCAATGATGACAGTTTTAATATGCTGGCATCCAAAAATATATTTGCATCCTATAACTGCAGCTATTTTAATATGTACATGTTATACTTTGCATTCTTATATTGAAAACAAAAGGGTTTTGAGAAATTTGCAATTTAAATATTCGAAACAAGAAAAAATTATTTTTGCATTATATAAAAACGCTGAAGAACTAATTGCTTATAGAGATATAAATGGTAACTATATCTATTGTAATCCGCAATATCTCAAGACTTTCAATTTATCTATGGATAAAGTAAGAGGGAAATATTCTTACGATTTTATACCATCAAAAGATGCTAAAACATTAAGAGAAATTAATAAAAAAGTTCTCAAAGGCAAATCTGTAAATAAAACAATTGTAATGGGTTATAATAAGCAAAAATATGATCTTTTGATTACTCCCATCATTGTAAATGATGAAATTGAAGGAACTTTGACAATTGCCAAAAATATTACTCAAACAGAATTTTTGCAAAAAGAATTAGAAAGAAAAGAGCAAATGCTTAGATCTATTTTAGATGGCATGCCTGTTGCTACTTATTTGAAAGATTTAAATGGTAATATCACCTACGAAAACTCAATGGCTAAAGATTTTTTAGGATTGTCTGATTCTGAGTTTGCAAACAAATGGGATTATGAAGCCAATAGGATTAATGAAATAGAAAAAGAAGATAATGAAATTTTAGAAAACAAAACTTGTATAAGCCGTGATAAAAAAATCACCTTAAATAACAATGATACTAGATGGTTTAATGTTACTAAATGTCCAATTTATGGCAGTGATAAAAATATTACGGGAATTTTATGTGTAGCAAGAGATATAGAACTAGAGAAAAAAGCACAAGATCAAAGAGAGACTTATGTAGCGACTTTAACACATGACTTAAAAACACCTACAATTGCCCAAATAAAAGCTTTGGATTTATTGCTAGCAAATACAATGGGTGAACTTAATAAAGACCAAAGGGATATGATGATTTTAGTTAAAGAATCTTGTACTTATATGCATGAGATGCTTTCAAATTTATTAAGTACATATAGATATGAAAATGGGGATTATACTTTAAATATACAAAATTCTAACATTTTAGAACTAATTGAAGATGTTGGACAAGAATTAGAATCATTATTAAAAGAGAAAAATATCAAAGTTCGTATCCACGCTCCAGAAAATGTTGAAAATTTAAGATTCGATAGAATACAAATAAAAAGAGTTTTGGTAAATCTTGTAGGAAACGCTATTACTTATGCTTATAATGATACAGATATCGAAGTTTCTGTTTTGAAAGAAAAAGAATTTGTAAAAGTACAAATAGCGAGCGCTAGTCCGTATATTAATCCTTCTATTTTGAAAAATCTTTTTGAAAAATATGTAACCCACGCAGCAAAATACAATAAAATTGGTGTCGGACTAGGACTATATTTATCAAAACAAATAGTAAATGCTCATAATGGTGAAATCGGAGCGATAAGTTTTGAAGAAAATAGAAATATCTTTGAATTTACTATACCGTATGATTTATAAGAAAAGTAATAACCCACACAGTGCGAGATTTTTGCATAAAAAAAGAGACCTTAATCGGTCTCTATTTTTTAATGGTGGAGATTAGAAGATTCGAACTCTAGGTCAGATTTGTTCTAGTTTACCATCCTATGTCAAGTATTGCTTACATTTCCACTATTATCAAGTCATTTATTGTTTATTGAATCATTACGACACAAATGAATATTAAGCAAAATTTTTACAAAAAATTGTAAATTCTTTAAAATTTACTCGAGTTTTTGAGCTGAAACCACCTTATATCAAGAAAAATTATGGTAAAATGTGTTTATGAATAAAGATAAAATTGGATTAATTAAATATTTAATTATATTAGTTTTTGAAATAACTTTACCTCTATTTTGGTGGATGTCTTTTATTAGTATTTTCATTGAAAGTCAAAGTACTTTTTTTAACATAATTGCAATAATTGGACTTTTATTACTTTTTATTTTACCAATAGCATATCTTCTATTACCTGTAATAACAACAATATTAG
>JAZRSZ010000027.1:0-6092 GCA_045651695.1 Candidatus Gastranaerophilaceae bacterium
TGCCTTACACCACCAATCAGAAAGGTCAGGGTCCTGCTTGGGCGAACTCCTTGTTTGAAGATAACGCAGAATTCGGTTTTGGTATGAGATTGGCTGTTGATGCTAACAGAAGTACTTTAAAAGACTATGTAGCAAAAGTTCTTGAATGTGAAAAAACACCTGCTGACTTAAAAGAAGCATTAGAAGGTGCTATGGCTCACTTCGATAACTCAAAAACAGAAGAAGCAGTTGCTGCTCAAACTAAAGTTAAAGAAGTTCTAGCAAAATATGCTGATGTTGACTGTGCAGATCTTGCAAAAGTTAGAGAACTTCAAGACTATTTCACTGATAAATCAGTTTGGATTATTGGTGGTGACGGTTGGGCAAACGATATCGGTTATGGCGGTATTGACCACGTTCTTGCTCAGAACAGAAATGTTAACATTTTGGTTCTTGATACAGAAGTTTACTCAAACACAGGTGGTCAAGCATCTAAATCAACACCAACCAGTGCGGTTGCTAAATTCGCTACTGGCGGTAAGCAAACTTACAAGAAAAACATGGGCTTGATGAGTATGTCTTATGGTTATGTATATGTAGCGTCAGTTGCGTTGGGTGCTGATAGAAACCAAACTCTTAAAGCATTCAAAGAAGCAGAAAGTTATGATGGACCATCTATCATCTTTGCTTATGCTCCTTGTATCGCTCACGGTATCGATATGAGTAAAACTCAAACTGAACAAAAACGTGCTGTTGAAGCGGGTTACTTCCCACTATACAGATACAATCCAGCTAGTGAAACTCCATTCACTTGGGATGCTAAAGAACCTACAGGTAGTTACCAAGACTTTATCAAATCTGAAGGTAGATACAAGTCATTGTTAAAAACTAACCCTGAAAATGCGACTGAATTGTTCAGTAAAGCAGAAGAAGATGCTGCTAAGAGAATGGCTGTTTATCAAGCAGTTGGTTCATTGATGAAGTAGTATTCTTCAATAACAAATTAAAAGGCTCAACTTGAAAAGTTGATCCTTTTTTTTATATTATTATGTTTTTAAAAAACTTCGCTCATATCGTCTGCATTTTTAGGGTTTGTCAATAAGAAATCTCTTTGTATTTCAAGTTCTCTGTTTTTTGCTTGTGCAAGTACAATTTGTTTGTCTTTTAATTCAATATATTTCTCATTGATTGCATTTGCTTTGTTATGTGCATGTTTTGAAGTATTACTGATAGCACTAATTCCTAAAATTAGAGGTGACCATTCTAAAAGTCCTTGACCAATACTTTTAACAAATTCAGGTGTTTTATTGCTGACTTTACTTGTAAGTTCAGACATTTTGTTTAAAACTTTGCTATTATCAAGTTTGTTACCCAAATTAACTACTGCTTTTGTAATTTTATCGCCATATTTATCTGTAATTTTAGGTAAAACTTTGTCTGCAACTTTGCCAAAACCTTTATATGCGCCACCAATTGCTAGCATACTTGCACCAACAGTTGTTGCAAGTGATAAAATAGGATGTTTTTGTGCAAATTCGCGTGCTTTTTCTGATTTTTGGTGGATTTTATTTCTGCCAGCTGCTACTAAATCAATAATTCCAAATGCTAAGAACCATTTTGTTGTTGTTTCTGCAAACTGTGCAATTTTACCTAATCTTCCGGTTTTAGTGATTAATTTAGGTGTTTTTGCTGCGGCTAAAACACCTGCGGCAACAGGGATTGAGTTCATCAGTAAATTACTTTTTCTTCTGCTACGTTTATCTGCTTTTGGGTCAACAGCCTGCATATAAGCAATTTTTCTTAATGAATTATCATCGAGATTGATGAAAGCATCCACATCGGCTCTTCTTTTACTACTATTAAGATTTGGATTTATTGCGTTAATTGACATAAACACCTTAACCTTTCGCTTTTATTATACACATTTAAACAAGGAAAGTAAATTTTTTTGCTATTTTATTAATCCTTTTTAATAAATATTTACATTGTTTTTTATTTCTCTTATTATATCTCTATGAAACGATTTTACATACATACAATGGGTTGCAAATCTAATCAATTTGAAGGTGCTATCATTGAAGAAAATTTAATTAAAAATGGTTTTTCAAAAGTAGTTAAAATTGAAGATGCAGATTTTTATATTTTGAATTCTTGTTCAGTTACTCATAAAAGTGATAATGAGGCATTGTATTCTTTGAGAAGTGCAAAAGCCAAAAACCCAACTATAAGAACAATATTGACTGGTTGTTTGGCACAAATCGAGAAAGCGAAATTACTGGAATATGATTTTATAGATTGTGTAATTGGTAATGATGAAAAATTGAAATTGTATGATTATTTGAATACGAATTGTGCGGTTTCTGATATTATGGAACTTGAAAATTTTAACGAAACAGTATTGGAAGATATGTCAAAAACTCGTGCAAGTTTAAAAATTCAAGATGGCTGTGATAATAGATGTTCATATTGTATTATTCCATTTGCCAGAGGTAAAAGTCGTAGTGCGGACATCGATTTTATAATTGAACAAATAAATAACTTTGTTAAACACGGGTTTAAAGAAGTTGTGTTTACAGGTATTCATATTGGTCAATGGGGTAAAGATATTGGTCTAACTATACTTGACCTTTTAAAGGTGGTAGAAACTCGTACGGAAATTAAACGTTACCGTTTAGGTTCACTTAATCCATTGGAAATTACAGATGAATTGCTTGGATTCTTGGCTAAGTCTGATAAGTTTTGTCCACATTTTCATTTGTCTTTGCAATCGGCTTGTAATAAGACTTTGCAATCAATGAATAGATTTTATAAGGTTGAAGATTACTTAACTCAGATTGAAAAAATTAACTCAATGTTTGATTTGCCATTCTTGGGAAGTGATATTATAACAGGGTTTGCAGGTGAAACAGATGAAGATTTTGCAATTACGTCTGAAAATTTGAAAAAATCAGGCTTATCTCAAATCCATACGTTCCCATATTCTATCAGAGAGGGTACAGTTGGCGCAAATATGCCAAATCAAAATTCACCTGAAGTAAAAGAAAAACGTGCAAGCGTGGTGAAAACAATTTCTGCTCAAAAATATCAGGAATTTATCCAAAAAAATATTGGTACGGTGAGAGAAGTTTTAGTTGAAAAACGCCCTGATAAAAACTCCGGTAAATTAAAAGGTGTTACTCGTAATTATTTGACAGTGCACTTAAATTCAGACGATTTAAGTTTGTGTAATACAATTCAAAAAATTAGAATTACTGAATATAAAAATTCAAAAATTTATGGTGAAATCCAATAAAAAAGACTCCGTTTGGAGCCTTTTTTTTATTTTAGTTTCTGCTTCTTGATTTAGCAAGTAGTTTTAATATTTCTATGTATAACCAAACTATCGTTACCATTAACCCGAAAGCACCGTACCATTCATATTCTTTCGGTATCAATAGTTGAGATCCACGTTCAATAAAATCGAAATCTAAAATAAGGTTTAATGCAGCGATTAGACATACAATAACGCTGAATGCAATTCCGATAGGGCTATTTGATGCTATAAGTGGAATTCCTGCACCAAAGAATCCTGCAATAAAATGTATAAGATAAACAATTGCTACAGATGCAGTTGCGATAATAATAGTTTTTCTAAAAGTTGAAGTTGCTTCAATAAGTTTTGATTTATACAAAACAAGCATGCTAGCAGCAGTTGTAAGGGTTAATACGACTGCTTGTAAAACAATTCCGCCATACATTTCTTCAAAAGTCGCAGAAATTACTCCTAGAGCAAGTCCTTCAAGTATGGCATATAAAGGAACTAGAACATGCAATGCTTGTCTTTTGAATATAATTATCAATGCAACTATAAATGCCAAACCAAGACAAACAGAAGATAATAATGCTGCTTTGTCTGTATAGCCGCTAGGTATAAGCCCCCAAGAACAGCATGCTGCCAAAATTACTAATAGTAGAGAAACGAATGTTTTATCAAGAGTTCCACTTATAGTCATTGGTTCACCTTCAAGGGTATAAGTTTTTTCAAACGCTTTCATAACTGGATTCGCCATTGTTTTGCCTCCTTTTTTGACTATATTATAACATATTATTTTTTATATTACTAATATCGAAAAAGGTACTTTACAAAAAAAGTTTTTCGTTTTATAATGAAGACATAATCCTCAGTAGCTCAATGGCGGAGCAACCGGCTGTTAACCGGTAGGCTGTTGGTTCGAGTCCAACCTGGGGAGTTTTTTATTGCAATAAATTACAATCTTTTTGTACAGGTTGGGCTCTCACAAGTTCTCGTCCTCTTCGCCCTCGCATTAAACGGCAACGCTCACAATTAAAACGAAAACTCAACGTTTACGTTTGTAATTGTTCGTCTCTCACTTCGTTCGTGCCTCTGCTCGGGTTCGCCTGGGGAGTTTTTTATTGCAATAAATTACAATCTTTTTGTACAGGTTGGGCTCTCACAAGTTCTCGTCCTCTTCGCCCTCGCGTTAAACGGCAACGCTCACAATTAAAACGAAAACTCAACGTTTACGTTTGTAATTGTTCGTCTCTCACTTCGTTCGTGCCTCTGCTCGGGCTCGCCTGTGGAGTTTTTTATTGTCAAAATTAAAGCGAGGACGAACCTCGCTTTTTGTATATTTATCAAGTGTTTAATTTTTAGGTTTACTTCTGTAATATCCTTTAACCTCGCTTCCATCAGAACGTGTATATGAATTTACATATACAACTCCACCACCTGTTTTCGCTTCGTGCTCTAAATCTTTGTTTGTTGGCATTGTTCCCTTAAAAACACGAGTTTGAGCATCTATTTCTTTTTCGTGTTTTGCAAATTCTTCTTTGCTCATAGAACCAACTTCCTCGCGTGTATATATATGATTGCTCCCTGTTAATGGGTTCATGTAACCATATAAACTTGAATTTTGTTCTGTTTTTGTATCATTCGTTATAAATGCACCGTTTTTTATGTTATTTCTTAGATTATTAACACGATTGTTCCAACCTTTATAAAATCTTATTTGTGATGGATCTTCAGTGACTCTTTTATCATAATGTTTTTTGCGTATATCTAAAAATTTATCTATATCACCACCACTTTGATTGTAATATTGTTTAGCTTGTCCTGCCCCGTGTAATACTGCTGTATCAAACAAAGCAACAGCCATGTTAGTATCGGTGATGTTGTCTGCTCCGGATGCTTTCCAATAATATTTGTAGTATAAATCTACGGCTTCCCCTTTAGTGATTTGTTTTACATCTTTTTGAGGTAAACCTTGATTTTTTCTGTACATATTATACGTGTTTTGTGTAACACCCATATTAGTTGGTCCTCCAAAATCTTTACTATCATTTACATAGCCACCTTCGGAGGGAAATAAAAATTGCAGTGCTTTTTCGAAATTTTCTTTTGACATTTTGATTCTCCTTGTTTAACTAATTACTAACTGTAAGTGTTGTGTTAAATAAGGTAGAATAGATTTATTGTTCTGATAAAGTAGAATATAAATTTTTAAGTTCTTTTGCTCTCAATTCAATTAAATAGATTTGTTTATCAGCCAGAATATTTGTGTATATAGTACCCATCATTGTACCAATTGTTTCTCTATTTAATTTTTGTTGTGCATCTTTGAATACTGTCCATTTATTTTGTGTATCGTTTAAAAGTTCTATTTGCTCTTTGTTCATTATTTTTTCTAATAATTTTAAATTTTTATTTATTTCTTTTTCCCATTTAGGAATTGCATCATAAGTACAATTATTCATACAAACAGTAGTGTAATTGCAAGATTTCATACACTCTTGAATCTCTATGTTAATAAGTACTGTATCATTTTTAGTTGATTTTAAATCTTCCTGTAACTTTTGTACAGAATTTTTATCTTTAGTAAGTTCATTATTTTCTGAACTTATGTTAGAAATAGTATTAGTCAAATTGGATATTTCGGCATTCAATTTTTTTATTTGCGTATTACATTTTACTGCATATGTAACGCTTATTAGCGTACAAGTAGAAAAAAATATTAGGATAAATATCAGAACAAGTTTTTTCATAGATCTATTTTACCATTACCAACTTAAATTTTCAAATTATTAACATGATTTTCTGCTCCTTTCTTTATGCT
>JAZRSZ010000028.1:0-22289 GCA_045651695.1 Candidatus Gastranaerophilaceae bacterium
AAAATTTGTTTAAAAACCTCTTCAGGAAAGATTTTTGCTGATTTTGAACCAGATTTAAATAAAAGTTTTAATCGAGGTTTTACAACATATTTTTTGAATGACAGAGAAAAATGTTTTAATTTTGATTCTCCGAAATCATTAGGGGAAAAATTAGGAAAAATTACAAAAGTTTTGGATAAATTTTTTGAAATTAATGCAGAAGTTAATCCTCAAGACGGTTTATGTTATATGATTAACGATAATCTTTGTGGTTGTTTAGTAAATAAAGTTGAAGGTAAAAAAATATACCCGAATAAAATGGATAATTTTAAAGTTGGAATGATTGTTTATAGAAACTTCAATTCCAAGTTTGAAAAACAACTTGAAAATTCTAAAATTAAACGTAGAATAGGTGTGAAATTTGAATTTTCAAATGGTATTTTAAAAGCAATAGATGAGGATAAAAATATTGTTAGTATTCAAGTTTTTTCTAATGAAGTTGCTAATAACCAAGATAAAATACGAGAAAATTTTATTTCACAATTAAATAAAACAGGTGAAAGTGATTTTTATACAGAAGATGTAACTATAAATACAGATTTACCATTTTTACCAATTTCCGAAATAAATAATTTGCGTCGAAACATTTTGGAAAACTTGATGCAGGAACGTTTAAAAAATTATAAGAGAGAAGTACAAAAACCTTTAAAATATGTTGAATTTCCTTTAGGAGAAATGGATTATAGAGCGAATATTCATAATAGACAAGCTCAAGAATTTTACAAAAATAGTAATTGTAAAATTGTACAATTGTCTTATGAAAAAGAAAAACCTAGTGGAGTTGAATTAATGCGTACAAAACATTGTTTAAAGTATGCATTTGATATGTGTAAATCTCCTAAAAAATTATTTTTAATAGATGATAAAGGGAAAAAATATAAACTTCATTTTGATTGTAAAAAATGTGAGATGTCTGTGATTGACATTGTTTAAAAAAACCTTAAATATAATACAAAAATATGATTTAAAATTTTGAGAAATCATATACTATATTATTACCAGAGGTATTGTAAAAATGGGGTTAAACCTAAACAGTGTATATCAAAGACCATATGTTGCGCAAGATGGACGTAATCGAATAAAGAGACGCCCAGAAGAAGAGAATGCTGCAGCAAATACCCAACGAGAGGAACAAGCAAATGAGAATTCTCGTAGTAAAGGTTTGCAATACACGGAACAAAACAATCCTCAATATCAAAATTATCAAGCAGCAAATGAGGGCATAACCTATCCTAATGAGGTTGCAACTGCACTTGCAAAACGAAATCCTAAAATAAATATTGCACAAATTCTAAAGGATTTTAGAAACACAGCAGTTGCAATCGGCACACCAGATGATTTGAAGGAAGAAGTTAATGGTTATTTGGAATTAATTGACAAACAAATAACTAAAGAAGTACCAAATAGCAAAATTATTAAATCAAACTTAAAAAATGCTGCTACAATTTTGGATAATTATATTTCTCAAACACTAGACAAGGATTCAAAAGTTGTTGAGAATTGGGTTGATGCTTTATTCTTACAACAAATAGATTTTAAATATAATGTTGAAGATGTAAATGAAGAATTTTTGGTAAAATTTCCAGAAGACACTCCACAAGCAAATCAACCAGAAAAAGTTGAAGAAAAAACAACAAATTTAATTCCAAAAGATGAGGAATTAAAAAAATTATTTATTAAAGCAAAGAAAATGACTTATGCAAATCAGCCAAAAGAAGCAATAATGGCATTTCAAAGTGCTTTATATCGTGCAAACGAAATTGATGATAAAGAAACCCAATCTAAAATATATTTAGAAGTTGGGAAGATTTATGATGATTATGATTATCTAGCACAAGCATTAAAAAGTTATAATGAATCTGTTCAGAGGACAACAGATTGTAATGTAAAAACAAGAGCACATTATTCTATGGCAGAAATTTATAATGATGCAAATGAAATAGAACCCGCAATTGATCATTATTTTAGTACTGTATCGTATGCAGGAGAGGCAGAGAATTTGTCTGTTCAAACCAAATCTTTAGCAAAAATAGGTAATTTATATTCTGATATGTATGATAGAAATGCTTTTGATTATTTAGAAGTAGCTGATAATATTGCAGATGAGATAGATAATTCAAAAATTAAAGGATATGTTTCTTCAAGTTTGGGTGATGCATATGATAGATTTGGAGAATCTAATGAAGCATTAAAATCATATTCTAAAGCAGTTAAAAATTATATAGATGCAGATTCACCACAAAAAGTTGCTCGTAATTATATGAGTGCTGCTGAAATTATGCTTTCATTTAAAAATGAAGCGAAGGCAAAAAATTTGTATGAAAAAGCACAAAAATTTGCACGTCAAACAGATAATGAAGAATTATTGACAGAAATCAATAATAATTTACTTACTTTTCTGTAATAACTTCAATTGTTTTGTAGTCTGTTAAATAAGGTAAATGTTCTTCTGTAATTAATTCTCCAGGAAGCAGAATTGCGATACCAGGAGGGCATTCTGCAATAACTTCAGCAGAAATTCTACCAATAGCATCTTCTTTATTAACAGTTTCTTTATCAGAGTAGAATGCTTCTCTCAAACTCATTTTGATAATAGGAGTAAGCATTGGCATATGTTTTTTATTTTCCAAATAACAGATATCAGAGTAATTAGTTTTGTCAATTTTTTTCAAACATTCAACTAAATATTTCATATCTGAACGTTTATTACCAAGGTTTGAAAGAAGTAATATGCCAGCATCTGTTGCACTTTCTACTTCAATATTAAAATCAATTTCTAATATAGATTCAAGTCTTATTCCTGAAAGTCCATCTGCTTTAATAAAGACTTTTGTAACGTCAGTTTTATAACCAAAATCTGATTTTAATTGTTTAATATGTTCCATATTATCAATTTCGCTACGTAAATATTTTGCATTGTTGATGGCTTTTTCAATTTGTTTTCGTCCACGAGGGCTATCAAGATTTGCTCTTGCTGCATCTAAACTAGCCAAAAGCATCAATGAAGGGCTTGTTGTATGTAATAATTTTAATGCTTTTTCAACTTTGTCACAGTCAATAGTTGAGTTTTCAGCGATATGTAACATAGAACTTTGACTCATTGAGCCACCAGTTTTGTGTAAAGAGTGGACAACAGCATCGGCACCAAGTTGTAATGCTGAAGTTGGAAGTTTTTCATTGAAATTCCATAAAGAGCCATGTGCTTCATCAACAATTAATGGAACATTATATTTTTTACAAACTTGTGCGATAGATTTTATATCAGATACAACACCTTCATAGGTAGGATTTGTAATCCAAACCATTGAAACATCTTTATTTTCGGATAATAATTTTTCTATTTGTTCTGGTTTAGTATTACCCCAAATACCCCATTCATTAAGTTTTTCAGGGATTAACCAAATAGGTTCGGTACCAGAAATAATCATACCGGTTAAAATTGAACGGTGGCAATTGCGGTTTACAATAACTTTTTGTCCTTTTTTTGTTAAAGCAGTGGCCAAAGCGAGATTACCTGCGGTTGAACCATTTAGTAAAAAGAAAGTTTTTTTAGCACCAAATGCTTTAGCAGCAAGTTCTTGTGCTTCTTTAATTGGGCCTGTTGCAGGGTGGAGAGTTCCTAAACCATCAAACTCATCAGTTGTATCTATAGCCAAGGCTTTGCTACCGATTAGGCTTTTAAATTCAGGTAATACACCATTGCCTTTAGTGTGACCTGGGATGTGAAATTGGTAACTAGGATTATCATAGGCACGCTTCAAAGCCTCAACAATAGGGGCATGGGTAGTTGTATATTTATTATTTTTTGTTACACTTGTCATAGCAATAACAAATATACTACAAAAACATTATAAAATACAAGTAAAATTATGTTATATTAATATTTATGAAAAAATTATCCTTATTATTATTTTTATTTTTAAGCATTTCCCTTCCGGCATTTTCAATAAATGAACAAATTGAAGAAGAAATTGTTTTGCCTGAAAATGTACAAATGCCATTGAGGGATACAAATAATGATGGAGTAATTGATAAATATGATTTGGTAACAGACCAAACAGAAGAAGAATTTTTTAACTTTTGGCATTTATCAGAACCAGTTTTAAAAGAAGGTTCTTTAATGGCGAAAATTCATAAATCTGCGCAAAAAGCGCAAGCGGATTCAAATTTATATTTATTGAATGATATTTTAACGGTTGATTATAATAAAGGACCTGTTGATAGAATTCACTATTATGCTAAATATAGGGGCAATTTATCTTTAAATTTTTTGGGTTCTGATTATGATACTGATTATGATATTACATCTATCGACGTTGGTATGACTGGGAAATTAAATCCTGAATATAAAACAGATTTTAAATTACAATTAAAACTTACACCAACTCGGGATTTAACATTTTTTCAACAGTTAATAAGTGATGCATATATTGTGAACTCTGCAATTCCACATCATAAAATTATGATAGGTAATTCTAGAAACCAAGTTGGTGTTGAAGGCGGTATGAGTACAAGTAATACTCCTTTTGTATTGCGTTCACAAATAGCAAGAACATTTGGTAATACTCGTGCATTTGGTGTTAGGGCTATTGGGAATTATTCTTTGGTGGATTATAGTATTGCAATTAATAGTTCAGATAGATTTTTTAGAGAGTTTTTCCCAGGGGTTGAATTTACAGGTTGGGTGAATGCAAAACCTTTAGGATTAACTAATGGAAAATATGGGAAGTTAGTTATTGGTGGCGGTTTAAATGCTGGTAAAAACCACAACGAATACACAGTTGGGGGTGCATATATTGGTTATACATACAAAAACTTTATGGCAAATGCCGAGTATTCTATTGCAGATGGTTATAATGCAAGAGTAGAAAGTTCAAATAAAGCAACAGGTTTTTATACAACAATTGGCTACAAGATAAATCCAAAAATACAAATTGTGTCTCGATTTGACCAATTTGACCCAAATAGAAATGTAAATGGAGATATCAGGAGAGAGTATTCTGCTGGTATTAACTACTTTGTAATTGGACAAAGTTTGAGGTTACTATTTGATTACGTATATTGTGATAATCAGCAAGCAAAAGATAGCCATAGAATAATTCTAGGGACACAAATTTTATTATAATATTTTGCAAACTATTTAACGTCTTGTTTGATAACAATAAGGTTATTCATAATTTTCATAGCGCAAGTTGGTAATACAACGTGTTCAAGACCGTCTGCAATACTTAAAATTTTACCTGCACCCAATACAACATCTTCGCCTTTGTATTGGAATTTGTAATCAGTGTCTCTGTCTGAGCGAATAGTAATTTTTTCCATTATTAGTTTCCTTTATTTTGTTTGGTTCCGAAAGTATCATAAAAAATACCTTCTTCTAATACTTCATTATAAATTTCTTCATCATTTTTAAATTCATCTGGTGTATATGGATAAAGGTCAATGCAAACATCCATATCAGATTCAACTTTACCTATTATACGCCAAATATCTTCTCTTTTAGATTTATCTTCTTGTTCAAAGATTGCAACAAGTTCAATATCTTCACCTTCATGTTGTTTTCCATCAAGAAATAAACCAAAAAGATAAATTCCTTTAAAATCATTAAAGGTTTTTCGAAAGGAGTCACATAAAGATTTTATGACTTCATCTGTAATCATAAATTATCCTTTAATTCATTTCTTGCAATTTTTGTTTGAACAGAAGTTTCTAAATTTTTTACTGAAACAGTGTTAGATTTAATTTCGTCTTCGCCTAAAATCAATGCATATTTAGCAACTTTAGAGGCTTTTTCAAGTTGTTTAGTGAATTTTTTATTACTTAAATCAAATTCAACACAGAAGCCATTTTCTCTCAATTCTTCAGCAAGTAAAAGTGCTTCAGTAGAATCATTTGAAACAATGTAGCCATCAAGTTTTTGAGGTTGAATAGCAGGAAGTAATGCATTAAGTCTTTCCATTCCCATTGCCCAACCAACAGCAGGAGTAGGTTCTCCGCCTAAATTTGCAACTAGATTATCGTATCTACCACCACCACAAACAGCATTTTGTGAACCTAAATTGTTTGATTTAATTTCAAAAACTGTTTTTGTATAGTAGTCTAAACCTCTAACAAGAAGTTTATTTACAGTATATTTAATATTCATTTTATCCAAGTATGATTTTAATTTTGTAAAGTGTTCGCTACAATCTTCACAGATAAAATCAGACTGAATAATTTTTTGAATTTCAGGTTTAGCAAAAATTGCTTGGCAACTTTCCACCTTACAATCTAATAATCTTAAAGGATTTTTTTCATATCTGTTTTGACAATCTTCGCAAAGATTATCAAATTCTGGTTTTAAAATATTTTTCAATTTATTTTTAAATTCTTCACGGCAAACAGGACAACCAAGAGAGTTAATTTCAACTTCCAAATCATTAAGGCCAAGTGCTTTTAAGTAGTTAACTGCTGTTAAAATAACTTCTGCATCGGCGGTTGGATCTTTAACTCCAAACATTTCAACGCCAACTTGGTGAAATTGTCTTTGACGTCCTTTTTGAGGGCGTTCGTACCTAAACATTGGTCCTTTATACCATATTTTTACAGGTGGAGAAAGTCTGGACATACCATTTTCTATGTATGAACGAACAACGCCAGCAGTATTTTCTGGTCGTAAAGTTAATGATCTATCATTTTTTTCAAAAGTGTACATTTCTTTGTTAACAATGTCAGTTGTATCACCAACACCTCTTGCAAAAAGTTCAGTTGCTTCAAAAATTGGTGTGCGAATTTCTTTGTAACCATATTTTGAAAAAACTTCAAGAGCATTTTTTTCTAAAAAATGCCATTGCTCAACTTCTTGAGGTAAAATGTCGTGTGTTCCTTTTATTACGTTAATTATTTTTGCCATAAGTGAATTATATCTATTCAATAAGTATTTGTCAATGAAGATTATTCTAAATATTCATGCTATAATTTTGATATGTTTACAGGTATTGTGGAAGAAATCGGAACTTTAAAATCAATTAGCGGTTCAACAATTATTGTTGAATGTAAAACGGTTCTTGAAAATACCCGTTTGGGTGACAGTATTGCAATAAATGGTTGTTGCCAAACTGTTGTCGATATGACTTCAAATACATTTTCTGCGAACGTAAGCCAAGAAACTTTTAGGGTTACAAATTTTTCTAAAATGAAATCAGGGGATAAAGTTAATTTGGAAAGAGCATTAACTCCATCAAGCAGAATAGGTGGTCATATTGTACAGGGTCATGTTGATGGTGTTGCGACTTTTGTGAAAAAAGAACAATTAAGTGAATTTTATAATTTATCTTTCGAAGTTACTGACGAATTGCAAAATTATATAGTTAAAAAAGGTTCAATAACAGTAAATGGTATTTCATTAACAGTTGCAGAATTAATAGGAAAAGTTATAAAAATTGCAGTAATACCACATACTTTTGAAAATACAAATTTAAAAAATTTAGAAATAGGTTCTCTAGTTAATATTGAAACTGATATTTTGAGTAAATATGTTGAAAAATTTTTAACAAAAGACAATAATAGAATTGATGAGAAATTTTTAATTGAAAATGGATTTATGTAATGGATGAATTTAGATTTGATAGTATAGAAGACGCAATAGAAGATTTTAAACGTGGCAAGATGATAATTGTTGCAGATGATGAAGATAGAGAAAATGAAGGTGATATCATCTGTTCAGGTCAAATGGTTACGCCAGAAGTTATAAATTTTATGGCAGAAGAGGCAAGAGGACTTATTTGTTTAGCAATAAATTCTGATATTGCAAAAAAATTAGATTTGCCACAAATGGTTGAGCAAAATAGTGAAGGGATGAAAACTGCTTTTACAGTTAGTATAGATGCTGCTCAAAAATATGGTGTAACAACGGGAATTTCTGCTTATGATAGAGCAAAAACTGTTGAAGTTGCACTTGCGCCAGATGCGATTCCATCAGATTTGAGAAAACCAGGACATTTGTTCCCTTGTGTTGCAAGAGATGGAGGTGTCCTTCAAAGAACAGGTCATACAGAAACTGTTGTGGATATGGCAAAGTTATGCGGGCATGTTCCTGCTGGTATAATGTGTGAAATTATGAGCAAAGACGGTAATATGATGCGTCGTGATGAGTTAAGAAAATTTGCTGATAAACACAATATTAAATTTATTTCTGTTGCTGAATTAATTGCATATAGATTAAAATCAGAAAGATTTGTAACAAGGGAAGCGGAAGCATTTTTACCGACAGAATATGGTGATTTTACAATTTATGGATATAGAAACAATCTTGATGGCATGGAATATGCGGTTTTATATAAAAATGATGGAAGTGATAAAATCCCTGCAGTTAGAGTTCACAGTGAATGTTTAACAGGTGATATTTTTCACAGTTTAAAATGTGATTGTAATTCTCAACTTCATAATGCTATGCAATATATTAATGAATATGGTAAGGGCGCTGTAATATATTTGAAAGGGCATGAAGGTAGAGGAATTGGACTTGTAAATAAAATTAAAGCATACAAATTACAAGAACAAGGCCAAGATACCGTAGATGCTAATATTTCTTTAGGATTTAAACCTGACTTAAGAGATTATGGAGTAGGGGCGCAAATCATTTTAGATCTTGGTTTTACAACTTTTAATTTAATTACAAATAACCCTAAAAAAATAATCGCACTAAAAGGGTATGGACTTAATGTCAATGAAATAGTAAAATTAAAATCAGATATCAATGAATATAATAGATATTACATGGAAACCAAAAAAGATAGAATGCAACATTTATTATAAGGAAGAGTATGACAGAGTTTGTTGTTGAATTTTTAACTAATTTTGATGAATTTGAACCACTTTATGATGATTTTAGAACTAGAGCGGTAACTGATTATAAATTTGAATTGGAACCTTTACCGTTTGAAGATTTTATTGACGCAGTAGATAAAGAATTAATTAAGTGTCTTGTTTTGAAAGAAAATGGTTTTCCTACAGCATTTTTAGTCTATACAACGGCTATTTCTGAGGCTATTGAATTGAATATAATTCATAGCTTAAATTTAGATAACATTGCAAAAAGAAGTAGTTATTTATTAAAAAGATTTTTGGAAGAAACACAAAATATTCGTAAAGAAAAAGTTGTTTGCTATCCAATGTTAGGTCAACAAAAATTATTAATTGGTGAAACTGCGTATTTAGGTTTTAAATTTATAGGTATTGCGGTTCTTCGATTTATGATGAGAGGAACAAATTCCGTTGAAATTTTAAAAATGGCTCAATTGAAAGAATTTCCAAGTTGTTATAAAGCAGTTCCTTGGGATGATAAATATTTTGATGACGCTGTAAGTGTTGTAAATGAGGCATTTGAAACAAGTGCAGATGCATTGTTTGATCCAAGGTTTAAGACAATTGAGGGTACAAAAGATATTTTGACTAAAATAACTCAAAATATTTATGCAGAGTTTTTACCTGAAGCAACGACAGTTCTTTTGTGTAATAACAATCCTGTTGGCTTTTGTTTTATGAATTTAACAGGAGGGGAAATAGGTAATATTCCAATTGTTGCTATAAAGAAAGAACATCAAGGTCATGGTTTATCAAAAATTATGCTAAAGGCTTCGATGGAAAATGTTATCAAACTTGCAAGAGATACTCATAGAGATATAAAAGAAGTTAATACGTGTACCGAAACTAATAATTTTCAAGCATTAAAATTATATAGAAATGTTGGTTTTAAAGAAGATTATTCTTATCCACAATCTTATTTATCAATTTCTTAATCTAGACTTTTTAAAAAAAATCATTTAAAATGCATGTATGAATAACTTTGATTTAGCGCGTTTGTTAAATAGGTTTGCCAATAATCGTTTATTGGTTAACCGTTCAGCAATGAATATTAATAAAGCAATAAATAATCAGCCTTTTGTTCAAAGTTCTACTCCACAGGTTACGCATAGAATTGCAATGCAAAGTGCGGAATTACAAATGAATACTTTGCAAAGTATGGATAGAGCAGTTTATGCAAGAGAAATTATGCAATTACCAAAAAATTTAAATGAATTAGTTTTTATTCTTCAAAAAGGTATAACTCAGGCGCAATTTAATAGTATGCATGCTCAACAAATTACTGCACAAAAAAATTCTATGTCACAAACGCAGGCACAAATTCTAGCGCAATTGCAAAATTTAAATTCAGCAAATCCGACTCAAATTCAAGCGTTTTTGCAAAATCAAATGGTTGTACAAACGCCACTTTCGATAAAAAATTTGCCAATAACTGAAAGCGGTATGATTAGTTTGACACAAATTGCAGAGATGATTCAGGTTAATGGTAAAGAAGCATTGACAAAATTGATTTTGAATATGACTCAAGCCTCAAAACAAGGGATTAATGATTTATCTCAAATAAAAGATATGGCAAAGTTAATTAATGCGAGTGTTGCAACTGCTGCAAAAAATGATACCGCGCAAACAATGAAATTGTTGATGTTATTCTATTTGCCTTGGTTGCCATTAGAAGATGGTGTTGGGTTTGATTTAGATATTGAAACAAAAGAGGGTGGAGAAGAAAGTGATAGTATTTTAACTATTACAATTACAACAATAAATTATGGTGTTGTTCATGCAACATTAATCCTTGAAACATCAAATTCTGTTCATGTTGATATTGAGTGTTCAAAAGAGTTTCCAAAAGAGGAATTAATGCAAAGAATAAATGGTGATGAAAAACATTATTCAATGCAATCGGTTGTAACTTTCAAAGAAAAAGTTGCTAAGTCTGAGGATAATGTTGCTAAAGCAAAAATTAATATGTCACAAACAACAGAAATTAATCCATTTATGCTTTTAATGGCTCATACAATTATCAGGCATGTTATTGAAATTGATAATAATACTACAATTGGAGTTACTTCACATACAGATGAAAAATAAGGTGTTTATTTAAAAAGAGGGTGGAAACCCTCTTTTTTATAAATCAATTGAGTATCTGCATAAATATTGTCCTGTGTTTGCAAATTCTTTTTTAACGCCTAAATATACTAGACCAGCTTTTTCATACAAGCCTCTTGCGTATGTATTTTCTTCTAATACCCAACAATACAAACTTTTGTAATTATTTTCTTTTGCGTATTTCAAAACGCGATATGCAAGTCTTGTCCCTACAACGCTATTTTGAAAAAACGGGTCTACATAAAGTTCTTTAAAATTTAAACTATCACCGTCGGCTTCAAATGTTGCAAGACCTTTTACAATTCCATCTGTTTCATAAACAAACAAATTATCTAATTTACCTTCTTCTTCATATTCTTTTGCAACATTCAAAACAGTAATTTCATTGAATGAAACATAATCGTTGTTAAAAATAGGTCTATATGCTTTTCTTTTTGCAAAAACTAAAATTTCTGCTATTCTTCCAATATCATCTTTTGTCGCTAATCTTATCATTATGTAATCTCTTTCTTCTAATTCAAATTAGTCACTTTCAGCAACAACAGTTGTTAAAAGTTCGCCATAACCGTTTACATGCCCGTCAGTTTCTTCAACAATATATCTTAATTCAGGCTTACCTTCGATTGCATTTTCTGCGCAATCCATTGCATCGTCATAGTCTTTAAACTCACCTATTAGAGTTCTCGTAAATGATGATCTATTTTTTTCTGTATAAACACTGTACATATCTTTCTCCTTCTACAAAAATATAATAGCACATTATATTAATGTTTTATAGTCTATAATTTCATATTTTTCATCAAAATCTCCAACAATTGATAACATAAAATTATCAATTGTGGTATGAACTTTTGTTTTAGCAATCCCTTGTAGTTTGATTGTTGCTTCGTATTCAGTCCAATATCTGTAAAATAATTCTTTATCATCACTTTGGATATTGTATCTCGCAAATAAGTCTTTGAAATTTCTTTCTTTCATTATTTCAATATCTGCACCTAAAGGTTTTTCATCAAAAGCGACGATAACCATATTTTCACTATGAGAAATACTAAATTGTAAATTGCTATATTTGAATTTAGGTTTCTTTTTAACAATTTCGATTTCGCTATTTTCAATTCCAAAAACTTTTCTTGCGACATTATGAACTAAATACCGTCCATAACAATGTTGTTGTTTTTTATTTTGTTCGGCGTATTGTTCTAAGATTTTTTCTTCTAATGGAAATTCATTTATGTTAATAACGAAAATTTTCATAAAATTATATTAGCATATTTATGCTTTTTGCTCAAATTTATCTTTTAATTTGTCGGCTAAAGGTGTTGCAACAAGAGGAACAATAACTCTTTTTGCTAAAATAGTTGTTGTTGCAAGCGTGAAAAGATGTGTAAATGCTGTTGCAATATTATCTCTATAATTTTTGAAGTCCTTAGGGGTTATTTCAGGTACTTTTGTTTTTATTTTTTTGTAATTTTGTGCATTAAAGTGTTTACCTAGAGCCTTGTTAAAAATTTTTGATTGAGTTGTTTTTTTAGCAATAGTTGCGTATGCCAATAATTGCATTCCTATCATCATTGTGCCATTTAATAAATCTAATGCAGAAATAAATTTTCTTTTTTCTGGTGGAATGTTTTTATTTTTTTGATTTTGTCTTACATATTCAAAACAACCATATGTGTCTTTAGTTACTAATGCTCCTACACTAAACCCAGTGATAAATTTAGAATTATTTTCTCTGTATTGTTTGCAAACTTTTTCCATAAGGTTTGAGTTTGCAAATTTTTTAATCGGAGTTTCTATAATTTTTCCTATCTTAGTCATTATTACCCTCCTGTTTTGAAGAGAGTTTGTTCATAACAAGTGGGTAGGTTTTGTTTAATAACCAGCAAGAAAAAGGTATTGTGGCAAAAGCCACTGCTAAATTTGTTACTCTTTTTAATGCTTTGATGTTGGCTGGCTTTGATGGAGTGAATTTGTCTCCTAAAGCACCTTTTTTAATAAGTTTGTCAACGTATTTGTCTGCAGGAATAGTAATTCCTGCTTGAGTTGCAACTGCAATTACTGCCATTGCGGTTTGACGTAAAGCCCCGTATGTTTTTGTTTTTTCGTCTGCTTCTGAAAATTTATTGTGTTTTATGAACAAAGGTGCAACAATACCAGTGCCAACAGCATTGATAATTATATCTTGACGTTCACCCATACGATTTTTAAATCCGTTAAGATACTGAACGAATTTTGGCATTTGTGAGTTTATTTTTGTTGTTAAATCTGGTTTTATTGGTTTTATGTTCATTGGACTAATAATAACATAAACAAATGATTATTTATAACCCAAGATGACTCTATCAATGCCAGCTAAGTCTTTTAGGATTTCGATATCTTTAAATCCGTTTTTAGCCATTATATTTTTCACATCTTTGCTTTGGCCAATTCCTAATTCAAAAATTAAACAACCATTTTCATTTAATGGTGCATCTTTTGAAATTTTTTCATAAAATTCTAAGCCTTTTTCATCACTTGTAAACAATGCTAATTTTGGGTCAAATAAAACTTCTTTTTGTAGTTTTGTTTGTGGTGGAATATATGGAGGATTAGAAATGATAATATCAAATGTTTCTCTTATTTTTGAATAAACGTCTGATTTTCTGAAAATTGCTTTATTGTATAAATTTAATCTTGAAGCATTATCAAGAGCGATGTTCAATGCATCTGAGGAGATATCTATACCTATTATCTGGCAATCCGTATTCATTGCAACTATACAAGCAATACAACCAGAACCGGTTCCAATATCAAGTGCATTTTTGTAGCCTTTGTCTTTAATTATTTCAATGGCTTTTCTTACTAAAATTTCAGTTTCATCTCGTGGAATAAGAACATCTTTATTTACGATAAATTTTTCACCCATGAAATCTGCAAAACCAATAATATGTTGGATTGGTTGACGGGTTTTAGCACGCAATTTCGCTTTTTCTTCTACTATTTTTAATTTTTCAGGGTCAATTTTATTGCCCATAATAATATCTTTAACACCATAGTTAGCAAAATGTTCTATTAACATCTTAACTTCAACATTTGCTTCATTAGGTTCTATTCCATTATCTGTTAAAATTTTAACTATCTCTTGAATATTCATAATTACATCATACTATGAAATTGAAAAAACCCCAAATTATAAAATTTTATATCCCGCAATCCCTAAGTATACGGTCAATTTCATCTCTAGCATCAAGTTTTGAAGTTAATTCTCTTTGCTCTAATCCATATTTTTTGCACAATTTTTCGTAGTAATAAAGTTGTTTTTTTGTAGGTGCATTTTTCGACATTTTTAATTCTTTTAAGAACTCTTTTTTCTTTCTTTCATATGCCTTTTGTGCTTGTATAAAAGGTTCTTGAGCCTTTTTATATTCATAATACTTTCTACATTCTTGAAGATATTTTTCAGTATCTTTTAGAAACTGTAAGTCGTCTAATAAATTCTCTAGAAATTCAAATCGAGAATTGTTAATTTCCATATAATATTTTTCATCTTCTATAAACTTTTCGAGCAATTCTTCGATAGTTTTTTCAGGGTTTTTTTTGACCAATGCACGTAAAAAATTACACAAAGCCGATTTTTGTGTTTTGGTTAAATCTATATAAATTTGTTTTTTGATTTCATACATACGCAAAAAAATAACAAGGTATAACTTTCAAAAATGCAAACCGGCAAACCATTATGTTACCGTTTCGGTCCTCATAAAACCGTACATTTTCTAACATAAAAACAAATCTTTGACCGAAAATTTGTGCGAATATTTGGACCTGCCAAAGTGCAACAACTTTCTAACAATAGGATTCGTCTGATGAGTCAAACTGATTTGTTCAGAAACTTCTTTTTCTCTCGTCTCTTGAGAATTTTCAATCACTCTTAAGTTTTGACAGTTTCTCTCATCCATTATGTAATTATACCTCGTTATACTATATATAAAAAATTTGTTAAGCAGAAATTGCGCTAAAAGTATATAAACTTTATATATCGTTACAATTGATAATTTTTTGTTTTGTATATCCGTGCTATAATTACTCTGAAAAGAGGGGAAACAATGTCTATTATTATAATGATACTTTTATTAAGTGTTTTGATACTTGTTCACGAAGCAGGACATTTTTTGGCGGCAAGAGCGTTTAAAATGAAAGTTGAGAAATTTGGTTTTGGTTTACCAATAGGTCCTACATTGTGGGAAGGTAAAATTGGTGATGTAAAAGTATTAGTCCATGCGTTTTTATTGGGTGGATATGTTTCTTTTCCTGATGATAATAAAGAGATTGATTTGCCAGCAGATTCAATGGATAGATTTTTAAATAGACCTATTTATCAAAGATTTATTGTTGTTTCAGCAGGTGTTGTTGCAAATATTATTTGTGCATTTATATTTGTTTTATTAACTGCAACATTATGGGGCCATTTACCATCAGGTAAGTATGATATTTATGTCAATAAATTATTACCTGAAATGAATCAGGTAATATTAAACTCTGGATTAAAAGAAGGTGACAAAATTATTAAAATTAACGGTTCTGAAATAGAAACATCATACGCCATGTCAATGTTTTCAAAATTAAGTAAAAAATATGATGGAAAAGTTGATGAAGATTTAGTTAAAGAAAATTATAAACGATTAAAAGACATAAATCCTGCATACACAAAAGATGAAATTATTCCAAAGGATGTGCTTGTTCAACTTCCAAAAACTCAATATGAAGAGGAAATAAAATTAACCCAAGAAATGTTGAGAGGGTATAAACAATACAAAAACGAAGAGGTTTCTTTATCAGAAAAACAAAAAGAATTAAGGGATTTAGTTTTCGACAAGAAATACATTGTTTCTGATGGAACTTTAACATTAAATGATATTGCTTATGCGATCTCTGATAATGCAAAACCTTTAACTCTTACTGTATTAAGAGGGGAAAAAGAAGTTACATTAAAACCTTTTTGTTCAAATGAGGACGGGATTTTAGGTTTTAAACCAGAGATTAAAGAAGTTTTAATTCCTACAAATGATTTTAAGTCAATATTTGTTGCAAGTGGTAAGTATTTATATGACCAAACATACATGTTATTATACGGGCTTGGACAAATTGTAACTGGAAATATTCCTTTGAAGGATTTACACGGAATTATTGCAATAACAAAAGTTGGTGGAGATGTAATTGATAGTAATGGTATATTTTCTGGTTTACTTTTGATAGCAATTATTTCATTAGATTTGGCAATTGTTAACTTTTTACCTATACCGGCATTAGATGGTGGTCATGCGTTGTTCTTAACAATAGAAAAAATTAGAGGCAGAAGATTAGACGACAAAGTCGTTGATAAAATTGGAACGGCTTGTTTTATGTTTCTAATTTTACTTATGGTATTTGTAATTTTTAATGATATATTCGCATTAATAACAAAACAGATTTAATTCTTTTTAAGTTTTTTAAGGTTGTTTAAATCATCTCGAATTTCATTAGCCTTACGAGAAATTTTGTTATAAACTTGGGAATTTATTTCTGCTCCAATAAGTACTAAAATAGAAGTATAATATAGCCAAACCATTAATACTGCAAATGCACCAATTGTTCCGTAAACAAGGTTATAAGTTCCTAGATTATTAACATAAACTGAAAAACCCCAAGATCCAACTAACCAAAAAATACAGAAAAACATAGTTCCTGGTAGTGCGCTTTCGCATTTAAATTTTTCGTTTCCTTTTAAGTCAGGCAATATGTAGTAGCATAAAAATGCCATTAAAAATAATGATAAAAATGCTGTTGGCCAGCGCAAAGTCAATAAAGCAACACTTACAGCATGTGACATATTTAAATTATTTACTGCAAAACTAATAAACAATTTACCAAAAATAATTAAGTTCATACTTAAGAATATAACGAGCGTAATAACAAGCATCATAATAAATGCAAGGATTCTTGTGTAAATAAAATTTCTTGTTTCTTGGACTTTATACGCTCTATTCAATCCTTTAAGGATAACAGCAACACCGTTAGTTGATAACACAATTGTTATAACAAAACCCACAACAGCCATAATTCCAGGGTGTTTAAATAGCATAACTTCAGATAAAACAGTCAAAATTAAATTCATTGCTTGTTCAGGAATGATGTTTGACAAAACTTGCAAGATATGTGTCATATAAGATTTGTTACCCATCCATCCGAAAATTGTCATTAGGAATAACATAAAAGGGAAAATTCCAATAACCATCATAAATCCCATTTCTGCGGCCATTCCGTAAAAATCATTTTCAATAACGGATTTGATAAGTCTTGTAGTTGCTCTAACAAATCCCAATTTTTTAATATTCATAGGTATGTATGAATTATTTTTCACGTTTTTGGATTTCCTTTAGAACTTTTTTAATTGCATCATCAACATTTGTTTTGATTGTACAACCTGCTGCAAATTTATGTCCACCACCATCAAATACTTGGCAAACTTCTGCGATATCAATAGTTTTACTTCTCATAGAGATTTTTGTCCAACCGTTACTCATTTCCTTTGCCACGAAGGCTATTTCGGTAGAAGCGATTGCTCTAAGTTTTTCGGTTAGACCTTCTGTGTAATCTTCTAGAGCATTAAATTTTTCCATATCTTTGCTGTAAACAGTGGTATATGCAATTTTGTTATCATCAAGAAAAACAGCTTTGCTTACGCAAAACGCTTGGAATAAAACCATATTTTTAGAATGTGTTTCGTAGCAATATTTGTATAATTTATTTGGTTCTACTCCCATTGAAACAAGTTCTGATGCATATTCAAAGGCTCTAGGGGTGGTATTGTCAAATCTGAATGAACCTGTATCTGTTAGAATCCCTGTATAAATTGCAATTGCTGCATCTTCATTAACTTTCCAACCTAAATTTTTTGCAATATAATATAGAACTTCAGCTGTTGAACTTGCTTCTCCGTCAATAAAATTTAAATTTCCGTATGCGACATTCGTTTTGTGGTGGTCGATGTTTACTGTAAATTTTGCTTTGTTAAACAATATTTTGCCATCGCAAATTCTATCCAAAGCAGCGACATCAACATTTATTACTAAATCATATTCTCTTGATTTGTTAAATTCGCTAAGATGTTTTGTTAATTTAATATTTGGGATAAAGTCGTACATTTTAGGAATTTTTGAAACGACCATCATTTCACATTTTTTTTTATAATTCGCTTCTATTAAAGAGTATAATCCGCACATAGAACCTAGAGTATCTCCGTCAGGATTTATGTGAGATGTTATCAATATGTTTTTAGAAGATTTTATGATATCATTTAATTGACTAAATTCCATTCCATTATTTTAGCATAAAAACTTATGGAGTACAAAAACGTGAAGAAAGTGTTATATACAAATTTTGTTTCTACTGAAGAAATTATTGCCGAAATGTTAGAAGATAAGGCGATTAAAAAAGCATTAACACGTTCTAATTTATATAAGTTTTGGTCAAAAGTAGTTGGAGAAAAATTTGCGAAAAGTTCAAGACCGTATTCAATGCTTGGTTCAGGTGTAATGGTTATTGCTTGTAAGAATAATATTGTTGCACAAGAATTAATGTTGAAAAAAGTTCAACTTTTAGATAAATTTTTACCTTATTTAAAGTCATTAAAAATGGCTGTTAAAGATTTAAAATTTGATGCAAAAAAATGGATTGAAGAAGATTAAAATTTACCTAAGTTAAATTTTTTGCAGTATTCCTTCAAATCTTTTTTGATTTCAGGTGCTAAGATGTATAAAACAATAATGTTTGGTAAACACATTGCAACCATCATTGCATCTGTGATGTCAATAATTGATTTAACGTTCATAGCAGAACCAATTATGATAAACAAACAATAAATAATATTGAATGTTAATACGCGTTTTTTACCTTCACCCAAAAGGAATGTCCATGCTTTTTGACCGTAATACCCCCAAGAGATTAATGTTGATAAAGCAAATAATACGGCAATTATTGATAGAATAATTGGGAAGAATGGTATTACAGATTGGAATGCATTAGATGCTAACTCAATACCTGAAATTTGACCGACAGTTGTATTTTCTAAAACACCAGAGAATACAATCGCAAATGAAGTAAATAAGCATAAAATACCTGTTAAGAAAGTTTCTAATAATGCAACAAAACCTTGTGAAATAGGTTCTTTAGTTTGTGCAGTTGCATAAACAATTGCAGCAGCACCTGTGCCTGCTTCATTTGACTGAACTGAGCGGCGTAAACCAATAATTATAGTTCCAAAAACACCACCTGCTACTGCAGTTGGGTGGAATGCTTCTTTAAAAATTAATGCTAATGCACTAGGAATATTTGTGAAGTTTGCCAAAATAACAATCAATCCAGAAAGAATATATAATGCGCACATTGTAGGAGTTAAAATAGTTGTAACTTTTGCTATGCTTTTAATACCACCAACAATAACCATACCAATTAATATAGCAACAATTAAACCAATTACCCATGTGTATCCATGGAATATACTGTTTTCGCCACCTGTAATAAATATTATTTGGTGTGCAGTTTGGTTGATTTGAATCATATTACCACCTGTAATGCCACCACCAATACAAAGAATAGCGAAAATTACAGATAAAGGTTGACCTAACCAGCGCATTTTCTTTCTAGTTAAACCGTGTGCTATATAGTGCATAGGTCCACCAGAAACAGTTCCATCAAGGTTAAATCTTCTATATTTTACTGCAAGTGATGCTTCTACAAATTTTATTGACATACCAAGGATTGCACCAAAGAATATCCAAAATGCTGCACCAGGACCACCTATTGATATTGAAATTGCAACACCAGCAATACTACCAATTCCGATAGTTCCTGACAATGCAGTTGCTAATGCTTGGAATGAAGAAACTTCACCATTTGAATCAGAATCATTTTCAGGTTTTTTAACTAAATTCTCAACGGCATGCTTGAGACCCCATATAGAAATACCTTTGAAGTATATTGTAAAAAATATACCAGCAAAAAGTATCCAAATAATAATTAAAGGAATATGATTTCCGCAAATATTTACAGAAGAAAATATAAAATTTGCAATAGCGTCAGAAGTTGGTGCTATATGTTTATCAATGAATTCATCGACATTCATAGCACAAGCATATTGAATGTTTAGTAACATTGTAAACATTAACATCAAAAACTTTTTCATAAAAAATCCTTTCGGGGTTACGTAAACCTAAAAATAACTGTTACCATGATAGCAAAAACATGTTAAAAGTAAAATTTTTTGGGAAAATCTTAAAATATTGTGACATTTATAATTCTAATTTTGCTATTTTTACATCAAAAATTTTTTCGATATCGGTCTTTGTTAAAATTTCACAAATTAAGTCGTTTGGGTTTATATTAACGTCATATTTTGGGGTTATGCCTAAAATATTGGTGCAAGAATATGGTTTAATATAATCATTATTTGGAAGAACAGGAATAAATATTCCTCTAAGATCCACGTTATAATTTAATACTTTTTGTAGTTTCTTTAGACAAGCCTCTTGAAAAATGTCTTCCATTACTAACAACACAGGGACGTTAAAAGTTTTAACTAATTCTTTTTCGGTTATATCTTTTGTTATATTTGTTTCTAGGTTTTCTGTTCCACAAATAATTACACATTCAAATTCATTACGAATGCTGTTAAAATCTTTTGTCAATTCTTCAATATCAATATTTTCAATATCATCTTTTTTTTCAATTAGATATGAAAAGAATGTTTTAATATTAGAATCCATTTTTTTTGCAAAAGATAAATCGGAAGATTTTAGGTAGCCATCTTGTAAAACAGGGTTAAATTCAATTGGTTTGTATACGCAAACAGAATATCCCAAACTTTGCATTGTTGCTGCAAGTCCTGCTGAAATATACCCGCTACAATTTCCTGAAACAAATAATTCTAACATAAGTTTATGTTACCACGAAAACTATTTGTTGATAGAAAAATAAACTTCTTTTAGACGTTTTTTACTGATATGTGTATAAAGTTGTGTTGTTGCAACATCACTATGGCCCAAAAGTTCTTGAACTATTCTTAAATCAGCGCCATTTTCTAGTAAATGTGTTGCAAAACTGTGGCGTAAAGTATGCGGAGAGATTTTTTTATGAATTCTTTCACCCTGAGCATGTATAAAATTATAAATATCTTGTCTTGTGATTTTTCTTCCGTTTTCATTGATTAAAAGCAATTTTGTATCAATTCTTTTTGACTGTAATATAAAATCCCTTTTTGGCAGATAATTTTTAATTGCTTGTATTGCTTTTGAACCAATTGGAACCATTCTTTCTTTTGAACCTTTGCCAAAACATTGTAAGTATTTTGAATTTAAGTCATAATCACTGATTTTTAAATTTACTAATTCAGAAACTCTTAAACCACAGCCATACAAAAGTTCAATAATAACTTGCTCAAGTGGAGTTAAATTTTGATTTAAAATATTTTCAATTTCTTGAACTGACATAACTTTTGGTAATTTTTTTGGAATTTTAGGTAATTCAATTGTTAATGTCGGATTTGTTTTACAATATTCATTTATGCATAACCATTTGAAAAACCCTCTTATAGATGCAATTTTTCGCTTGATACTGGTTGGAGAATAATTTTTTTCGTGTAATTCCCTTATAAAACCTGTTATATCATTGTGTTTTATAAGATTTATGTCTTTGTTTGTGTAATCAATAAAAGCACTCAAATCTCTTCGATATGCTTCGGCAGTGTTTTCGGATAAACCTTTCTCTATATCAATATATTCTAGGTATTCTGATATTAATTGAATGCTCATAAAAGTATTATAAATCTTTTTGAAATTTTTATAATGCTTTAAATGAATTATTTTATGGGTAAGTTAAAAGTAATTCGAGTAAATTTATCCTTTTTGCTTTTAATAAATGTCTGACCGGCATGTTTTGTTATTATTTCTTTTACAATAAATAGTCCTAATCCAGTGCTAACACTTTTATTATAATTTTTGTTTTTGGAAAATTTATTGAAAATATTTTGTGTATTTTCTATCCCAAACCCTTCATTTTCTATTGAAAAATAAAGAAAATCATTTTTTTCAAATAATTTAATTTTAATTTTGGTATTTTCTGGGGAATAAATTGAGGCATTAATTAAAAGATTTTTAATTACTCTTTTTATTTCTAAAGAATCTATTTCTATAAACTTATTTTTTAAATTCGATGAAACATAAATTTTTTGGTTTTTATCATTAAAAATATATTGTGATTCGGCTAAAATTTCTTGTACAAAAGTTTCA
>JAZRSZ010000029.1:0-10506 GCA_045651695.1 Candidatus Gastranaerophilaceae bacterium
AAAAATTATTTTATATTTGGATAATATTGCAGTGTATTTTTTGAATAAATATTTTTCTGGATTTTTTTTGACAATAAAAAATTCCACTAATAACGCTAAAAATAATATGTACAAGATAATTGTATAATAAAAAAGATATCCAACAAAAATCCAATAATCTATTGGAATAAAGTTAGTTATAAGGAATATTAGTAAAAAGAATAATATTGTTAAATTCCCAAAACAAGATAAAATATTTGAACTCAATAAATACCTAATGTTCATACAAAAATAATAACATAAGGAGACATAAAATGAAACAATATAAAGATCAAAATGGAAAATATTCATTAAATCCAAAAAGATTATTTAGTAATAAAATGATAAATGATACTATTAAGTATCAACAAAAATATGGTTTTGAAATTGGACAAAACAATTCAACTTGGAATAATGAAGCCGATGCTTTTAAACACGCTTATATGCAAGCAGTTTTGGCTTTGAGAACGAATGAACAAATTGCAAAATTTTTAGGTGATAGTCATGAAAAAGATGGCGCTAATAGGGGTCAACCTCAAGGTGAAGACAATATGGACCGATGGAATAATAAACAAGGTCGAAGTATTGCAAAAGAAATTATCAAAGAATATGGTTTTAATGCAAAATTATATCCTAATGAAATATTGAGTGATATTATTGCCGAAAAAATTATTAAACAAATGCAAAATGGAAATTTAATTACAAAACCTAGTGATATTCGAGAATATCAAGAAAATTCACCTGTACAAGAAACAAAAATCTTTACAAGAGAACAAATAGATAAAATGTCATTGGAAGAATTTTCTCAAAACGAATCGGCGATAATGAAACAATTGAGAGAAAAAGGCATTCCGACAAATAGAGAACTTGAGCAATCTTCCAAAACAAAACAAGCGACTAAAACAAAATCCTCGGGCAAAGGTCATTGGGTAACAATAAACGGTAATCACGTTTTTATCGAAGATTAAAAGTGTTAATAGTGCGGGTAAAATTTTATCCACATTATTCTAATTGATTACTTGCGGTGCCTTATTTATATGGTATAATTTCCTTGTAAATATAATTAAAAAGGAGATATAATTATGTCAAGAAAACCTATTATCGCAGGTAACTGGAAAATGAATTTGTTAAGAGCAGATGCAAAAGAATTATTCGAAGGCATCAAATCTTATGTTAAAGATTATTCTGCAACAGAATTACCAACAGTTGTTATTGCACCTACATTCACTTCTTTATCAGCAGTTGAATGTGTAGATTGCAACTGTGGTTGTGGTGGTAAAAAAATCAATATCGCTGCTCAAAACTGTCATTGGGAATCTTCTGGTGCATATACAGGTGAAATTTCTGTAGAAATGGCTAAAGATGCTGGTTGTTCTTATATTATCATTGGTCACTCTGAAAGAAGACAATACTTCTCAGAAACAGACGAAATGATTAATAAAAAAGCAAAAGCAATTATCGCAGGCGGTTTGATTCCTATCATCTGCTGTGGTGAAACTTTAGAACAACGTGAAGCAGGTGTTACTGATGAACACATCGCAACTCAAATTAGAGCAGCATTAAGCGGTATTTCTTCAGAAGATGTTGCTAATTCTGTTATTGCATACGAACCAATTTGGGCTATCGGTACTGGCAAAACTTGTGATTCAGTTGAAGCAAACAGAGTTATCGCTATGATTAGAAACGTTGTTAAAGAAGTTTCTGGTGCTGAAGCAGCAGATGCTATCAGAATTCTTTACGGCGGTTCTGTAAAACCATCTACTATCGAAGAACAAATGTCTCAATCTGATATCGATGGTGCTTTAATCGGTGGTGCATCTCTTAAAGCAGATAGTTTCAATGAAATTATTGCTAACACAATGAAAGTTGCAACTCACGCATAATCAAGAGTTATTATAAGAAAGTCCTCTCATTCGAGAGGACTTTTCGTTATTCTGATAATAATTTGGTTAAGATGTTTGTGTTATATCGGTTTTCTACTGAACTGAATGGATAAACTTCCCCACCAAATTCTTTTTCAACTTTTTTTATTACATTCAAAATTTTAGGTCTTGGAACATAGTCCATTTTTGTAACGACCGTAAAAATAGGTAGATTATAATTTTCTATCCATTCGCGCATTTGGTAATCATTTTTTTGGATTTCGTGCCTACCATCTATAAGTTGAATTAAAGATTTTATTTGCTGTCTTTCTAATAAATATTCTTCCAAATACTTTTGCCATCGGTTTTGGGCTTCTTTAGAAACTTTTGCATAACCATACCCAGGCAAGTCCGCTATCATAAATTTTTCTGAAAAATTAAAAAAGTTGATTAGTCTAGTTTTCCCTGGTGTATTTGAAGTCTTTGCCAATTTTTTGTTGTTTGCAAGTGCATTGATAAAAGAAGATTTACCAACATTTGAACGCCCTAAAAGTGGGTATTCATTAAGTTGAAAATTAGGACACTGACTCAATTTCTCTGCACTAATAATAAATTTTGCGTTTAAATATGGATTCATTGAAGAGCCTTTTCTTTTTGTTCTTTTAATCTGCGCTTATACAAAACTGTTTGAAAAAGGTTATACATTTTGTCGCTATCAACAACTGTAATTTGAGTTTTTTTATTCAAAAAATCAATATTTACTGATGGCTTATTTGCAAAAATGTTTGTTTGGATGTTTACAATTTGGAATAACCCCTCGGTTAGTACGCTAAGTGGTTCTCTAAAAAACAATTCAAATGTTCTGCGAATATCAAATTTCTTCATCTACTTGATTTTTGTTTTGTATTTGGTTATTTTTTTCATTACTGCGTCTTTGTCAGCAGCGTTTGGATTGTATGAAAGATACTGGTTATAATATTTTACTGCACCTTGATAATTTCCTTCTGCTTCGTATGCCATAGCTTTTAATTTAGCAATATCTGCTGAATTGTGGTAAAAGTCAATTGCACGGTTACAGTATTCAATTGTAGATGCGTAATTCTTTTCTTTATATTGACGTCTAGCAACATCAAAGAATTCGTTTGATTTGATTTGACAAAGATTGATATAGTCAATACCATTTTTAGCAATGATGTTGTTTGGATCTTTTAATAAAGCTTTTTGTAAAGCTTGTCTTCCTGTTTTGAATTGTTTATTGTGAACAAGAATTTCTGCTAAATATAAATAATCGTCAACTTCGCTTGCAAAATTAATTGCATTTTCGAAAGTATAAACGGCGTCTTTTTCTCTGCCAAGTGCTAAATATGCTTCACCTTTAATTACAGAATCCATTACACTATTACTTGCTGATTGGATAATGTAATTCAAACTTTCTTTTGACATTGGAGTTTGGTGAGTTATTCTTGCAAGTTTGATTTTCGCAAGATGTAATTTCAAATCATTAGGTGTTTTTTCAATTGCTTTGTTAACATAATCGTATGCTAAATATACATCTTTGTTTGTTGTGTATGTTTGGCTATCTGCTTCATCCTTAGCCATTTCATAATATGTATTAGCCAAGCCGATTATTGCTCTATCGTTATATGTTTCGTCGCCAAGTAGTCTTGAATAATAATCAAGTGCTTGGTTGTATTTTTTTGTTTCTAATGACAAATTAGCAACTCTAAAAATACCGTCTTTATAATTTGGATTGATTATAATTGCAGTTTTCAATTCTTCCATTGCAAATTCAGCGTCAGCACGTCTTTCGTAAACTCCAGCCAAGTTGATATATGGACGAGAGTTTTCTGGTTTTACAGCGATTGCTTTTTTGAATGAATTGATAGCAGCAGGTTGGTTGCCTTGTTTTAGGTATAATTCACCTTGCAAGTTTAGAGCAGGAGATGAATTTGGATTGATGTGTAATGAATGGTTAATCCAAGTTAGGGCTGCAGAATAATTTTTTCTCTTTGCTTCAACTTGACCTAAGTGGTACATTGATGTTGGGTTGTGAGAATTATATTTTAATGATTGTTTAAAATACTTTTCTGCTTCATCAAGGTTGTTTTCCATCATTTGCAAGTTCCCTAAATTGTCGTATGCAGGAGCAAAATCAGGTTTGATTTCTAAAGCAATTTTAAATAATTCTTCGGCATCTTTTTTGTTACCTAATTTCAATGTAGCAACACCCATTGCGTTGTATGCTTCATAATGGTTGCTGTTTATATTTACTGCTGCAACAAATTCCTTGATAGCGTTTGTTGTAAGGTTTCTTGCCTGTTTGATGTAATCAACATCAGAAGATGTTTGTCTCATCATATAAACAAGACCTTGAGCATAGTGTAAGTTGGCATTATCAGGATATTTTTTTAGTAATTGGTCTAATTGGGTTTGAGCAGGAGCAAGTTTATATTGTTTAGCCATCGAAATAGTTTGTAAAGATTGTGCATTAACGTCATTAGGGTTTGCTTTTAACAAATTTGCGATAGCGTTATCTGCTTGTGCATAATTGTTATATTCAATCATTTTGCTAATTTCAGGATAAACTTTTTCTACTTTATTCTTTTCGACTTTTGCTTCTAAATCTGCTGCGAATGCACCCGTTGTGCACATTGTCAGTAGTGCTGCTGAAATTAACAATTTTTTATAACTCATTATTATCTCCTGATAAATCTTCCCAATATACCAAAAATATTGTATAATATTTTTAGTAAAAAAGCAACAAGGTTAAGAATGGCACTAAATTTCGACTCAAAACAAGATTTAGAAGATTTTAAATCATACATACTTGTAGAAAAAAACTTTTCTAAGCATACCGCTAAAGCCTATTATTCGGATATTTTAAGTTTTTTAGTATGGCTCGAGGATTCCTCTTGTGAGGATATTAATTTTTCTAAAGTTCGAGATTATTTTCATTTTATTCAAAAGTTTAATTATAAAAAAACTACCATTGCAAGAAAAATTGCATCTATAAGAACTTTTTATAAATTTTTATGCCGAGAAAGAAAATCAGAAACAAATCCGGCTATGAATTTGACTTTACCAAAACGTCAAAAGACATTACCAAAATTTTTGTCTCCTGATGAGATTGAAAAAATTTTGAATAATGTTAAAATAGATACGCCATCAGGGTTTAGAAATCGTGTCATTTTAGAATTACTTTGGGCAACTGGAATGCGTGTTTCCGAATTAAGCGGATTAAATTTTGGTGATTTGAATTTAGAAAATAATGAGATAAGAGTTTTTGGTAAGGGTGCAAAAGAAAGAATTATATTGGTTTCAGATAGAGCCAAAACATATCTTGAACGATACATTGAAATAGCACGAATGCTTATTCCAAAAGGTTACAAATTAGAAGAACCAACAGAAAGTTCTCCAGTATTTATAAATAATACTGGATACAGACTTCAGACAAAAACGATTAGAAATGTTATAAATGAAATTGTTGAAAAAATTGAGTTGCCAAAAAGGGTTACTCCACACGTATTTAGGCATAGTTTTGCCACTCATTTGATTGAAAATGGAGCCGACTTAAGGGTTGTGCAAGAATTACTTGGTCACGCAAGTATTTCTAATACGCAAATATATACACACGTTTCTATGCAACATATGAAGGAAGTTTACGGGGAAACTCACCCAAGGGCTTAAGATTCTTGTTTGTTACGATTTGATTTAAGTAGAAACATCAAAGGTATAATCATAAAACAAGCCAAGCCGAATATTCTAAACGAATCTATGAATGCCCAGAGAGTTGATTGTTTTATTAATTGACCATACATAGTATATTGAGCCATGTGAGTAGCCATATCAGGACTTGTATAAGCCGATAATGCTCCTGCTGTTGTTTGTAATCTTGTTATGAATTCTGGGTTTAATTCAGATAGATTTCCAACCATCATAAATTGGTGCATTTGTGCAAATCTTGAAAGTAAAGTAGCAACAAGTGATGTACCGATAGCGCCACCAATAGTTTTTAACAAGTTTTGAATACCTGACGCGTTTGTCATTTGGTCATTTCTTAAAGTGTCAACAGACAAGTTAACCATTGGAATCATTGCTAAGCCCATTCCAATACCCATTAAGAAGTTTGGTATCATAATGTTTATGTTTGCAATTTGCAAGTTCAAGAAACCGAATGATAAACCTCCGATACCGATTAATGATAAACCAATCATAATAAGAGGTTTGTTGCCAATTTTGTTAGAAAATCTTGCAACAATTGCCATAGAAATCATACCTCCGATACCACGAGGCATCATTGAAAAACCACTTAAGTAGGCTGTGTAACCCATCAAACTTTGTAAAAATTGAGGCAAAATTACGATTGATGCGTATAAAACAGTTTGGATAACTATTTGCATTGCGGTACCTGCTGCAAAGTTTAAATCTTTAAATACACTCAAGTCTATTAATGTATTTTTTCTTGTTATTTGTGAAACAAAGAATGTTATACAACATGCACAAGAAAAAGCAAAAGTCCAACAAATCCACGGTGCATTAAACCAATCGGCATTATTACCTTTATCTAGAACCACTTGTAAAGAAATAATCCAAGCAGCAAGTGAAATCAAGCCAATAGCGTCAACTTTAACATTTTTTTGACGTCTTGCATAAGGAGGATCAAATAAAAGTTTATGACACATAATAGAGGCAACACACCCAAACGGCACGTTGATGAAGTATATCCAAGGCCAAGACCAGTTATCAGTAATCCAACCACCAATTACAGGTCCTAAAATCGGAGCAATAACCACGCACATCCCGAACATTGCCATTGCTTTTGCACGTTCTTCTTTCCTAAAACTTTCAAGCATAATGGCTTGTGATAATGGAATGATACCCCCACCACCAAGACCTTGTAAAAATCTTGCTACAACCATTGTTCCTAAAGAATTTGCCATTCCGCAAAGTAAAGAGGCAATTGTGAACAATAAAACACTCATTACATAAAAGTTTTTTCTGCCAAAAAGTTTGCATAACCAGTCAACTGCAGGGATAACAACACCGCTGGCAATCAGATAACTGGTTAAAATCCAAATGGATTCATCTCTTGTTGCAGAGAAACTTCCTGCCATATGAGGCAATGCAACGTTAGCAATCGTCCCATCAAGTGCAAATATAAACACTGATAGGATTACTGCTGATGTCGAAACCCAAGGGTTTTCGGGATAAATTGCTTGTTCTTCTACTTCTTTTTTATTTTCTTCCATTATTTAACTCTAACTTTTGGTACGACTGACATTCCTGGTACAATATTGTATTTTTTAGGATCGATTTCTTCTGTAAATATAATTTTTACAGGAACTCTTTGAACGATTTTTACGAATGAACCAACTGCGTTTTCAGGTGGGAATAAACTTGCTTTTGCACCTGAACTTCTTTGGATACTGTCAACTTTTCCTTTGAATATTTTATTAGGGTAAGTGTCAACTTTTATATCAACAACTTGACCTGGTTTCATTTTTCTTAATTGGTTTTCTTTAAAGTTTGCTACAACCCAGATTTCATCAGGAACGATTGTAAATAATGGAGAACCAACTCCAACATACATCCCTTTTTCAACTCTACGTGATGCAACAGTTCCGCTTTGTGGAGCATAAATATTTGTATATGACAAATACAATTCTGCTTGATCTTTTTGTGCTTTTAATACTTTCAAATCTGCGTCTGCAACTTTGCTATCATTATTTGAAAGAACTGATTGTTCAGCAGTTACAAAATGTGCTTTTGCACCATCATATTTTGCTTGTGCTGCATCTAGTGTTTGTTTAGAAACTGCACCTGCTTCATATAAGTTTTTGTATCTTTCTAAATCTTTTTTAGCAAGTTCAATGTTTGAAGTTGCTGCAGTAAAGTTTGCTTTCGCATTTTGTTGATTTAATAGCGCTCTTTCATAGTGTGCAGTTGCTTGTTCAACTTTTACTTTGTAATCAGTATCATCTATTCTAGCAACGATATCACCTTCGTTTACTCTTTGGTTATCTTTAATTAATACTTCAACAATTTGTCCTGATACTTTTGGAGAAACTGAAACGGTTGTTGTTTCAACGTAAGCATCATCTGTTGATTGGTATTTTAATGTATTTACTGTGAAATATGTTATAAGGCAAACTAATAAAAGGCCTAAACCTACAAGTGCAGGTTTGTTAAGTTTGCGTTTGTTTGTTTCTGGTTGATTTTGTTCTAATTCTTTTTCTTCCATTTTTACCTCTTTATATTTTTAATTCTAATATGCTTTCTAAATTTTTTCTAAATAATCTTATTGATTCTATTAATTCTTGGACTTTTTGACTCTCAAAAGGGGAAACCATCTGTGAAAAGTGTTCTTCTAATTTTTTTGTTATTTTGTTTAAATTACTTTTACCTTCTTTTGTGAGTTCAATTTTTTTTATTAAACGATTATTTCTTCTTTGCTCTTTTCTTGTTATCAAGTTTTTTTCTTCTAGTGAATTTAAAATTCTTCCGGTGTTCGCTCTATCTTTTAATAAATATTTTGCTAAATCTCTTTGGCAAATTTCATCGTGACAAGAGATTATATCGAGTGCACAAAATTCTTCTGTTGTTATTTGTATCTCCAGTTCATTAAATACTTGAACACCCCTCAATTTTAATGCTCTTGCTGTTCTTTCTAATTCGTAATTTAAACTATCTGTGTAATGAAATTTTACCATATCTCTTCTGCTTTTGAAAAATATGTTGCATTTACAACACAATTATGCTAACATACTATTATTAAAAAAGCAAGTAGGAGAAAGAGAAAATTGAAAAAGGTATTAATAGCGACAATTTTAACCTGTTTTATGTTAACAAATATCACTCCTGTTTTGGCTGTTGAAGATATTCAAAAATCTTCCGCAACTCCAAAACAATATAAGAGTATGGTTAAGAAAAATAAAAAAGTTTCAGACGATTACAAATATGCTTATGTAAATATGGATTGGTGGAAAAATTTTAATGATGAAAATTTAAACAATTATATCACATTGGCTATTCAAAATAACCACGATTTGAAAATGTCATCTTTGGCTGTTGAAGAATATTATCAACAAACAAGAATGTCATTGGCGAAAGAATTACCATCAGCGACAATAGGTTTTTCTCCAAACTTATTGAAAATGCCTGGTGCGACTAGTACAGTAGGTTCTTTTGCTGCACCTGCACTTGTTCAGTATGAATTGGATTTATTCTTGAAAAACAGAGATAAAACTCGTGCTGTTAAAAAGTTGTGGGAAGGTTCTAAAATAGATGAACGTGCTGCTTATATTTCTATTGCTTCATCTGTTGGTGCAACTTATTTAAATGTTGTTAAATTAGACAAATTGATTTCTTTACAAGAAAATATTGTTAAAAACAGAAAAGAAATTTATGATTTGATGTTATTGAGTCATAACGAAGGCATAACATCAACTGCAGATACTGTCAGAGCAAATAAAGCATATATTGCTGGCGTAACTGATTTGATTGAATTACAAAAAAACAGAGAAAAACTTTTACATCAATTATGTGTTTTGATTGGTATAAGTCCTGAAAAAGCAGATACAATCGCAAGAACTTCTCTTGATGATTTGAATTACACAGGCGAAATTCCGACAGAAATCGCTTCTGAAATTATTGTTCAAAGACCAGATTATTTGAAAGCAGAAAAAATGGTTGAAAAAGCAGGTATTGATGTTAGAGTTGCAAGAAAAGAATTTTTACCATCAATTACCTTATCAGGTTTGGCACTATTCCGTGCAGCAGAATTTGGTAGTATTTTCTCAACAAAAGGTATGTTAGCGGCATTAGGTGGTTCTGCTATGTTACCTATATTTACTGGTGGTGCAAAAGTTGCTAATCTAAAATTGAGAAAAGCATCTTATGAACGCATTTTGCAAAATTATTACAAAACCAATTTGACTGCAATCCAAGAAGTTAATGATTCATTGGTAACATTGAAAATGGATAAACAAAAACTTGATGAAACAACAAAACAAACTTCTCTTGAAAAAGCAGAATTTGATTATAACCAATTAAGATATGATGCTGGTGTTATTTCTAAATTAGACTTAATCCAAGTTGAAGAAAACTTGTTAATGATGAATAAATTGTTAGCATCAAACACTGTTGATTGCATGGTTGATTATATCGGTTTATACAAAGCAGCAGGAAGTAAGTTATAATAAAAAAGGATTATAATTATTAAAAACAGCCGTTATCACACGGCTGCTTTTTATTATGAAAATTATTTGTAACGAAATGTAAATACGAATTTAAAATAGGCTGAAACCCAAGTATAATCCTCTATATGATATGATATGATATGATGGGATGGGGATATAGCAAGTATTTGAGCCTTTCTGTTTTAATAAATGTAGGTAGAAATTAAAATAGAAAGGTTACGTAAATGGTAGTAGATTCAATTTCAGCAGGTGTTATGTCTCCTCAGGTATATGGAGTTTTTGCAAAAAATCAACAGAAAATAAATAATTCTGTTGTTACTCAAAATACATTAGAACGTTCTCCGCAGAGTGATAAATTTGAGAAAAAAGGATTAAGTACAGGTGCAAAAGTACTTATAGGTGCTGGTGCATTAGCGACAGCAGTGTTG
>JAZRSZ010000030.1:0-40738 GCA_045651695.1 Candidatus Gastranaerophilaceae bacterium
AGCAGGAACGCAGATAGCATTAGGTTCAATGGCAATCCGTAACGTATTAGGCATAACAGAAGCGAATACAAGAGATAAAATAGACGAAGCAGAGATAAGCAGACGTTACAAGGAATTGGCATTAGATTTAGGCGGAATGCTAGTTGGTACCCCTGCAGGCATAGCGGGATCAGCGTTGAAGACGAAAGTAGCAGCGCAGGGCGCAGGCTTACTCAAACAGATGGTAGCGGAACATGGAACGGACTTTGTGTTATCTGTATTGGGTGATATGGCAATGATAGGTGCAATGGATTATGACCAAAGTATTGGCGAGACATTACGCCAAAACGGAGTTGGCATAATGATATCTACGATAACAGGTATCAATGTTGGTAAAGGTGTTTATAAAAACAACTTTGACCCATCAATAAGAACCGACGTTCCAAAAACAGATGTTCCTAAAACAGATGCTCCGAAAGTTGAAACTGAAGCACCAAAAGTTGAAACTGATGTTCCAAAAGTTGAAACAGAAACAAGAATTGAAACTGAAAAGAAACCATACGAAGCACCGGAAACAAAACGCACATCTATCACAGGTGATAAAGATTTGATGTCATCTGAAATCTCTGCAGATGCAATAAAAATTACTCCTGAGATGAGTAAAGAAGAAATCACAGCAATTCTTAAGGAAATAAAAACCCAGGATGGTACACCAATTAAAGATGAAGAAATCAATAAACTTATAAAAAAATGCAGTCCTGATAAAATGGAAAGTTTTAATTTATTATTGAATGCAAAAGACGGTAATGTTCAAAGATTTACTGTAGAAAAGATTATTCGAATTCTTGACAATTGTTCTTCAGAAAAACTTGATGGATTAAAAGCATTGTTAGAAGCAAAAGAAGGTGATGATTTCTTATTTGATTTTAGTGAAATTTCTGAAATTTTAGAGATATATACCCCTGAAAAATTTGATGGTTTAAAAACTATTTTAGAAGCAAAAAATAATGGTATTACTAGATTTGATAGTTATGATATCAAAGATATTTTAAGTAATTATACTCCAGAAAAAACAGATGCATTGGAAAAATTGATAAATACAAAACCTATTTATGATGGCGAACCAAGATTTTGTGGTGGTGAAATATCAGAGATTTTGGCTGAATACACTAAAGAAAAAGCAGATGCATTAAACAGATTATTGAATATAGAAGGGAACAAATTCTTCTCTGATGATATTATTGAGCTTTTGCGTGTATATACGCCGGAAAAAGCAGCAGTATTTAATCAATTAATAGTGGTAGAAAATCTTGGATCTGTTGCTATTACAAAAATTCTGGATGTCACAAATACAAATAATAAAGATGTTGTATTAGATATTGTAAATTTAAAAGACGGTATAAATTTTAGATTTAATAGTAACGAAATTGTAGAGATTTTAAAAGAAGTTAATAAAGATAATAAAGAAATTTTAAAAATTATATTTAACGCAAAAAATACAGATGGTCGTCCAAGATTTGATGCAGAATCAATACCATTTGCGTTAAGTAAGTTGACTGATGTTGACAAATTTGTATTTGAAAAATTAATGGCAAAGAAAAATGATAAGAATTTCAAATACTCTCTTAGAGAAATTACTGTTTTAGGTAAAAGAATATTGAATGAAAATGTTGCTAATCTTGATAATTTAATTGCAAGAGTTGATGCATTAAAGGAATTGTGCCTAAAAAATCCAGACAAATATATTAATGGTGAAATAGAGGATGTAGCAGTACAAAAAGGAAGAATTGATGAGTTTTTTGATTTGTATTACGAATGTTTAGTGGCTTTGTCGCAAGCATTTGATAAAGAAGCAATGAACACCTTAATGAGAAAAAGAATCAGAGGTGCGGGTGAGTATTTAGGTAGTAACGGGGTATTAAGTTTCAATAAGAAAGAGTGGAAATTACTCATTGATTTATGTAACTCTACCAATATAGATGGTAAACCATTCTTACCAACTCAAAAAATTGAATTTATTGATTTATTGAATGCATACAAATCTTGTGAACTTGATATGACAAAAATGCAACAAATGGTAAATAATGGCAAAATTGATGTTGCACAGTTGCATATAGATTTATTTAATCAAGTGATGAAAAAATCTGGTTTAACTACAGAAGAAATGGCATCCATTCCATTAGAAAAATTGTCTGGTTGGGGTGAAAAATACATTCACTTTTTAGCCAAAGAACTTGGTCAAGCAAAAGGTACGGCTTTGAAAGATTTGATAAAAGCAGGCAATTTAGAACCTGATTTTATAGCGTATCTTCATAATAAAGAGAATATTTATGGTCAAACAAATGCTAGAACTCAAGAAATGTTTGCTAACGAAAAAATGAATTATGAAGCGTGGATAAGACCATCAAAAGAACATGAGATTGTGTTTACTGCAAAAGATAAAAACTTAGAACATTTACAACAAGTCGTTTCTCTAGTTGAAGAAGATATGAATATCTTAATGGGAAATCCTAAAGTTGTAGGCTTCTTGAAAAAACAATTCCCTAAATTTATTAAGGATGATAAATTCGTATTACCTGCAGAATATACAACAAGCAAAGCAAAATTATTAGAATTTGTAAAAATATTATCAGATACATCAGATCAAGGGCAACTTTCACAAGTTTGGAAACGTGCACAAGGTAATTCTACAAATACAAATCCTGATATTGTTGCAAAAGCGCAAAGAACATTAACCGTATTAAATCATTTAGAATTAAGGACTAAAGAGATTGAACAAATTCCGGTAATGCCATCTACAACAACTTTTGATTTAACAATTAAAATGTGGGATAGAGTTCCTCAAAAAGATTTGTTCCAAGGCAATTATTCAACTTGTTGTATTGGTATGGGAGATTCAAATGCTTTTGCAATGCCTCATTTTATATTAAATACATCTTATAATATGATTGAATTACTTGATAATAAAACAGGTGAAGTAATTGGTAATGCATTATGCTATTTTGTTAAAGGCGAAGATGGTAAACCTGCATTTATAATTGATAATATTGAAATCGATAATGCTCATAAACCATCAAAAGAACTTGGTGCACAATTGAGAGATTATATGGGTGCATATGCTTCAAGAGTAGCGCAAGAAGTTACAGGTCAAAGCGATGTTCCTATTTATATGAGTGCTTCACATAATGATGTCTCTTGTCAAAATTTACATAGTCATAAAGAAAAGATTTCATTCTTAGGTGATATTGATTGCGATAATATTTATATGGATCTTTATGGTGGGGGCGTTACAAAATCAGACCTTTCATCTAAACGAACTCTTTTAGAAATTACACCAGCTAAGGTTGTTGATCCACCAAAAGTTAAGATTTCTTCTAAAGATATTGATGCATTGAAAGGTATAAAAGAATATTCACATTTAAGTGATGAAGAATTATCAGCATTAGCAGAGCAATATGGTAAGAACTTGTCAAAACGTCTTGAAATGGGAGATGTTGAGCCTATTAATCATACAATTTTAGGTGCAAAATCTAAAGACATGTTCGACATTGTTGGTGATAAAAAAGTTCTTAAACCTGAATTTGAAAAAGAATTATACACAATTGCACAAAATATGAGAATTGATGCACTTAAGGCTGAAGATGCAATTGTTAAAGCATTAAAAGCAAATGGCTTTGATTTAAAGGATTGTGAATTACAACACCGTTCAAAAAGTGTTCAAAGTTTGTTCGATAAATTAATAAATCATTTGTTAGATGATAAAAAAGGAAGCGAAACTATTCAAGATGCTATAAATTCGGTGCGTGATGCTGTTGGCACAAGACTTGTTATGCCTGAAAAAGACTACACACAACATCCAAAAGTAAAAGAACTTCTTCAAGCAGGGGAAAATGATAAGGCAAAAAAACTTGCTGCTTACCTTCAATCAAAAGATATTCAAAAGGTAATCTTGGCTGTTGCAACAAGCGAGGGTAATCCGCTTAGGGCTAAAAAAATATCCAATTATAGAGGTGAAGGTGTCATACCATATTTTACTGATGCACAAGTAGATCCTATTAAATATGCTATTGATTCCCCTGATTTGGCAAGAAAAGCACCAAAAAATGATGCAGCTCGTGAACAACTTCTTGCAACAACTGAAAAAGATTATAAAAATGCAAAAGTTCGTGATTCCGGTTATACGGCATATCAAATGAATTTTGAATTTAATGGTATGGTATTTGAGTTCCAATTCAGAGGTCGTGCAGTTAATGATTTTGCCGAAGGCGAACATATCCCTTATGACCTTCGAACAGGAAAAGATATTATTGGTAAAGATACACAGTTAGAAGTATTGTATGGACCGATAAAAGAATTATTAGTGAAAAATGATGATCCTAATGCTCCTTTAGGAAAATGTATGACTGATGATGAATACAATGCATACAATGAGTATCTAACAGCACACTATAACTACTTGCGTGAAATGGAATTAGGTTTTGAGTCTAAAAAACCATCAATAACGGAATATAATTGTCCGCATGATGACAGGTTGATTGCTGAAAATCTTGTAATATTACACGAAGTCGCTGAAAAACTTAAAAAAGGAACAGTTACTCCTGAAGAAGCAATAGCAGAATATGAAAGTAGATTAATCAGGTTGAATAAATAAGAAAAATAAATTATAATGAGGTAAATATGGAAATAAACAGAGTTCAAAACACAAATTTTAAAGGAATGAAGCAAATGCCACAAGAAGAATTAACTTTTAATGAAGAAATTCAAAATATGGTACAAAATTTATCTGCCCGTGCAGAACGAGAAGTGCCGGAATATGGAAGTTTTAAAGAGGTTTTTGAAGTTGTTCCAAATAAAGATAAAAATGCTCGTGCATTGGGCTACGCTTTGAAAGTTCGCAAACCTCTCATAAAGGGTGATGAAAAATTACGTGGCTTGGAAGCAGTTGTTTATGATTCTCGCAGTGATTATATGTGCGAAAGAGTTATAGCAAAAGGTACAAAAGAAGACATCTTAAAAGCATTAAAAGATGAATCTTTAGTAGATAAACTCGAAGTTGCTTATGTTGAGTTATCTAAACAATTAGAAGATATTTAATTTTGTGATAAAATTTTTGTATGGAAATTTTGATAAAACGAATGGATAAATCCGACGTTGACGGAGTTATTACAATAGAAGAGGGTGCTTACGGAGAGCATCATTGGTCAAAAGAATCGTTTATGAATGAATTGTCAAATGATTTGGCAAGATATTACAGTGCTTTTGATATGGATGGAAATCTTGTTGGATATGCTGGTTGTTGGCAAATCCTTGAAGAAGTGCATATTACTAATGTTGCAGTTTCTGTTAATCATAGACGTTTGGGTATTGGTAATAAACTCTTGCAAAAAATTATTGATGATTGTTATGAAAATAAAGCGAAGTATATTACGTTGGAAGTTAGGGTTTCAAACACACCTGCAATAAATTTATATGAAAAATATGGTTTTAAATCTTTAGGAGTGAGAAAAGGTTATTATCAAAACAATAATGAAGATGCCTTAATAATGTGGACAGAAAACATATTTTACGATAAGTTTAAAAGTAATTATGAAAAGGTGAAATTGAATGGTTGAGTCAAAAGTCCCTAAAATTAAAAGAATAGAAAAAAATAAAAAAGTAAGAATTCCACTTTTAAATATTCTTTTGGTTATTGCGTGTGTGTTTTTTTTAATATTATCGACTTTTGTCCAACTTAAATTGGTACATCCAATTATTCCGCATGATATTTTTTCTAATAATGAACTTACAAAAGAAGATTTTTGGTACACATATTTTTTAATTCCACAAATTCCTGCAGTGCTTTTTGTGACAGGGCTAATGGGTAGAAAACTTGGAATGACAAGTATTGTGTTTTATATTCTTTTAGGTTTGTTCGGATTACCAATTTTTGCTCTTGGTGGTGGACTTGGGTATTTGATGCAATATGGTTTTGGATATATTTTGGCATATATTCCTGCTGTTTGTATTGTTGGAAGTATTTTGAAAGAGGATTATTCTTTCAAAAATATTCTTAAGTCAGTATTGTATGGAGTTTTAGTAATTCACTTATTAGGGATTTTTTATATGCTATTTTTGGTTGTGATAAAGCACGGTGGAGTAGAATTTATAAAAGGTTGGGTGCTTACACAAAGTTTATTAAAAATAGCGTATGACTATATATTGAGTGTCTTGGTTGTTTATTTGGCAAAATATGGTAATAAATTTGTTAATTATTTAATTGGTTAGATTGTTTAAGTATTTAACTAGTTTTCTAATATCTTTGTGCCAAATTCCGTTCCAGTTTTTTATGATTAAATCGGCTGGAGTGAGCCCTTGAGTTGTAAGTTCCATAATATTTTCGAGATACTTGTACTCTCCTGTTTGAGTTAAAGATTTGTAAGCAATCTTCAAAATTTTTATTGCAATATCTTTAATTTCGTGATTTTTAATTTTGCTTTGTAAAGCCGTTTTTGGTACGTTATAACGCAAGTCGGTAAAATCTTTATGTGAGTAATTTTTGAACAACTCTTCGATTTCATTTAGTGCATTTTCGTTGTATAAAATACCTTTGTAAACTGCCAAAGTGGCAAGTGGCATGTGGTTACAGTCGTGATTACGGACTTCTATAAAGTTGCGAAGTCTTACTTCTGGGAAGTATAAATTTGAATGTAAAAGAAAATCTTCTACATTTGCTTCAAAACCTTCAAAACCGTTTTGCATATAGTCAGAAAAAGATATTTTGCCGTTAATTTTTATGTTTTTATTACCCTTTTTAATAAATATCATTGGCGAATTGAGGACATTTTCTATGTATTCATTAAATGAAAAATCTTTATCTAGATTGCAAGCAAATCCACATCTATCGTTATCGGTATTTAACCAACTTAGTCCTCTAAAAGTTTTATAACCCGTTTCAACACCACCTCGAATTGGAGAGTTTGCGAAAATTGCTGTTATGAATGGTGAAAGTTTATTTGCGATTGTGAATTTTTTTGTGGCGTCTTCTTCGTTTTTAAAGTCAAAGGTCGCTTGTATTCCTGCTGTTTCACGCATCATTACATCAGATAAAATTCCCCAAAGATATTTCGCCATAATTTTATATCTTTCTTTTGGTATTAAATCTATGTTTCTATGTGTAGAAAGAGGAGATACTCCGTAATTTAATAAAGTTATACCATATTTTTTTAAGATGGGAGCCATTAAATTATTTAAGTTTTTAATTTTATTTTCGAGTTCAAAAAGAGTTTTTTCGGGTTTGATACTTAATTCAATTTGGCTTCCAGGTTCAAGGGTTATGGTGTTGTGTCCTTGTTTTAGTCCAATGATATTGTAATCATCAGTTATATAGTCCCAATTTTCTAATTTAGCAAAATCTCTTAAAAAATTATAAATATGTTCATCATACCCAGCAGCAGTAAGATTGGAGTTTAATATAGGCAAGCGTTCATATTCGATGCCGACTTTTTGTTCTCCTGTGCCGACAAATAAATTTAAGATGTCATTTTTTCCCAATTTTTGTTTTAAATTAATCATTTTTACTCCTTTATTATAACATCTTTTAAATTATCAAATAAATTTTTTCAAACATTTACCTGTGTGTGTTATTATAAGGTAGTAACATGAACTATTTTGAACGCGCAAAATTTTTTAAAACAAAAAAACGTCTTGGACAAAACTTTTTGATTAACGGCGAAGTTATCCAAGATATAATCGACAATGCTAATATTCAACCAACAGATGTTGTTGTTGAGATTGGGCCAGGCGTGGGTTTTGTTACTGAACAATTGGTTAAATATGCAAAAAAAGTTATTGCGATTGAACTTGATGAAGAAGCAATTAGAGAATTAAAAAAACTAGATGCTCCTAATCTTGAGATAATCCATGCCGATATTTTAAAAACAGATTTGTCAGCTCTTTGTGAAGAACCGATTAAAGTAGTTGCAAATATTCCGTATTATATTACAAGTCCAATTATTGCTCATTTGCTTGGTGAAGTTGATGATTTAGCAAATAAAAACAGAAACAAGATTACAGATATAATTTTGATGGTACAGGAAGAAGTTGCAAGAAGAATGGTAGCAGATGAAACTTCTCCATCAAAACAATATGGTCTTTTAACAATACTTTCGCAGTTTTGGGCAGATGTTGAGATTTTTAGACTTGTAGGTAGAAGATCTTTTTATCCAGCACCAAAAGTAAATTCAGCATTGGTAAAATTGGATGTAAAACGTGAACCAAGATTAAAATTAAGTGATTATAGCCATTTTAGAAAGACCGTTAAGGCTGCATTTTCACAACGAAGAAAAAATGTAAAAAATTGTTTGTTAAGTGGCGGTTTTGCAAAAGAAAAAATTGCGTCTGCACTTTCTAAATTAGGGATTGATGAGAATATTCGTGGAGAAAAATTATCTATTGAAACTTTTGGTTTGTTATCTGAGGAATTGTTAAATGCAAAAAATGATTAAAATTCAATGTCCTGCGAAGATTAATTTAACACTAAAAGTTTTGAATAAACGCACAGACGGTTTTCATAATATTGATAGTATTATGCAGACTATTAACTTGTTTGATTATTTGACTATAAATATAGAAAAATCCGAAAAATCACAAATACTTTTATCAGGTACAAGTGATGAAATCCCTTATGATGAAAAGAATTTGGTTTTTAAAGCGGGTAAATTATTTTTAGATTATGCAAAAATTTCTGGTTATAAAATAGATGTTTTTATTGAAAAAAATATTCCGATAGCAGCGGGTTTGGCTGGTGGAAGTACAGATGCTGTCGGCATGTTATATGGTTTAAATAAAGTTTTTGATGAACTTTTAACAAGAGAAGAATTGCATAAATTATGTGCGCAGTTGGGTTCTGATTTGAATGTTTGTTTAGATGGAGGAAGATTAAAAACTTCAGGACGAGGAGAGATGATAGAGCCTTTGCCTTTTGAGAAGATTGAGGTCTCTTTGATTAAACCGATTGGTTTGGGGATTAGTGCAAAAGAAGCATATACAAAATTTTCTGCAAAAAAAGATAAAACGACTGAAGGTCGAGAAGATTTTGTGAATGATTTGGAATGGGCAATCATTGAGGATTATCAACAGTTGCAAATAATTAAACAAAAATATCCAAAATCTATTATGTCAGGATCAGGTTCAACATATTATGGCGTTGAATTTGATTTTGAAGAACAAGATGGATATTGGGTTTGTAATGGTTTAAAAACAATTCCTTATGGAGTGAGAGAAGTATAAAAAAGCCCTCATTTAAGAGGGCTTTTGTTTAATATTACATATGAATTATAATATTATATTTGGTTTGTAGATGTTGTCTGATCTCATCAAAATTACCTTTGCTGATAATTTTTTTGTCTTCGCTATCTAATGTTATACCTTCTTTCGTTAAAGTATATCTGATTCTGGATGCATCGTCCCTTTGGTCATTGAATAAAGTTTCAATGCGTAAGAAATTAGGTCCATTATTTTTAACTTTTGGTAAATTGTTAAAGAAACTCATAGCGTTATATTCTGTATTTTGCCCTGATTTTACATTTTGATTTGCTGGCGCAGAATTTTGATTTGTTACGGTTGTAGAGTCCTTAGGCAATACTGTTGTAGAGTCTTTAGGCAATACTGTTGTAGAGTCCTTAGGCAATACGGTTGTAGAGTCCTTAGGTAATACGGTTGTAGAGTCCTTAGGCAATACTGTTGTAGAGTCCTTAGGTAATACTGTTGTAGAGTCCTTAGGCAATACTGTTGTAGAGTCTTGAGTTGCCGCTGCTTTTGCTGCAGTTGTTTGTGTTTGATTTGCTGCTTCTGTCACCTCTGCTACAGTTGCTGCTTCTGCTGCCTCACGTCTTGCTAGTTCTTCTTTTACAAGTTTATCTACTTGTGTACCTTGTGCTTTTGTTTTTGCGTCACAATTTTCATCAGCAAGTTTGTTGATATTTGCTTGTGATGTTACGGCTTTTGTATATTTACCGATTTCTTTTTTGCGATCAGCATTTTTTTGGTTGTATTTCACTGCTTCTTCATTAGCACCTTCAGGTAATGTGATTTGTTCACCAACTCTGAAGAAAGTGTAAGTCTTATTAGTCTCACAATCTGTCCATTTGTGGATTTTTTTTCTGTTTATTCTTTTTAATTCACCAACGTCAACACCATATTTCTTAGCGATTCTGTTGAAACTTTCACCATTCAAAACCGTTACGACGTTATTTTTAGGTTCATCTTTTGGAGTTATGTCATCTTTTGGAGTTATGTCATCTTTTGGAGTTACGTCATCTTTTGGAGTTACATCATCTTTTGGAGTTACGTCATCTTTTGGGGTTACGTCATCTTTTGGGGTTACATCATCTTTCGGAGTTTCAGCGATTTCTTGATCTTCTTCGCTTTTTAGTGTTGCATTAACGTATGCTAATACTAATTCTTTTGAACTTACGATTTTTTGACCATCTTCACCTGCTGCCGCAGCCAAAATGCCGGTTTTTTCATCGTCTGTCAAATCAAGTTCATCAATTGCTCTTAGAACAATCTTAACTTTTTCAGTTTCTTTTCTGTTACCGAAACTTATATTTTCATATGCACGTTTGCCATTAGGATCGTCTTTGAACATTTGTTCAACGGCATTACCATGAAGAATGTCTTCGTCTTCAGTTCCGCCAAACAATGCACCAGTCATAATTGCTGCAATACCACCTGCAATTGCTGCTTGAGGTTTTGGCCAGATAACGCCTTCGACATCTACTTGTGTTTCAACGGTAATACCCCATTGGAATTTATCAACAACATTTTTCGCTGCGGTAAGAATGATTGGTAATGAACCGGCACCTAATGCTGTTATTGCGCCTGTTGATACCCCGGCAAGGATATTTTTCCAAGTATCATCTTTTACTTTGTATCCCAAACGACGTAATTCAGTTTCGATTCTTTCATCTCGTGATTTTACACTTGAACTTTCAGATGCTGTTCTTCTAACTTCATTTGGATCAAATGTTCTATCACCACTGTTATTGTCAACTAGTTCAATTGCTGCTTCATGTGCTGAAATATCTTTTTCGTTCATTGTTGTATGTAGAGTTACGTTTTCTTCTTTAAGGAATGGTTTTACGTGAGTTCTTACTCTATAATCACGTCTTTCTTTGCGTGTCATATCGTCTCTCATCTCACGTCTTTCATCTTGAGAATCAACAACTCTTGTATGTTCAATTTTATCACCGATAGCAATATCTTTTGCCATTACTCGGGCACCTTTTCTTGCTAGTTGTTTCGCTAATCGTTTTGTTTTAGCATCCATTTCAGTGCCATCCGCAGCAAATTCTGCTTCAAGTTGTTCAAACATTTCTTGTCTAATGTTTAATTTTAATTTGCGTTTTGCTTCGGTGTTTTTGTATAAAGGATCATTATTGCCAGATTCTGTAACAGCTTGTTCTGCATGTCCTCTTTCGTATTCGTTTAAAACTTCTGGAGCAAAAGCAGTCTCGATTGGTCGGTTGCGTTTTGTTGGTTCTTCAGCAACAACGTCTTCGACAGCATCATTGGCAACAACTTCTGCTGGTTTATTTGCAATTTGTTGTTGCAAATTGGCATTTTCTTGTCTCAACTGTGCATTTTCTTGTCGTAGATTTTGTAATTCTGTAAGGTCTGGAGTTTGTTTGTCATTTACTCCCGCTTCTCTAAAGAAATTTTTGTTAGAGATTTCGATTTTTGTGTTATTTTCAGTATCGGTTTTGCCAACATTTTCATTTGTCGGGTCTTCAAAGAATTTTTTGTCAGAAACTTCAATTTTTGTATTACTTTCAGTATCGATTTTGCCAACATTTTCATTTGTCGGGTCTTCAAGTAATTTTTTGTCAGAAATTTCAATTTTTGTATTACTTTCAGTATCAGTTTTGCCAACATTTTCATTTGTCGGGTCTTCAAAGAATTTTTTGTCAGAAACTTCAACTTCTGCTTTTTCAATACAAAGACCCATGCCAGTAACTTTGGCTTGGCTTTTGTTTAAATCAATGTTTGTATTTGTATTTTTAGTTTCTTGGGTAGTACTTGTTTTTACTTCAGGCTTTGGCAATAAAATCTTTGAAGAAATTTTTACATCGTTTCCACTCATTACATTCACATCCTTTCGGTACATAGTCGTACCTATATTAAATTTTTTTATACTCGCTTAATTAAATAAAAACAATTTCTTTTTGAGAATTGCATGTATTTACTTGGCTTTCGACATAATTTATCACCTATTTTCTTGCTATGACTAGGTTTCAGCCCTATAATATATAAGTTTACAATACTTAATATATATAGAGTATATACCTGTGCACTTCTACACACATGCGTTTACGGCACATTCTCATGATTTCTTTAATCATGTGTAACGAAATATTAATAATGATTATCATGTTAAACTATTCCTTTATTTCCGTTATTAACATATAATGATTTTATGTTAGAAGTTTGTAATTTAAGTTTAGGTTTTAATTGCGAATGCGGATTTAGGCAAGCGCTTTATGATGTTTCTTTTAAATTAGAACAAGGGAAAATGCTTGCGCTTGTTGGTGAATCTGGTTGCGGTAAAACGATTACATCACTTAGTATATTAAGACTTTTACCTAAAAATGCTTCGATTATTGGTGGCAAAATACTGTTTGAGGGTGAAAATTTACTTACTACAAATAATATAAATAAAATTCGTGGATCTAGAATTGCTCTCATTCCTCAAGATCCAATGACTTCTTTAAATCCATTATATACAGTTGGAAATCAATTAGAAGAAGTTATAAAAGCACATAATGATTTGTCTGACGTGGAAGTTAAACAAAAAGCATTGGAAGTTTTTGATGCAGTAAAAATTCCATGTGCTAAAGATAGATTAAAATCGTATCCGCACGAGTTTTCTGGAGGAATGAAGCAACGTGCCATTATTGCTATGGCCTTGGCTACCAATGCAAAAATACTTATCGCAGACGAGCCTACAACAGCTTTAGATGTGACAATTCAGGCGCAGATAATGAACTTATTAAAAGAGTTAAAAAAAGATATTTCAATATTATTAATAACGCATGATTTGGCTTTAGTTTCTGAAAATGCAGATGATATTTGTGTTATGTATGCGGGAAGAATTGTAGAAAAAGCAAATTCTCAAGAATTTTTTGCATCACCTAATCACCCTTATTCTAAAGCACTTTTAAAAGCGGCAAGTGATAAATCAGAAACAATATTTGGACAACCACCCTCTATTCAGCAGATTATTGAAGGTTGTAAGTTCCATCCTCGTTGTGAAAGTTGTATGGATATATGTAAATTAGAGATTCCTATGGAGTTTGATTTAGGAAATAATCACAAATCTTTCTGTTGGCTAAATAAATAAAAGTGCAGGTGTTACCCCGCACTTTTTGGTTGTTACGAAAGAAAGTCATGCTGGTTTCTTTCCAACCGCCGACACTTCATAATCTATTATACTGATTATACTGCCGCTTATTTTGCATGTCTCATTACTCTGAGAATGATTCGGCTTGTGTCGGTTATATGTTTATTCTAACTTTTTAAAATCTGTTTTTCATTAGTAAAAAGTTTACTATTTATGATTAGACTTTTGTGTAATAGATAAAATTTCCCATTGGTTAATAATTAATTGGGAGGATTTTTATGTCTGTTAAGGTTCTTATTTTTGATTTTAGAGAAACTGAAAAAAATTTTTTTGGGAAAAACAAATTTGATAATTACGAAATTAAATTTTATGATTTTAGTCTTTGTGAGGAAAATTTGGATAAAATCCCCAAAGAAGACATTGAAAATGCTTTTGTTATAAGTGTTTTTATTGAATCTAATATAACCCCAAAAGTTATTGAAAAATTTAAAAATTTACGAATAATTTCAACTCGTTCAACGGGTTATGATCATATATGTAGGTTTGAATGTGAAAAAAGAAACATAACGGTGATAAATGTTCAAAATTATGGTGAAACGCCTGTTGCGGAATTTACTTTTGCTTTAATTTTATCTTTAACAAGAAGATTAGTACAAGCAAATTCAGCAACAATTAGTGGTAAAGAGCAAAAATCTTTTATTGGTCGTGATTTAAAAAATATGACGATTGGTGTTGTTGGTACCGGGGCAATAGGTGCTTCTGTTTGTAAAATAGCAAATGCTTTTGATATGAAAATTCTTGCTTTTGATATAAAGAAAAAACAAGAAATTGTAGAAAAATATGCTGTTCATTATGTTGAGTTGGCTGAATTGATATCAAAATCGGATATTATTACATTACATCTTCCTTATACCTCTGATAATTATCAGATGTTTGCAGAAAAAGAATTTGAAATGATGAAAGAAAACTCATATTTTATAAATGTTTCTCGAGGAGAATTGGTCGATTTGCAGTATTTAAAAGAAAATATTGATAGAGGGAAAATTTTAGGTGCAGGATTAGATGTGGTTGCCTGCGAATCGGCTGACGATTGTGAAAAATTTAATAATAAACTTAAAACATCTTCTTTAAAATGTCTGCAGAATTCATTTTTAGTAAAGCAGATGATAAAAATGCCAAATGTAATAATAACTCCTCATATTGCTTACGAAACAGAAGATGCAATAAATTATATATTAGAAGAAACTTTTGCCGCAATTACAGATATAATCAAAGGTGGTAGTAAGAACCGTGTCATTTAGTAAATATTTGGCAGGAAATAGCATTAAATGCAAAAAATTCGCTTGTTTTTATTCTGAAGCCGTAATTTTCTATTTCTTTGATGAGATTCTTTGGTTCTGGAAAATCTTGTTTTGATTCGACTAAATATTTATAAGCATTTTCGTCTGCGTTCATTATTTTGGCAAGATTTGGAACAAGTATTTCAAAAATTTTTCCTGCAAAGTTTTTGTTACCGAAATCTAATTGTAAAAATTCTCCATTAGGCTTTAAAACACGATAAATTTCTTTTAATGCTTGCTCTCTGTTTTCAATGTTTCTAAGTCCGTAACCCATAGTTATTACATCAAACGAGTTATCCTCGAAAGGTAAACAAGTGCAATCTGCTTGTATAAATTTGTGTTCAGGATGCTTGATTTTTGCGATTGCAAGCATATTTTCACTAAAATCAACTCCTATTGAATTTTTTACATTTGCTAGAGAAATTAAATCACCTGTACCTGTACAAAGGTCTAATAATTTCTCGTTTTCATTTATATTTAAGAGATTTATGCATTTTTGTTTTATTCTTTTTTGCATTCCAAAAGAAATTATGTCATTGAGTTTGTCATAATTTTTTGCGATATTATCAAACATTTTTTGGATTTTGTGTGGTGATTTGTTCATAAATTTTAATTATTTTACCTTAATTAGATATTAACATATAATATAATTATGAAAATAGGCTTTATACCAATTGATAACCGTCCAGTTTGTTATCTTTTACCAAAATTAATTTCTGAAATAGACAAAGACATAGAACTATTCTTGCCAAATAGAGATTTGTTGGGTGATTTAACTAAAACTGCTAAAATAAAAGAAATTTTTGACTGGTTAAAAACGCTTCCTCAACTTGATGCGATTGTTGTTTCTTTAGATACTGTCGCTTATGGGGGACTTATTTCATCTAGAAGATGCACAGATTCTTTTGAAGATATTAGAAATAGAATAGAAGAATTAAAAGTTATTTTAAAATCTAAACAAGCAAAAATCTATGCGTTTTCGAGTATTATGAGGATTTCAAACAATAATATTAATGAAGAAGAAAAAGAATATTGGAATGATTGGGGCAAAAAAATTTTTGAATATTCATATAATAAATCAAAATTTAAAATGGCAGAAACCTTTGTACCAGATGATATTTTGAAAGACTATTTAGCAACAAGAAAACGTAATTTTGAAATAAATAAAATTTATTTAGATTGGCAAAAAGAAAATTTCTTTGAAACATTAATTTTTTCAAAGGATGATTGTGCAGAATTCGGTTTGAATGTAGATGAGGCAAGAGAATTGGAAACTCTAGGTGGTTTTGTAAAAACAGGTGCTGATGAAATTCCTCTTTCCCTTTTAAGTAGAGTTATTCAGGGTGAAATAAAAGTCGCTCCAGTATTTTTAGAACCAGATTATAAAAATTTGATTTCAAATTATGAGGATATTTCAATAGAAAAAAGTGTTAATTCTCAATTAGAACTTGCAGGTTGCAAAATTGTTGATGAAGAAAAGGCAGATGTTCTACTTTATGTAAATAACTTTGTGGACAAACAAGGCGAAATAGTTATGCAAGTCGATACTAAAAATTTTGATAAAGAATGGTTAGAACCGAAAAAACCTTATATGATTGCTGATGTAAGGTTTGCTAATGGTGCTGATAACGTCTTTGTAGAAAAATTGTTTCAAACTAATTTAGATAAAGATTTTTACGGTTATTCAGCGTGGAATACGTCTGCAAATTCTTTGGGAAGTTTGATTTGTGCAGCAAAAATAAAATTTTTGGCAAAAAATTATAATGATGTTGCATTTAAAAAATTACAGATAGTTAGATTTTTAGACGATTGGGCTTATCAGGCAAATGTAAGGCAAATGGCTGGTGTCGATTTGCAAAAACAGATGAAAATTTGGGAAGATCTTGTTTGTAAAAAATTTGATTTGCATTTAAAAATAAGATATAACTTACCATGGAATAGATTGTTCGAGGTGGAAATTGAATTTATTTGATATTTTATTATTAGCAATAGCATTAGGTGTTGATTGTTTTGTGGTATCTTTTTCTCAAGGTTTATTTTATAGCACTGATAGAATTAAAACAGCATTGAAACTTGCAATAACAATGGGATTGTTCCAAGGTTTGATGCCTATAATTGGTTATGTTGGTGCCGATTATATGAGGACTTTATTAAGACCATACAGTAAATTTATTGTATTTGTTGTGTTTATGTTGCTCGGTATGCAATTTATTCTTGAAGCACTTCGTAAAGGTGAAGAAAAGAAAATTCAATGTTTGAGTATTGGTTGTTTAATTTCTCTAGGGATTGCAACAAGTATTGATGCATTAGTTTCTGGAGTTTCTTTAAATTACACATCGACTTCTCTTTCTTTGGCTTGTATTGTTGTTGGCTTGGTTTCATTTTTAATGTCTTTGGCAGGGTTTTATATAACAAATTTATTCAAAAAAATAAAAATAAATTATCTTCAATTTATAGGGGGGCTAATTTTACTGTTTTTAGCCGTAAAAGTGTTTTATTTTTAGAAAAAGTTGCCTAACTTGGCTAAATTAGTGATAATTTTACAAATCTTAATAAACATCAAAACCATGTAAAACCATGTGGTGACATGTCTTTGCATGGTTTCGGTGGCTGAATACCATGTCACCACTTAAAAATTTGCCTCCTTGACATCTCGAAACGCCCAATATAGCGTGGTTTTGGGCTATTGTTACAAAACTTAATAACGACATGATTGTCTCTTGAAAAAAAGTTCGGTTTTTCTATAATGTTATTATAAACAGGTCGGGGATAGTTGATATTAAACGGCCTCAGGGGTGGAGATACGGTGGAATGCCGTGGTGTCTCTCATGGTAGATAATTGGAGATAATATAAGTGTTTAGAAGTAGAGATATGGGTAGAGCAGTAGCGGTTAGAAGATGGACTCCTACGGCTTTAGAATGTTATAAAAGAGGGTGTAATTGTGAAGGATGTTTTTATAAAGACTTTTTCAGTGGTTCTTCTCAGAAATGTCAAATGAAAGCATCAGTTTTGGAATTAGTTAGAGTTATTGGAACACCTGATATTGAGTTACCTCAGTTTTTAGTTGAAGAATAACCCTTTAAATTTTTATCAGATTATGTTATACTGCTAATACTAGTGCAGTATAAGGAGGTTTAAATGCATATTTACGTAAACGGAAAAAATATTGAAATTACAGACGCAATCAAAGCCTATGTAAAAGAAAAAATGGGCAAAGTTGTTTCTTATTACGATCAAATTCAAGGTATTGATGTTATTTTGTCAGTAATTAAAAATCCTGCAGCAACAGGAAAGCACGTAGCAGAAGTTTCTTGCAAATTACCTACAGAAACATTGCGTTGTGAAGAAGCAGCAGAATCTATGTATGCAAGTATCGACTTATTGGCTGACAAACTTGCAAGACAAGTTAAAAAATACAAAGAAAAATTAGGCATGGATAAAACTTCTATCAGAACAGTTGTTGAAGAAGAAGTTAAAGATGCTGAATAGTTTAAATTAAATATAGAAAAAGAGTCGGTTAACCGACTCTTTTTTTTTTATTGAAAAAAAGTTTAATTATGGTATGATTGCTATTGAGAGTGCTTATTAATAAAAGGAAAATATAATGAAAAAATTTTTTGCTTTTACTTTAACTGAAGTTCTTATAACCTTGGCTGTGGTAGGCGTTGTTTCTATTTTGACATTACCAAACGTTATGGCATCACATCAAAAAAGAGTGCAAGTAGCGTCTTTGCAAAGATTATACAATACAATTATTAATGCCACTGCTGAATATATGCGTGTAAATGAAGTAGATGATTTATCTTACTCAAATATAGTAACACAAGAGGGTATACAAGAATTTTTTGAAAATTATTTTGACGTTCTGGAAGTATGTACTCCAATGGGGGAAAATAGCGATAATGCATATAAATGTTTAGCAGAATCTTATACGGCATCAGATAAATCTATGAATTTTGCTCCACGACAAATTCATTATGGTGATTCGTTTACTGTTTGTGCTATTTTAACTTCAGGACCTGTTCTTTGCTTGGAAAGGCTTGATCAAGGCGAACCTCTTTTCTATTTGCACATAGATACAAATGGTGCACAAAAGCCAAATATAGCAGGTCGAGATTTCTTTGGAAGACTAAGATTGTGGTCTGATGGTAAAATTATGGGATATAGATACGATTCTCACACAATTTATATGTGTCCTGATGAAGGTGGCGCACCTTTAACCCTTACGGCTACAGGTTGTTTTGCAAGAATTCAACGTGATGGTTGGGAAATGAAATACTAATTATATTGATAATTCATGAAAATATGTTAAAATGAATATAGCGAGTGATTATTTGAGAAAGGAAGTTTATATAATGAAAAAGTTTTTTGCGTTTACTTTATCTGAAGTGCTTGTTACATTAAGTATTGTTGGTGTAATTTCAGTTTTGACGTTGCCTAACTTGATGTCATCTTATCAAAAGAAAGTTCAAGTTGCGTCTTTACAAAGAACATATAATATGATAGTGAACGCTACCGCAAAATATATGACAGATAATCGTTTAGATGATTTAACTTATTCTGATCTTACAACATTAGATGGTGTAGAGGAATTTTTTAAGAAATATTTTGATGTAACAAGGATTTGTATGCCAGAAGATGGTGAGGTTTCAAATGCCGTGGATTGTTTAGCAGAAACTTATAATTCATCAGATCGTTCAACGACCTTTTCTCCTATGACAATTAGTGGTTTACCGACATATGCTTGTGCAATGTTAAATACAGGTGCAACTATTTGTTTGGATCATAATGCAGATGCTGGGTACTTTGGCTTACATATTGATACAAATGGTATTGGTAAACCAAATACTGCAGGAAGAGATTTTTTCGCTCATTTGAGATTGTGGCCTGATGGTAAAGTAATGGGTGCTCAATATACAACTGATCCTGTTGAATTATGCCCAGGTTTTAATGGTAATACCCCAGGTATTCTGTTTGCAACTGATTGTTTTGCCAAAATACAACAAGATGGTTGGGAAATGAATTATTAATTTTAAATAATAATAAGAGGCGGGTTCCAGATGGAACCCGCTTTCTTTTATAAAATTATCTTATTTTTCGACCTAATGACAATCCTGCAGGAAGATTTATAACCACATTCTCATAATCTGGATGGTTATTTATTGCATCAATAAATGGTTGAGTTTTTTCTTCGTGTGATAAAACATTATCACAAGCAATAAATCCACCAATATTTAGATGTGGATGAATAAGGTTGAAATAATCAATATATTCTTTTTTATTTGCATCAACGAAAGCTAAATCTATTTTGAAATCTTGAGGTAAGTTTTTTAACACATCGCAAGCAGAACCTTGAACAATTGTAATATGGTCTGCAACTCCACATTTATTAAAGTTTTCTTGAGCAATACAAAATCTTTTTTCCCAAAATTCGATTGTTGTAAGATGACCACCTGTTTCTTTTAGGGCTTTGCCAATCCAAAGTCCTGAATATCCGTTAGATGTTCCTACTTCAATTACGTTTTGGCAATTAGCAGTTTTGATCAATGTATATAAAAATTCGCCAGTTACTCTTGAAATATTCCAAAAATCTTTTTGGGTTTTTTCAAGAGAAGCAAGAGTTTCTTCTGTTGTTTCATCAAAATATTTTATCATTTGTTTGTTTTCGCTATCTGATCTGTTATTACGATTGCTCTTATTGGAACTTCTATTGCACTTGCTTTTATAATTTGTTTTGTATTCATATCAAGAACGCAATATATTGATGCTCTAGAGTCTGAAATAAGTGCAAGATTTGTATTTTCTATTTTGAAAATACGGTTAGAGAAACCTTTTGTATTTAGGTATATTGAGTCTGTAAGTTCATCTGTTTTTGTGTCTAAAACTTGAACCACGTTGTCATACGCACCTAAAATAAACAATTTATCTTCATAAGTTGTCAAATCAACAGGTTTTGCTGTTATTGCAACTTCTGCGATAAGCCCGTTTGTTTTATAATCTACTATTGCTAAATGTCCTTTTGTACGACTTGTAATATAGATTTTATCGTTACTAAATGCAATTTTTGAAACATTTGGGAATGTTCCAATATCTTTTAACAAATAGTTATTATCAAGTTCGATTGCCCAAATCTCATTTGTTTTTTTATCAAAATAAAAGATTTTAGAGCCATCATCGCTAAGGGTTAATTTTTCGCACATACCATTGATTTTGATTTGTTTTGACAATGTCATAGTGTTTAAATTAACAACAAAAATACTTTCTCCTTCTGGGCTTGAAACGTATGCGATATCTTTACTTTTATCGATAATTATTTCATCTGGAATACTTGTAAAATGAATTTGTTTAATAATATCTTCATCTGCTAATGAAATCACGTTCATAATGTTTGAGTTGTAAGAAGTTACTAGCAAATATTGTTGATTGTACTCTTTTATATCGTTTGGGACGTGATTTTGCGCCAATGCATATGATGGGTTTTTGTTGTCAGAGTTTATTACTTGAATATTTTTTGAATAACCTGTTGCAACATAAAATGTTTTATCTTTTAATTCTTTTGCTGGAACAACAATGTTTTTGCCGTTTTGCGGTTGTGGAACAGAAACTTTTAAATTAGGAGCATCTGCTAATGCAATATTTAAGTTTCCGATTATTCCTTTAAAATTTTCAGGAATAATTAACCCTCTTGGAACCAACATGTCTTGAGGTAATAACCCGTTTGAAATCTCAACCGGTGCAGGATTTGGTGACAAAACTGTTTTTTTACCACTTGGGTCATTGATAACTTTTAGTAATACGTAATTATTGTTAAAAATTACTATTTCTGGTTTGTCTTTTAAGGTTTTATTTTCAGGGTAAGTTTTTTTAATTTCAACTTTTTCTATTTCAAGTTCTTCAGCAGGAAACAAAGGGAGATATGCTGTAGCATCTGACAAAATTACAACACCATCAAATCGAAAATTAGTTTTTGGAAAAGTGTTTTCTATGTAATTTTGCATATCTTGTGGAATTCTTGCTGCAAATGTTGCGGTTGATGTTGCTAATAGAAGCATCAACATTATTATAAATTTTCGCATCATTGGAATACTCCCTTTACTTTTGACAAAATTGATTCATTTGGTTTTTTATTTGTATTTAATTCAAATAATTTTTTATATAAAGTTTTTTCTTCTTCTGATAAATTTGTTGGAGTTTTTACCGTAACTACTACTATATGATCTCCACGTTGTGATGGTCTTGAAATTACAGGCACGCCAGAACCTTTTAGTTTAATTGTATTTCCGCTTTGTATACCTGCTTGAATTTGAATAGATTTATCACCATCAAGAGTTTTGATAGTGATTTCGTCGCCCAAAACTGCTTGTGCAGGTGAGATTTCTACTTTTGTGAAAACATCTAAACCATCACGTTCAAAGTATTCAGATTCTTCAACGTGTAATACTACAAATAAATCTCCGTTCGGCCCACCGTTTTTACCAGCATCGCCTTCTCTAGAAATTCTTATTTTAGATAAATTATCTACTCCAGCAGGGATTTTAATTTCAATTTTCTTTTCTTTTTCTACTTTGCCATTTCCTCTACATGCTTGACAAGGTTTTGAAATCTTTTGCCCTGCACCGTGACAATCTGGACAGGTTGTAATTTGTGTGAAAGCACCAAGAGGAGTTCTTGCAACTGTTTGCACCTGACCAGTTCCGTGACAAGTTGGGCAAGTGATTGGTTGAGAACCTTTTTCTGCACCTGTACCGTTACATTCTGGACAAATCTCAAGGTGGTCAAACTTAATTTCTTTTGAAACACCAAAAACTGCTTCTTCAAAAGTGATTTCAACATCTAATCTTAAATCATCACCACGTTGTGGCGCATTTGGATTAGGACGTCCGCCAAATCCAAAACCCATTCCGCCAAAGAATGATTCAAAAATGTCGTTTAAATCTCCAAATCCACCCGCGAATGGTCCTGATGTGTCAAAACCTGCATTTTTTAAACCATCTTCTCCAAAACGGTCGTAAGTTGCACGTTTGTTATCGTCCATCAACGTTTCATAGGCTTTGCCTAATTCTTTAAATTTTTCTTCTGCATCTGGTGCTTTGTTTACGTCAGGGTGCAAAGTCCGTGCTTTTTTCCTAAAAGCACTTTTTATTTCATCTTTAGTAGCATCTTTTGATACTTCCAATATATCGTAAAAATCTGTCATCTTTTATTATTCCGGTGTTGCAACGTTTACTAACGCTGGGCGCAAAACTTTGTCTGATGTCTCATACCCTTTTTGTAAAACGTTGATAATAGTGTTCTCTTCGTGTTCGCTTGTAGGCGTTTGCATTACTGCCTCGTGGAAATTAGGATCAAATTCTTTGCCTTCAGCATCGATTTCTTTTAACCCTAGTTTTTGTAATGTCTCTAATACTTGTTTATGTATTAAATCAAAACTTTCTCTTATTTTGTTTGCATCTTCAACATTTTCTAATGCTTTTGATCCACGCTCAAAGTTGTCTAAAATTTCTAACATTTTTGTCAGAGCATTCTCTGTACCAAATTTTAGCAAGTTTTCTTTTTCTTGTTCTTGTCTTTTTCTAAAATTGTCAAAATCAGCAGCAAGTCTGATATATTGCTGATTAAGTTTATCATATTCTTCTTGAAGTTTATTATCTTCTATTTCTTCGATTTTTTCTTCTTTTGCAGTTTCTTCTGCTATATTTTCTTTAATTTCTTCGGTATTTTCTTCGTTCTTTTTAAATGGATTTGTCATAATTTTCCCTCTTGTTAACATTATAGAGTATCAAGCCCAAGAAACAAGTTAAATTTATTATTTTTTAATATTTGGTACTATGTGATATATACATAAACTTGTAATGTAACAAAATGTAAATGCGCATTTAAAATAGTCTGAAACTCAATTATAATCCTCTATATGATATGATATGATATGATGGGATGGGGATTTTTACAAATTTTATTGGATATGTCAAAAAATTTTTTTTATGTGTTTTGATATTCCCGTAGTAAAAAAAGGAGAAGAATATGTTAGTAAATTTTAATGCAAATCATAACTCTATGAACCCACAATTCCAAGCAAGATTTTCTCAAAAAGATGTAAAAACTCTTATGAATTCTGCAAAAGAAGGTGCTCATTTTATGCAAGATGTAGTAGCGTTAGGTGCAGAAAGAATGACTGCAAAAGTTCCTGAAAAGGCTGTTCTTAGTCCAAGCACAATGTATGGCAGATTGAATGCAATTTTAGACCACGTTGATAGTCTTAAAGGAAAGGTAATGTCATTAGTGGAAGAGAAACTTCCAAATGGTGGAAAAGCATATAAAATAATGAACGAAAATAATGAGGTTTTAGGTAAAGGCGCAAGACCAATGGCAGCATTAGATGATGCATTTGTTTTGGGTGGCAAACAAGAATTAGCGCCAAAATATTGGGGTGATAAATTACCTGATAGAGTTCTTGCTGAAAAATCACAAAAATTAGGCGAGATCACAGAACAAGATGTATTGGCAAAAGCATTAAATTAATTTTTACTAAAATAGTTTTAAAAAAGGGTTCGTTTGGCGAACCCTTTTTTTAACCTTCGTTACATAATTTAAAATATTTACACCAATGCGTTATAATTGTATTATTATAGTGATACAGACTTGTAGAAGGAATTAAAATTGGTAGAAAAATATTATATAAAAGGGGGTACTCCTCTTAAGGGTGAAGTTTCAATTGGTGGCGCAAAGAATTCGGTTCTTAAACTTATGGCGGCTGCTTTATTGGCTAAAGGTGAAACAAAGATTTACAATGTACCAGAATTGACAGACGTTGAAATTATGCTTCAAGTTATCAATTCTTTAGGTGTAAAAACCTCTTATGACAAGCAAGAAAAATCGTTGACAATTGATGCAACAGACATTACAAGTGTTACTGCTAAATATGAGTTAGTTAGCAAGATGCGTGCATCATTCAATGTTTTAGGTGCTTTGGTTTCTAGATGTAAAGAAGCAGTTGTTGCGCTTCCAGGTGGTTGTGCAATTGGCGAAAGACGTGTCGATTTTCACATAAAAGGTTTGGAAGCACTAGGTGTTAAATTAAAAATTGAAAATGGTTATGTTAATGCAAAAGTAAATAAACTTGTAGGTGCAGAGATTTGTTTAGATTTACCATCAGTTGGTGCAACAGAAAACATTATGTTGGCCGGTGTTTTGGCTGAAGGTTCAACAATTATTAGAAATGCGGCCCAAGAACCTGAAATTGTGGATTTGGCAAATTTCTTAAATGCGATGGGTGCAGATATTATCGGTGCTGGAACTTCTGAATTGATTATCAATGGTGTAAAACAAGAAGATTTACATCCAATTGAATACACAACAATTCCAGATAGAATTGAAGCAGGTACATTTATGGCTGCTATTGTTGGTACTAAAGGCAAGGCCGTTATTAGAAATATTTATCCTGCACATTTGACATTCTTTACTGATAAATTATTGAAGATGGGCGCGAATATTAAACTCGTTGATCCTACTTCAATTGAAGTTGCTTGTAAAAACAGATTAAATTCAATTAATTTTGTAACACAACCTTATCCAGGTTTTCCAACAGATTTACAATCAATGGCTATGGCGCTTTTGACAACGGCAAACGGTGTTGGAATTATTACTGAAAGTTTGTACGAAAACAGATTTATGCAAGTTCCTGAACTTCGTAGAATGGGTGCAGATATCCATCAAGATAGAAACCATGCTATTATTAAAGGTGTAAAAAAATTATCTGGAGCAACATTAACAGCAAGTGACTTAAGAGCAGGTGCATCTTTGGTTGTTGCCGCATTGATGGCTGATGGAAATTCTGTTATTGAGAAATTACATCATATAGATAGAGGATACGAAAATTTCGAAAATAAGATAAGATTATTAGGTGGTAAAATAGAGAGAAAAGATGAGATAATTTCTCCTATTGAACTATCGGAGGAAACAAGGAATGAGTCCTACTTATAAGCGTTGGTACGATCATGACCCATTATTGTTAGAAGTAATTGAACTTTTAAGAAATTATCAAACAGAATTAAAGGTTCAAGCAGAAATTTTCTTGCAAAAAATTGAAGAGAAAGTGTCAAAGGAAACTATTGATAAATTTTACGCAATGGTAAAACCTGTGAATGCTAACAACCGTTGGTACGACAAAGATCCTGTTATTTCACGTACAGTTGAAATTTTAAGGATTGTCCCACCAGAAGCACAAAAAATCTGTGCACAAAATTTTATTAAGACACTTCAAGAAATGGGTATCGACTACAAAAGCCCTAACCAAGAATAATGATTGATTATACAAATGAAAAGTTTTTAGAGTTTAGAGATTACATAAGCAAATCTCGTTCTTTTGCTGTGACGGGATTAACCTCTATTTTGCGTATTTTACTCTTGAAACAAATTTATGATAAGAAAAAGATACTTTTAGTTACCTCGACAGAACAAAATGCGTTGAAATTTCAAAACGATTTTAAGAAAATTTTTGATATAGAGTCTTCAATCTTGCCGTTTCAGAACATTTCAATGTACGAAAGTGTTTCTCGTAATTTATATGAGTATGCGCAACAAGTCGAAGTTTTGAGGGAAAAACCTAATTTAGTAATTTGTCCTGTGAAATCTTTACTAGAAAAATTTCCTCGAGAGGAGTTTTTTAGAGATAATACTATTCAAATTAAAGTGGGAGATGAACTCGATTTAAAAGGATTAAGCGAACAATTAGTAAAATTGGGTTATAAGCGTTCAACAATGGTTAGTGATATTGGAGAATTTAGTATTCGAGGAGATATTGCGGACATTTATTCGTTGAATAGTAGACCTGTTCGTATTGAACTTTGGGGAGATGAGGTTGTTGATATTAGATTTTTTGATAACGAAACCCAAAAATCAGTTTCTAAAGCAAAAGAAACTAATATTTTACCGATATATAAATTTGTTTTAGAAGATAAGAATACTGATTTTAGCGAAGAAGAAGGATACTTTGAAGGCATAGAAGTTTATCAAAATTATTTCAATGATAATTTGGTAAGTATATTTGATTATTTTAAAGATTATGTTTTAGTTTTTGATGAAACGTCTGAAATATATTCAAAATACGAATTTGTTGATAATAATTTGAATACGCAACTTGAAGAGAATATAAAAACAGAACAAATAAAATCAATTAAAGGAAAGAACCATTTTTCTTTTGAAGATTTTTTGCGAAAAACTTCTTATTTTATAAAAGTCGGATTGAATAATTTCATTGATGGCGAAATGGACGATATAATTGAGTTCGATGCTCAACCTTTGAAAAACTTTGAGGCTAATGTTGATGAAATTGCTGATTTTATAAAAGATAAAAAAGATTATAAATTTATTGTAGCAACTGATTATCCAGAACGTGTTAAAGAAATTCTCGCTGAAAAAGAGATTTTTAATATCGAATATTTGCCAGCAATTGCAAGTGCTGGTTCGATATTAGAAGATTGTAAAACGATTGTTATGACGGATAGGGAATTGTTTAACAAGCGTTCAAAAGAAATTACTGCATCTAAAAAATCTTACTATAAGGAAAGACCGGAGTACATTGAAAATATTAATGATATTCAAGAGGGTGAATATGTAGTTCACCAAATTCACGGGGTTGGGATTTATAGAGGATTAAATCAACAAGAAATAGATGGGCAGTTAAAAGATTATTTAACAATTGAATATGCTGCAAAAGATAGACTTCATATACCGGCAGAACAAATAAATTTATTATGTCGTTATAGAGGTTCTGGCTCAATAAAGCCAAAACTTTCTCGAATGGGTGGAAATGATTGGGAAAATACAAAATCTAAGGTTAAAAAAGCAGTCGAAACTGTTGCTTATGATTTATTGAGACTTTATGCAAAACGAAAAATGCAACGGGGTATATCATTCTTACCTGATACGAATTGGCAAGTTGAAATGGAAGAGGCTTTTGAGTTTGTTGAGACACCAGATCAAATGCGTGCGATATCAGAAGTTAAAGCAGATATGGAAAGTGATAAGCCTATGGATAGGCTTATTTGTGGGGATGTTGGTTTTGGTAAAACTGAAGTTGCAATGCGAGGAATTTTTAAAGCAGTTACATCAGGTAAACAAGTTGCGGTAGTTGTTCCAACTACTATATTGGCTCTACAACATTATCAAACGATATCTGAAAGATTTAAACCTTTTGGGGTTCAGGTTGAATTGATGTCACGTTTTAGAAGCAAAAAGGAACAAAAAGAAACGATTAAAAATCTTGCAACGGGTAGTTGTGACGTTGTTATTGGAACTCATAGATTATTGCAAGATGGTATTGTGTTTAAAGATTTGGGATTGTTGGTAATTGACGAAGAACATAGGTTTGGAGTTCGTCACAAAGAAAAACTGAAAGAACTTAGAGAAAATATTGATATTTTAACAATGTCAGCGACACCGATTCCGAGAACTCTTTATATGTCATTGTCTGGGATTAAGGATATGTCAGTAATTAATACTCCACCTAAAAATAGATTACCGATAAAAACATTTGTAGGTACTTGGAATGAAAATATGGTTAAAAATGCCATAGTTCACGAATTGGATAGAGAAGGGCAAGTTTTTTATCTTTATAATCGAGTTGAAACAATTGAAGAGTTTAAATTTCATCTTCAAAAATTACTTCCTAATGCACGAATTGCAGTAGGACACGGTCAGATGGATGAAAAGCAATTAGAAGAAGTTATAGTTGATTTTTCAAATCACGAATACGATATTTTGCTTGCCACAACTATTATTGAAAACGGAATTGATATCCCGAATGCAAACACAATGATTATACACGACGCAGATAGATTTGGTTTGGCGCAATTGTATCAATTAAGAGGCCGTGTGGGTAGATCTGAAAGGCAAGCATATTGTTATTGTTTTTATAGGCCTGGTAAAGATATTACAAAAGATGCAATTCACAGGTTAAAAGCAATAAAAGAATTTACGACATTAGGTAGCGGTTATCAAATAGCTATGCGTGATGTTGAGATTCGTGGGGTTGGAAATATATTAGGTACAAAACAGCACGGTCATATGATTAATGTTGGATTTGATACTTATTGTCAACTTTTAGAAGAAGCAGTGCAAGAATTACAAGGAATGCAAGTTTCTAAAACAACTCCAACAATTGTTGATATAAATACAACGGCATTTATTCCAGATGAATGGGTCGGGTCGGCAGAACAAAAAATGATAGAATACAAACGGTTGGCTGATGTAAAATCTCAACTTGAGTTGGATTATATTACACAAGAGTGGAAAGATAGATTTGCAACTCCACCACAAAGTGTTGAAAATTTGATTAAACTAATAAAATTGAGATTGGTAGCAACAGATGTAAAAATCTCTTTGATTAGAGAAACTTCAGATAATATAAGGATTTATACGCCATATTTACAGCCTGAATGGAATATTATTCAAAAAGTATTACCAAGTAATATATTAAAGAGGATAAAATTTACACTTGCACCAAAATCATCTCAGGATGGGAATTCTGTTATTTTATTGAATAATTCATATATGAATTTTGATGAAGTATTTAACATTTTAACAGATTTGTTTTATTATATGTACAAGGTTAGTCATGAATATTAAGGAGAGAATTTAATGAATGGGAAAAAATTACTAGCGGCAGTTGCTCTATCTGCAGTATTATTTGCCGGTTGTGGTCTTAAGCAAGAAGCAGTTATAAAAGTTAATGATCAAATAATTACAAAAGCACAATTCGATAAAACTTTTGATGAACAAGTTAAAAATTCTCCATTTGCAAGGATGGGTATAAATATTAAAGATGATGAAAATGGGTTTATGTATTTGATGGTTAAAGAAAGAGTTACTAATGAATTAATCATCAGAGCATTATTAGATAGCGAAATGGCTAAACGTAACATTGAAGTTTCAAAAGATGATGTTAATGATGCTGTAAAAGAAATCATTGAAAAAGTAGGTTCAAAAGAGCAATTAAGTGCCATTTTGAAACAAAATGGTGTTTCAAATGCTCAATTTAGAAAAGATTTAGCAGAAGAAGTAAAAATGAAAAAACTTGCTAAAGAATTAGGTTCAAGCGAAGTTTCTGAAAAAGAAATAAAAGATTATTACAACAAAAATATTGCTAAATTTAAATATCCAGAAAAAGTTAGAGCATCACATATTTTAGTTTCTGCTATTCCAGAAGAAATTCAAGAAGTTATTACTTCAGATGCCAAAAATAAAGATTTAACACCAGAACAAGTTAAAGTAAAAGTTGATGAAGAAATGAAAGCAAGAAAAGCAAAAGCAGAGGAATTATATAACAAAGCAAAAGCGGATGTTAATAGTTTTGCGGCATTAGCAAAAGATAATTCTGATGATGCTGCTTCAGCAGTAAAAGGTGGCGATTTAGGTTTCTTCGCTCACGCAGAAATGGTTCCTGAATTTTCAAATGCGGCTTTCAAATTAAGACCTAATACAGTTTCTCCTGTTGTAAAATCTAAATTTGGTTATCATATTATTTTTGTAACTGACAGAATGGCAGCAGGTCAGCAACCATATGAAAAAGTTAAGGAAGATATCAAAAATTACTTATCTAACCAAAAACAATTAAAATTGTTAGATAATTTGGTTGAATCATTGAAGAAAAATGCAAAAATTGAATATTTAACAAATGACTATAATCCAGATAATATTCAAGACAAACTTAATAAAGAAATTAAGCGTCAAACAGATAATGTTAAAAATGGATTTGTTCCAGAAAAAGCAAAAAAATAACATAAAGAGCACCCGAAAGGGTGCTTTTTATTACCCAAAAGAATATTGCGAATTCTTAAAAGTTGGTTATAACTATAAAAAAATGTTATACTGCACAAAAAGGTAGGGGGAGATTATGCATTTAGAACATATTAAGAAAATAGATAAATTAGTTGCAGAGCAAATAGAATTAGAATTAAAAAGACAACAAGAAACTATAGAACTTATTGCTAGTGAAAATATTACATCTCAAGCAGTAATGGAAGCATCAGGTAGTGTTTTAACAAACAAATATGCCGAGGGAAAACCTCATAAAAGATTTTATAATGGTTGTGAACATGTCGATGTAATTGAAGAAATTGCACAAAAAAGAGCATGTGAATTGTTCCATATGGATCACGCAAATGTGCAACCTCATAGTGGCGCGCAAGCGAATATGGCTGTATTTATGTATTGTTTAAAACCTGGGGATAAAGTTTTAGGTATGGATTTATCAAACGGTGGTCACCTTTCTCACGGATCTCCTGTAAACTTCTCTGGTTTATATTTTGATGTTGAACACTATGGTGTAAATGAATATGGCGAAATTGATTATGATGATGTTTTAGCAAAAGCGAAATCTCATAAACCGAAATTGATTGTTTGTGGTGCTAGTAACTATTCTAAAATAATTGATTTCAAAAGATTTAAAGAAATAGCAGATGAAGTGGGTGCTTTATTACTTGCAGATATTGCTCATATTGCAGGTTTAGTAGCAGCAGGACTTCATCCATCACCAGCACCATATGCAGATTTTGTGACTACTACAACTCACAAATCATTAAGAGGACCAAGAGGTGGTATCATAATGTGCAAAGAAGAACATGCGCAAGGTATTGATAAAGCAGTATTCCCTGGCATGCAAGGCGGTCCGTTGGAACATATCATTGCTGCGAAAGCGGTTGCATTATATGAAGCCTCTCAACCAGAATTTAAAGAATATGCTGCTCAAATTATAAAAAATGCTAAAGCATTAGCGCAAGGATTAATGGACGAGGGTATGGATATCGTTGGCGGTATGACTGAAAACCACTTAATGACTTTGGATTTAAGAAAAACAGGTAAAACAGGTAAAGATATGGCGAATGTTCTTGAACTTGTTGGCATTACTGCGAATAAAAATACTGTTCCAAATGACCCTCAAAGTCCGTTTGTAACTTCTGGTATAAGATTAGGTACTCCTGCAGTTACTACAAGAGGTTTTAAAGAAGAGGATATGGTTGAAGTTGCAAAAATTATTGCAGGTGCAATTTATGCTTCTGATAGTGAAATTGGCTTGAAAAACCTTAGAGAACGTTCTTTAAAACTTTGTAAAAAATATCCTTTATACCAAGATTAATTTTAAGGTGCAGGCATGAAAACATTAAAATCAATGAGATTACATATTGGTTTTTTCGGGAAAACTAATGTTGGGAAATCTTCGTTAATAAATAAATTGGCAAATCAAGATGTTTCAATCGTATCTGAAGTTGCTGGTACGACAACGGATGTTGTTGAGAAGTCTATGGAATTGTTGCCAATAGGTCCTGTAACTTTGCTTGATACAGCAGGATTGGATGATACGACCATACTAGGCGATAAACGTATAGAAAAGACGTTGTCTGTTATTAATCGTTGTGATGTTGGTGTTATCGTTTGTGATTATAAAGGATTAGGTGAAGTTGAATTCGCTTTGATTGACAAATTTAACGAGCTTAAAATTTCTTATCTTGTTGTGATGAATAAATGTGATGAAAGCAAATCCGATATTGGAGAAAATGTTTTATATACTTCTGCTAAAACGGATGAAGATTTTGTTTTTAACTTTAAAGAAGCAGTTTTAAAATTAATTCCGGAGGATATTTCTCCAAAGATTATTGGGGATTTGGTTAGTCCAAAAAATACTGTAATTCTTGTTACGCCAATTGATAAGGAAGCACCAAAAGGTAGATTAATACTTCCTCAAGTTCAAACTATTAGAGATTTGTTGGATAATAATTGTCTTTCTTATGTGGTTAAAGAATCTGAATTAAAAGATGCTTTGGATAATTTAAAGACGCCACCTGCACTTGTTGTAACAGATTCTCAAGCATTTAAAACAGTGGCAGAAATTGTACCTGAAGATATTCCATTAACTTCATTTTCAATCCTTTTTGCGAGATTAAAAGGGGATTTGAACGCATTTATTGAAGGTTCAAATGCTATTGCGAGGTTAGAAGATGGCGATAAAGTTTTAATTCTTGAAAGTTGTACTCATCACGCAATTGAAGATGATATTGGCAGAGTTAAAATCCCTAATTTAATTAAGAAAAAAACAAGTAAAGAATTAATTATTGAACACTTTTCAGGACATGATTTTCCAGATATAAGTCAATATTCTTTGGTGGTTCACTGCGGCGCCTGTATGACAAATCGTAGGGAAGTGTTATCAAGAATTTTAATCGCGAATAATTTGAATGTTCCAATAACTAATTATGGTGTTGTTATATCATATTGTTTGGGAATTTTGCCTCGTGCAACTCAAATATTTACATCATAAATATGATTAAAAATATTATAAATGCGCATAAAATATAGTTATGTTCGATTTCGAATTAGAAAATGAAGATAAGGCGCTTAAAAAAGTTGGGCTGGAGTTGATGTTTATGACTCCAGAAAAATGTGATACGGTTGACGGAATTTCGGCTGTTGAATTGGCAAAACGTGTAGATTTGCCGGTAGAAGTCGTTAAGAAAAAATTGAATGTGTTAAAAGAAGTGGGAGTAATTCGGTCTAAAGGAATGAATCCAAAATATTGGAAGTTTGATGAATATTATTTTCAACGGATGGATGAAGATGATGATGTTTTTAAACTTCTTTGTTCATTTGATGATGTAGATTTTGATAAATATTTTCAATACTAAACAAATTTTATTTACCAATACAGAAATGATCAAAAATATTATTTAAAATATCGTCGGTGATTACTTCGCCTGTAATTTCATCTAAATATAATAAAGCGGATTTGACATCAATCGATATTAAGTCTTGCAATTCACCATTTTGTGCCGCAAAAAGTGCTTGTAATAAACTATCTTTGCATTTCATTAAACAATCCTGTTGACGTTTGTTTGTAATAAATTCTGTTTCTTCAAGTGAAAAATTGCAAACGATTTTTTTAATTTTTTCTTTTAGATTGTCTATACCTTCTCCAGTAAGAGTTGAAATGTATGTATGGTTTTCGTTACGGTTAGAAATAAGATCGCATTTATTTGCAATTATAATGTGAGTTTTATTTTTTATCAATTCATAAATTTGTTTATCTTCGTCTTCTAAACCTGTTTTTGCGTTATATAGGAACAAGATTAAATCGGCTTCTTCTACGGATTGTTTTGAATATTCAATACCAATTTCTTCAACTTTACCAACATCTTCACCATCTCTTATTCCTGCTGTATCTATAAGGGTTACGGCAACATCCATATCTAGAGTTTCTTTCAAAATATCTCTTGTTGTGCCAGCAATATCTGTTACAATTGCTCTTTCAATATTTAGTAATTTATTAAAGAGAGATGATTTGCCTACATTTGGTTTTCCAACGATTGCAACTTTTACGCCCTGTCTTAAAATATCTGATGATTTTGTACAAGACAAAATTTTATTTATTTCTTCAAGTGCGTTTTCGAAACTCTTTATTAAATAGTCATATTCAGGTTCTACAACGTCCTCAGGGAAATCTATTCCAGCGATTATTTTGGATAAAACTTCAAAAATTTTACTTTTAATTTCTGTTATTTTTTTCGCTAAAACTCCTGATAAATTTTTTGCGGATTGGATTGCAAATTGTTGAGTTTTTGCGTGAATTAAATCTCCAACGGCTTCGGCTTGAGATAAATCGAGTTTTTTATTTAAGAACGCTCTTTTGGTAAATTCACCTCTTTCAGCCATTCTTGCACCATTTTTTAAAACTATATCAAGAATATTTTTAACAACGTTAACGCCGCCGTGGCATTGAATTTCTATAACATCTTCGCCAGTATAACTGTTTGGATTTTTAAATGCTAAAAGAATAACTTCGTCTATTTTAATTCCATTATCATTAATCCAGCCGTGAGAAATTTTGCCAGGTTCAATTTTGCCTTTAAAAATTTTTTCAGCGATATTAAAACTTTCGCCTCCAGAAATTCTTATAACTCCGACGCCACCTGTTCCTATTGGTGTTGCTATTGCTGTAATTGTATCAAATTCTTGTGTAATATTCATAGCATAATTATACATAAAAAAAAGGGTTGGTAAAACCAACCCGTAAAACCTATTAAATTAGATAAATTTTTTGCTTGCAAAGTTTAATGCAGTTCCAAAAAGGTCTGTGTTTTGTGAATTTGTGTATGATTTTTGGTTGTAATTGTTGCCAGAAGAGGAATTACTTTGAGCTGCACTTAAATAATTTAAGATATTACTATTTATTTGTTCTCTAAGGTTATTTAGAAAACTTAAATAGTTGTATCTATTTGCTAATTCATTGTTGTACAATTCATTTCTTTTTGCTTCTATGTCTTGTGCAAGGTCACTCATTGCCAGAGCACGATTACCTTCTATTGTGTTAAGGTTGTCCATGAACGCAGAGTTGTTAAAGTTGCCAAAGCGTGAGGCGATATCGTTTTTGAGGTCATTTATCATAGGGCTATAGGTGTTTTGGATATCTTGTAATGCTTTGTTTTTAAAGGCTTCTACTTGTGAATTAATGTCATTTTGTGTCCCTTTATCAAATACGTTGATTTGAGGTAACGCACTTAATAAAGATTGTTGTGAGTAATCGTAGATACCTTTTTCTGCGTCATTCATATAATAATTTGAACTTATTGAGTTGCCTTTTTTTGACACGTTGGCAACTGGAGTTCCGTTAATACTAACAGAACCGTTTGAATATTTGGGGTATTTTGAACTTTTTCCCATAATTGTTCCTTTCTTGAACAACAGGGACAATATTATTTGGTTGGCAACTATATTATACCATATAACCCTTGTTTTTGTAAATATTACTTGTATAATAGAAAGTATGGAAGAGATAAATAAATTAATTGCTGATAAAAAGTTTGAAGAAGCAAAAGCGGAATTAAAAATAATTTTAGAGCAAGATGAAAAGAATCTTGAAGCTTTAAAATTATTAGGTTTGTGTTGTGTTAATTTAGAACAATTTGAAGAAGGGAAAAATATTTATGAAACGGTTGTAAAATATTTCCCAGATGATGCTTCAAGTTGGTTTTATTTAGCAAATTGTTATGATAATTTGGAAGATTTTTTACATGCAAAAACTGCGTATAATGAAGTGATTAAACTTCGTGAAGAGTATGTTGAAGCGTATAAAAATTTATGTATAGTTTATGTAAAAACAAAAGAGCCTAAAAAAGCGATTGAATTGGCGAAAAAGGCTTTGAATTATATTGAAGATGATTATACATTGTATTATATAATTGGTACGGCTTATATGTCAGATAAAAATTTTGAGGATAGTGTTCAATACTTGGAAAAAGCACTCGAATTAAATCCATCGCATGCACAGTTATATAATAATTTAGGAACTTCATACATTACTATTGGCAATTTAGAAAAAGCATACGAAAATTATGTGAAAGCAAGTGAAATTGAACCAGATAATTCAATCACATATTTTAATATTGCTTCAATTTTACAAATTCAAAATAAACATAAAGAGGCTTGTGTAGTATTTAGAAAAGCATACGAACTTGAGCCTACGGATAGTTATTTGGTGGCGTTGGCATTGTCTGAAGTTAAAGCAGGAGAAATTGAAGAAGCGATTGAGCATTATAAATTTTTGATAATTCAACACCCAGAAAAACATAATTTCCAATATAATTTGGTTTGTTGTTATGAATTGATTGGAGAATATCAACTTGCGATTAATATTTTACAAAATCTAGTTGTCTTAAATCCTAAATCAGTTTCGATGTCGCATAAGTTGGCGAATTTATACTTAAAAATTAATCAGCCAATGCAGGCAAAAGTTATTTATGAAAGAATAATTTTGCAAGGTAATGTGTCATATGATTTGTATTATGAGTTTGCGCATATTTGTGTGATTACAAATGATTTAGATAAGGCAGAAAAGATTCTTAAAAAAGTTATTGAACTTAGTCCTGAATATGCTCAAGCACATAAAGATTTGGGTGTAATATATTTGGGTAAACGTCTTTTTGATTATGCAAAGGATGAATTTGAAACGGCATATAAGTTAAACCCAAATAATCCATCAATTCTCTTTGAATATGCGGGTTATTTACATGCTACAACAGATTTTAAAGGTGCAGATGAAATGTACGCAAAATCTTTGGCATTGATTCCTGATAGCCCAAATACATTGGCACTTTCTGCTTTAAACAAAACTCACTTAAAAGAATATGAACAAGCAAAAGAGCAAATTGATAAAGCCTTGAAAATGGCAAATGATAATGCGTTTATGTTATTTATTGCTGGTAAAATTAGATATTTACTAAAAGAATATGAAGACGCAAAAACTTATTTAGTTCGCTCATACGAGTCAGATAATAGCGTAGAATGTGCAAATCTTTTGGCGCTTTGCTATTTTGAGTTAGAAAATTATAATCAAGCATTATCAATTTTCAACAATCTTTTAGAAAAAACTCCAATGAATGTTAATTTGTTATTAAGTATCGCAAAATGTTATGAAAAATTGGATGATATTCCATCAGCATTACAAAGTTTGGAGAAAGCGGTTGAGATATTTCCAGATTGCGAAGACGCACACGAATTAATTAGAAAATTATCTTAAACCATAAAATGGACGTAAAAAAATCGGCTTTCGATGACAGCCGATTTTTTAAAAATTTGTTCTATTCAGTTTAAGCAAGTCCAAGGACTTTCTTGTACCATGAAAATGTTTCCAATTCTACACCGTTAAATGTAGTTTTCAAGCATTGAGCCTTTAGATAATCTTCGAACTCATCATTGAATTTGGATTTGACTTTCTTTTCCTTCACTTGTGTTACGAGTGTTGTCATAGAATTCTTCTCCTTTTTCTTTTGGCCTTTAACCTTTTCGCACATATTATAACATATATATGCAAATTTTTCTAGTGTTATAAAAGTAGTAAAGATAAAATTTTGCGTTATTACTAGTTAAAAAATTGTAAATTTTTGTAAAGATTTTATTTTGGGTTTAAAACACACGGATTATACTTTACACAAACCTCATTTTTTGTTAAAATATTGGTGAGGAATAGGGATGTTAAAAAAGTCTTTTTTAATTTCAACAGCGTTATTTTTATCTTGTGTGGGATTGCCTTCTAGTGCATATATGACACCTGAGGTTAATACTTTATATCAACAAGCGTGTTCTGCGGAATACCAAAACAATATTCCTGATGCAATAGAAAAGTTAAAAAAAGCGATTTCTTTATCTCAAGAAGACAGTCTGCTTTATACAAAACTCGCGGGAATTTATTCTGATATTGGAGAATATGATAAAGCATTAGATGCATATTCAAAGGTTATTGAACTCAAACCAAATGATGCATTTGTTTATATAAGTGTTGGTAGCATTTATGAAACAACAGGAAAATATGAAAAAGCCTTTGCAGCATACAAAAAAGCAATGGAAATATTTCCTGAATATAAGTACAACTATTTGAATATTGCAAATTCATTGTATAAAATGAAAAACTACAAAGATGCAAGTGCTTATTATGAAAGTTTTTTGGAAATTTATCCTCAGCATTGGGAAGCAAGAGAAAACATAGCATCAGCCTATCTTGTTCAAGACTTGCCTCAAAAAGCAGTTGAAGAATATACAAAGTTGTATAATAAAAATTCTTCTAATTTTAAACAATATGCTAATTATGGTATTGCGTTAGTTAAAACAGGAAATTATGAGAAGGGTGCTGAAATTTTAGAAACAGCGATTGAAGCAAGCCCAGAAAATACAATTTGTCATATAAATTTGGCGTTAGCATATCAGGAATTAGATAAAAATGATTTGGCGTTGCAACAATACAAAGTTGTATTCAAACAAATGCCAAATTTGCATTCTGTTAGATTAGATTATGCAAATCTTCTTGCAGATATGGGTAAAAATAAAGAAGCGGTCGATGAGTTTAATATCTATATTAAACACTATCCGACTGATGCAAGAGCGTATAAAAATCTAGCAATTGTTCATAAGAGAATGAACAATATTGATTTAGCAATTTCAAATTATGAAAAAGCAATTTCATTGAATTTAGATGATATCAATGTGAAAAAAGATTTGGCTTCTTGCTATCATGTTAAAAAAGATTATATTTCAGCGTTAAAATATTATGATGAAATTTTGAAATTAAAGCCAGAAGATTTAGATGTTAAGACAAATAAGGCATTTGCTTTGCATGCACTTGATCAATTTGAAGATGCAATTGTTTTGTATAAAGAAATAATTGGGATTAAGAAAATCCCGACAGTTGTTTCTAATTTGTCCAATGCGTATGTTTCACAAGGGCATTTGGATTTAAACAAAGGTGAATACTCAAAGGCGGCTGAATATTTTAATAATGCAAGAATGTATAATGATACAAACGATTACGCATATTATGGTTTGGCTCGTGCGTATAGAGGTTTGGAAATGAACGATTTAGCGGGAGAGATGTACGAAAAAGCAATTGCATTAAATCCTGAAAAATCTTTGTATAGTAACGAATATGGTGACTTTATTTCATCACTTTATAATCAAAACAATTATGACGACCAATCTGAAAATGGTGATTTGCCAGAAATTATGATAAATGATGGTCCAGAGCCAGAAACACCAGTTGTTGTTGAGAAGAAAGAAGAAAATTTTGTAGAATTAGGTGATAAAAATTATAGAAATAAAGAATACGATAAAGCGATTGAGAATTATCAAAAGGCTTTGAGTTCTAACCCGAATGATGAAGTTACACTTTTGAAGTTGGGTAATATTTATAAACTTAAAAATGATAATAAATCTGCTGCGAATTTTTATAAAAAGTCACTTTTGGTTAATCCAGATTATCCAGAAGGTTGGTTTAATTTAGGTTTAATTCAAGCAAATGAACAAAAAATTAGTGATGCAAAAAAATCTTTTGCTAAAGTTGTAGAGTTAAATCCTGAATATGCTTATGCATATTACGCATTGGCAATAGCAGCAGAAACAGAGAATAACAATTCTGAAGCAATAAAATATTATAAAGAATTTTTGAAGTATAACAAAGACAAATCAACTGCTTCTGATGTTAAAGACAGAATAAAAAGTTTGGAAAAATGAAAAAATTAGTTTTAGTTTTTATGTCTTTATTGGTTATGGTTTTTTCGAGTGCTTGCCATTCGGATAAGCCGGGTATTCTTTTCAATATGGAACCGATTACGACAGAAAACGCAATGCATTATACGTCTGTTTTTGATAAAAACCAAAGAATTTATTATTTAATATTTACGCCAAAACCTGTTGAAACAGGCATGATAGAAATTCAGATTATTAAAAAGGATAATCAATATGCTAGATACGGTTACAAGTTATTCTGGACGCATTCTGCAAGGTTAAAGGAAGAACAAATTTATTACTATGATGATTATGTTGTAATTCCAGAAAAAGGTGCATATATAATGAAAGTTTATTCAAAAGACAATCCAACCAAACCGTTATGTATGGCGCAATTTTTTGTGAAATAGTGTAATTAATAGGCAATTAAAGGTACTAAGACACTAAGAGTTTAATACATTAATAAAATAAAAAAAGGAGAGAAAATGAAAAAAGGTTTTACTTTAGCAGAAGGTGCCACGCACGTAGATACATTTGACAAAAAACGTAAATTCGGGTTTACCTTGGCAGAGGTTCTAATCACCCTAGGTATAATTGGTGTCGTAGCAGCATTGACAATTCCAACGCTAATAAATAATTACCAAACAAAATCTTGGGCAACAGCATCAAAAGTATTTGAAGCGAAGTTTACCGAAGCACTAAAGACAATGAACGTACAAGGTCAATTAGGTAAATATGGTAAATACAACGATACAGAAGGTTTTGTAGCGGAATTACAAAAACACTTTAAAATAACTAAAGTGTGTGATAAAGACCATACAATGCAATGTTTTGAAAAAACTGTAACTTGGGGCGATAAAGATGTTGACTTAAGTACAATAAAAGAATCAAAAGATTTTGTAGAAGTTGCAGCAGGCGAATCAGATTGGGGAACAAATGTAATGGGTATCCAATTTGCAAATGGTGTAACAGGCTTGATTGCATACAATCCAAAATGTA
>JAZRSZ010000031.1:0-31698 GCA_045651695.1 Candidatus Gastranaerophilaceae bacterium
GGGGGGGGGGGGTAACCTAAAAAGCCGTTGTATAAGACTTTTTGAAAGGTTTGTTTATCCTGCTAAAAAACTTTTTGCTTTTACTGTTGCAGAATTATTGGTAGTAATGGCTGTCATTGGGATAATAGCAGCATTAATGACTCCTATTTATCGTTCTATAAATAAATATTTGGTTGCATTAGAGGCTCGTAGAGGACAACAATTGATTGAGAATGTTTTTAATCAAATGCGTTCGGCTATGGGGGATTATTATCTTTGGCCAAATGTTACGTCAAAGGCATTTTTAGATGAATTTGAGAAGCATCTTAAAATCCAATCAAAAAATGTTTCACAACAACAATATCCTTGTGAAAATCCTGGTTTAGGTTCTCATAGGTATTTGTTGAGTAATGGTATGATTTTAACACTTAGCACATATTGCTATGGAGATGCTAGAGCAACAGGTAGGCGTATGCTTATTGCTATTGATACAAATGGCTTTGATAAGCCAAATTTGCCAGGAGTTGATATCTTTGCAATGGCTTTTAATAAAGACCCAAATAATACAGATATTCACCCTTATGGTATTTTCCCTGCAGGTCATAATTTACCTGATGACCATGATGATTTAAAATGGGGGTGCCGGGGTATAGATAATGGCTACTGGTATTTCTATCCAAGTGGTTATGGAAATAATACTTGTTTGTCTTATTTAAATAGAACAAATTTTAAAATTGATGACAGATATCCAATTAAAAATTTTGGAAGGAGATAATATGAAACGAGGTTTTACTTTAGCGGAAATTCTAGTTACAGTAGGTATTCTTGGTATAGTTGCGGCTTTAACTATTCCAAATTTTTTAATGAGTGTTGCAGGTAATCAAATGACCAAAACTGCTAGGATTACTCAAGAACAATTGAGAAAAGTTTTCCAGACGAGTTTAGGTTCAATATATGGTACGGCAGAAAATTACCCATCTTTTCAAACTCAAGAGTTTTATGATGAACTTGCTAAGTTATTACCAGTTAAAGAAGTATCTAATTTTGGTGCGGGTGTTGATTTGCCGACGCCTTATTGGGCAACTGTATATGGTGAAAAGTTATATCAAGGTGCAGTATTTGAACTCGAAAATGGTGTTATTTTATCATTTGTGACTTATCAATACAATGATCCTATGTTAAGTGGAAAAGCAATGTTGATAATTATGGATGTTAATGGTAGAGAAGAACCAAATACAGAAGGTAAGGATATTTATCGTATGCTTTTTAGTGCTGCCCCTGATTATAATGCTGCTCCGTATGGTAAGTTATTTGCTTTGGGTGCAACATTACTAGATACTGAGGATGTAAGAAAGGCTTGTTATACTGATAAAACTCGTTTGAAATTTGGTAAAGAATGGTATGCTACTCAAACGGCAGGACACGCATTTAATAAACCCGCAAATAATTCCGGTTTTGCTTGTTTAGAGTATTTAAATCGTATAAATTGGGATTTGCGTAAGTATCCAGTTAAGGATTTTACTGGTGATGGAGAATAGGTTTTAAGCAGGTTTTATACCTGCTTTTATTTTGTAATCTTGATTTTTACTTGTTTTTATGCTACTCTCTGCTTTAGAGGGGTATATCATGAAGTGTTATAAAGCAAGGTGGATATTAACATCAACGGGTGAGGTTTTAGAAAATAAAGCCTTGATCGTGGATGAAGGTAAGTTTGTTGATATTATAGATTTTGATGAGGCCGCAAAAATTGATGAAAAATATGTAAAAGATTTTGGTAATGTGGTCATCACCCCTGGTTTTATTGATTTATTTACTCAATATCAATATACTGATATTGCGACTTTTAAACCTGTGGGTTTTAAAGCCGTTGTAAAAAGATTATTCCAAAAATTTTCAAAAGCATATAATTTCGCTGGCGTTAGTCCTAACACATATAGTCGCAAATGGGCTGATATTTTGAGTAAATATTTTGTTTTTAATAGAAACCAAAAAATTCAGTCTTTTAAAGATGGTTTATCTGCAGCAATTCAGGCTGGAACTACTTGTATAGCGCAGGTTTCAAAAGAAGATAAGTATTTCGAAATCATAAATAAACTACCTATTAAAAATTATTTATTCTTTGAAGTTTTTTCTGATAGTTCTTCAAAAAGTAAGAAAAAATTTAAGGATATGCGTGATAAGGTTGAAAATTACGTTTTTCATAAAAGTGAAAATACTCATATTGGTATTATGTTACACTCTATGTCTAGTGTTCATAAGAAAATGTGGGAATTATTTTCAAAATATTGCAGAAAACACAATATGCTTTTGATGACTCGTTTTGCTGAATCTAAAGATGAAATTGAATGGTTGCAACATGGTTTTTCTGATATTGATATTTTGCACAAATTTATGGGCTTCAGAAAAATATCACCTTACTCAAAAGATAAAGATGCAGTATCTTATCTTGATGATTTGAAAGTGTTGTCTAAAACTGTTCTTGTCGCGAATGCAAATTATGCAAATGACTTAGATAAATTATCAAAAACAGGTGTTAAGTTCGTTTATCAACCTCGTTATAGCGAAGAAATTTGTAATAGAAAATTAGAATTTTCTACAGTATTAAAACACTTCCCTGAAAACTTTGGTTTCTCTGCGCAAAGTCTGAAAGCAGAAAAAGAATATAGTCTTTTAAAATTAGCAGTGGAATCAAATTCTGACTTAGATATTGTTCAGTTATTGAAGTATATTACTATATATCCAGCGAAGATTTTGCGTTTGGATAATATAACCGGTACTATTGAAATTGGAAAGGACGCCGATTTTAACGTATTTAAACTTGAAGATGGTGAAGATTATAACGCATTGATAAATAAATCTATGCCATATTCTACATATTCTAAAGGTAGAAAAATTGTTAAACGCGGTGTTGTAAGGTTTACGTTATGACATTAATTCAAGAAAAATTTTTAGTTCATACTAAAGGGAATTGTGATATTGTTGATATTACAAATGACGTCAAAAATTTAGTTTATCGTCATTCTTTGCATAGTGCAGTAATTCATGTATATGTCGCAGGTAGTACAGTTTCTATTACAAATATCGAGTATGAACCTGGCTTGATAAAAGATTTACCTGAAATTTTGGATAGAATAGCACCTGTTGATAAAGATTATCACCATGATGAAATGTGGCATGATGGTAATGGGTATGCGCATATTAGAGCATCTATTGTTGGAAATTCAACAATGGTTCCTCTTATTGAGGGTGCTTTGCATTTGGGACAGTGGCAACAAATTGTTTTAATCGATTTTGATAATAAGGCTAGAACAAGAACTGTACATGTTCAAATTACTTATTAAGACTATAAAATTTGTTATTGAAAAAATTTTGTGTCCTTGATAAAATACTTAGGAAATAGAGAGGGGATACAGATGTCAAATAGAGTTTTATTATGTATTATGGATGGCTGGGGAATTTCAGCAGGTTGTGCTACTTGTGATGCAACTAAATTAGCAAATCCAGTTCATGTTAATAAATTAGAAAAAGAAGAATTATCAATGACTTTGCGTGCTGACGGTGAATATGTTGGTTTACCTGCAGGTCAAATGGGTAACAGTGAGGTTGGACACTTAAACTTAGGTGCTGGTCGTATAGTTTATCAAGATTTATCAAGAATTAATAATGCAATTAAAGATGGTTCTTTCTTTAAAAATGAAAAATTTTTACAAGCAGTAAATCACGCAAAATCAAACGATTCGGCTTTGCATATTTACGGTTTGGTATCAACCGGTGGTGTGCATTCATCATTGGATCACATTTTAGCACTAATTAAATTGGCGGCTGATGAAGGTTTGACTAAAGTTTATTTACACGCATTTTTAGATGGCCGTGACACGCCGCCTCAAAGTGCCTGTACATATTTACAACAAGTTGAAGACGAATTGAAGAAATATAATTTGCCTCCTGTTGCAACAGTTATTGGTCGTTATTATATTATGGATAGAGATAACCGTTGGGAACGTGTTGAGAAAGGTTATAATGCATTATTGCTTGGTGAAGGTGAACATAGCGCAACTGCTTGTGATGCAGTTAAAGAATCTTATGCTCGAGGTGATAATGATGAGTTTGTTCTTCCGACAGTTATTGGTGGCGAAGACTCAAGAATTCACGATAACGATTCTGTAATTTTCTTTAACTATAGACCTGATAGAGCAAGAGAGATCTCTAAGGCGATTAATTTTGTTGATTTTGACGGTTTTGATAGAAAGAAAGTTCTTAAAAATATTTGTTATGTGACAATGACACCTTATGATGAAACATTTGATTTTCCAGTTGCTTATGGCAAAGAAAAGATGGTAAACATCTTGGGTGATGTGTTAGAAGCAAATGGTATTAAACAATATAGAACAGCAGAAACAGAAAAATATGCGCACGTAACATTCTTCTTTAATGGTGGTATTGAAGAACCTCAACCAAATGAAACTAGAGTTCTTGTTGCTTCTCCTAAAGTTGCTACATACGATTTGCAACCAGAAATGAGTGCTTATGAAGTATGTGAAAATGTTTTGAAGGCAACAAAAGATGAACAGTATGGTTTTATTTTAGTAAACTTTGCAAATCCTGATATGGTAGGTCATACTGGAGTTGTGGAAGCCGCAACTAAGGCTTGCCAAACTGTTGATGAATGCGTGGGAAAAATTGCTGATGCTTGTAAAGAAAATGGCATTACTATGCTTTTGACTGCAGATCACGGCAATGCAGAAGTTATGGTTGATGACAAAACGGGAAAACCTCAAACTGCGCATACTAGCAATTTAGTTCCATTTGTATTGATTAATGCACCAGATGGTACTGAATTGAAAAATATTGATGGTGCTTTATGTAATATTGCACCGACAGTATTGCAACTTTTAGGTATCGAACAACCTAAAGAGATGAATTGTGAATCATTGATTAAGTAAGGGATATATGAGTAACTGGGATATTGATTTTTCTTTTAAAAAGAATGATGTAGATGAATTATTTTTTAACTTAAGTGAAAATCCAGAAGGATTTAAGAATAAGGATTTTCGCTATACTTTAAGTATGATCTATCAGATTATTGAAGATGAATTTGCGGGGGTATTTTTAAGTCCTTATACGCCAGCAAGAAATACTCATTTCCATTTAGTCAATGATGGACGAAATAATTTATCATTCTTTGTTACTCCAACAAACAATTTTCAATATTATTTAAAGTCAAAAGGATCATTGTTCAGATTTAAATCAGAGGTTATGGGATCTGAAGTGGGTTATTCAATGGCTTTAGATGTTGTATTGGATTATTTTGGTGGTTTTGGAAATATTATTGATTTAGAATCTTTAACTCCTACTTTTATTTATATGAATAAATTAACTTATTTTGTAATGAAGTTGATTGAGAAGTTGTATTTTATTCCGACAGTCAAAAAAACAGGTCAAATGTTTAGAATTGTTTATGAACCAATTATTTCAAATCAGCAACTTGCAAGAATAGTTAATCAATTTGAAGAAAATATACCAGAAAACTTATTTATCAAAGGTGAAAAACCTAAGAACTTTGTTTATGAGTTCATCTATAATTATTTGAATTATGTAATTTATAAGTTTTTAGGAATCAAGTCGTATAGATTTAAAGATGTTAAATCTGGTTCTTATTTAATCAAGAACTTGGAACAACGTTCAGTAATGCGAGGACAAGATATTGCAGAAAACTTTGCACAGTGGTTTGATGAACTTTACCTTGGCAAGTATGACGTAATACCATTCTTAAAAGTTGAAAAACTAGAAGATGAATTATTTAGGTTGAAAGTATATATTAAAAATAGAAAAACAGATGAAAGTGTGTTGATTGATAAACTTTACACTGATGAAGAAGTTTTTGGCGCAAATTCATCTGATATTGCTAGGATTGTTGAAAAACAATTAAATTATGCAATTCGTTATATGCCAGAATTAGAAGATTTGTTTGAAGATGAAGATAAACTTGCACTTGATTTGAATTTGAATGAAGTTTATAAAATTATTACTCAAACAGCGTATTATTTACAAAAGGCGCAAATAGAAGTTGTATTACCTGATGAGCTGGTAAATGTTGTTATCCCTAGGGCTTCTATTAATGCTAAAGTTAAGGCGTCTAGATCAGAGGAATTGCTTGATATATTCAATAGTAATTCATCTTCTAAAATTTCCTTGGATGATATTTTAGATTTCTCATACAAAATTGCAATCGGAAATGATAAGATTTCGTTGGAAGAATTTAATAAACTTGTTGAGAATAGTAATGGTTTAATCAAATATAAGAATAGATACGTACTGATTGATAAATCTGAAAGTAAGAAGATTTTTGAACAAGTTGCTAAAGCAAATTTGAAATCAATGTCACGTATGGAATTAATTCATGCTGCTATGTCAGGTCAGATTAATGAATATGATTTTGATTATGATGATGCATTTGCTCGAGTTATAAAAGATTTTACTAAACCAGTAGAAGTTACTGTTCCAGAAACATTGAATGGCGAATTGAGGCCATACCAAAAAGTTGGTTTGAAGTGGTTATGGACAAATATTTCAAAAGGATTTGGTGCTTGTGTTGCTGATGATATGGGGCTTGGTAAAACTATTCAAGTTATTAGTATTATTCTAAAAATGAAAGAAGAAGGCACTTTAACCAAACCGGTTTTAGTAATTTGTCCTACTACGTTGATGGGTAATTGGATGAAAGAGTTGCAGATGTTTGCGCCGTCTTTAGATGCTGTTACATATCACGGTACAGAGAGAGAATTGGATGTAAATCACGATATTATTTTGACAACTTATGCAATTATGCGTATTGATGTTGAAGAATTGAAAAAACATACTTGGGGTATGATTATTGTTGATGAAGCACAGAATATTAAAAACCCTGATACTGCGCAAACTCTTGCTATTAAGATGCTAAAATCAGATATTAAAATTGCGATGACAGGTACTCCTGTAGAAAACAGATTAACTGAATTGTGGAGTATTTTTGATTTCATCAATAAAGGATATTTGGGCTCATTGAAAGATTTCCAAAAAAGTTATGCAATACCAATTGAACGTTTTAAAGAAACTAGCAGAGCGGCAAAACTTAAGATGTCAGTTTCACCATTTGTTTTAAGACGTTTAAAAACCGATAAGCAAGTTATTTCTGACTTGCCAGAAAAAATGGTTCTTAATGAATACTGTTACTTGTCTAAACCTCAGGCCGTTTTATATGAAAAAACTCTTAACGAGATGATGGATAAGATTAGTGGATTTACGGGCATAAATAGACGAGGAAATATCTTCAAGTTGATTACTGCATTGAAGCAAATTTGCAATCACCCTTACCAGTTCTTAAAATCAGGTGAAATGAGCAAAGAAATGTCTGGTAAAATGGAAAAATGTATATCAACAGTTCAAAATATTCTAGAAAATGGTGAAAAAACGTTGATATTCACTCAATATAAAGAGATGGGAGATATTTTAACTAAATTAATTGCACAAGAATGTAATACAGAACCATTGTTCTTCCATGGGTCGTTGACAGTTCCTCAACGTGAAGAATTGATTAACAAATTCCAAAATGACGATGATACAAAAGTTATGATTTTGTCATTAAAAGCGGGTGGTACAGGTTTGAACTTAACAAGTGCAACGAATGTTATTCACTATGATTTATGGTGGAACCCAGCAGTTGAAGATCAAGCAACTGACCGTACATATCGTATTGGTCAAGACAAAAACGTTATGGTTCACAGAATGGTTACATTGGGTACATTCGAAGAAAAAATTGATGAAATGCTTAAAGCCAAGAAAGAACTTGCGGATTTGGCAGTTTACGAGGGCGAAAAAATTATTACAGAACTTTCAGACGAGGAAATTTACAACATATTTACGTTGTCTGCTTGAATTTAAAAAAGTTTTGTGGTATAACTGAAGAACACAGAATAAGTTAATAAAGGTGGTGAAAATATAAATGGCAGAAATTAAAGTTGGAGAAAACGAATCAATTGAAAGTGCATTGAGACGTTTCAAGAAAAAAATCCAAAAAGCTGGTATTCTTTCAGAAGTTAAAAAACGTGAAAGATACGAAAAGCCAAGCGTAAAAAGACAACGCAAATCAGAAGCTCCTCGTAAAAGAAAAGTGTAGTAGGTAGAAAAAAGAGAGTTCCGTAAGGGACTCTTTTTCTATATTGACAAAACTTATATATATTTATAAAATTTTTTTATATAAAGGAGATAATTATGAAATTTACTAAAGTTGCATTTACTTTGGCGGAGGTCTTAATCACTTTAGGTATAATCGGTGTGGTCGCAGTTTTGACTGTCCCGAATCTTGTTTCCAATTACCAAAAGAAAGTTTATGTGACTCAATTGCAAAAGGGTTATTCCCAACTTCAACAAGCATTTGCGCTAGCAATGGCAGAAGATGAAGTTGATGATTTAGGCGATACTACCTTATGGAGTTTGATCCCAAATTCTGGTAATTTCCGCTATACTGATAGTGATTATTCATCGTTTGTTAATCAATTGAAAAAATATATCAAGGTTTCAAAGTTTTGTAGTCCAGTTGTGAATGCTTATGAGGATTCTTGTTATGGTTTTGATTATACAAATTTGAGTGGTAGGAAGGAAGAAAGAGAATTATCAAAAGAAAATCGTTTGAAAATTTATACTCCAAGTGGTTTGGTTTATTATTTTAATATTTATGGAAATGAGTCTAACACTCTTTCTATTGGTGATTATTTCCCAGGTTCAATTGAAATAGATGTAAATGGTGATAAAAAGCCTAACAAGTTAGGAAGAGATTTGTTTTCTTTAATCCTTTTGCGTGATGGTTCAGTAATATTTCCAGGGACAGATTTGTGGGCAGAGTTAGGTTTTAACCATTGGTCTAATTCAATATATTATACTTGTGACTTAAGTAATACAAGTACATATGCTGGTGAATATTGTGGTGGTCGTATATTTGATAATGGCTGGGTAATGGATTATTAATTCTCGCAAAAAAAACCTGATTCGGGGGAATCAGGTGAAAATTTGTAGGGGAAAAATAATTGGAGTTATTAGTTAGTTATATTAAATGCAATGCTTGTTTATTGTTGAATGCGATGAAATTCATCTGTTCAAACAATAAGTCGGAGCGATCAACGAAGTTTGTCTGTACGTTTGTAGTGACTTGCTCGCTGTACATATCTTTAAGTTTGTCGTCAACTTTTTTTAAGTTTGCAACTGCCATCTTTAAAGCCTCTCGTCTCTCATCTCTTACTCTTATATAAAGTATTTTTAAAAACTCGAATTTCAGACTTACTAAAAGTTGTTACATTTGTTAACATTTGATTAAAATATTAGCTATTAAGGCAATTTTCTGTAAGGAATTTTCTTTATATAAGAGTAAGGGAAAAACTATGTCTATTGATGTGAACAATTACAATCAAAAATATAATGTTCCGATGCAGGCAATGGGTCAGTCTCAGCCGGGCGGTATTCCGATGCATGCTTTGGATGCCCAATCTGCTAAGCAAGCTGTAGATAATTCATATTTGTCAAACCGTGTAAAAGCCTCTGCTCCAGAAGATGGCGATAATCCTTTAGTAAAAGCAGGTTTGACAGTTGCTACTTGGTATGGTCTTGCTCAAGCAATGGACAAGTTTGGTCCAAAATGTACAGGTAAATATGAAGATTCTGTTTTAGGTAAATTGGGTGCTTGGGGCGACAAGGTTCAGACTAAATTTACAAGTACAAAAGTTGGTCAATTCTGCAAAAACATGTATCATAAAGCAGGTAATGGCTGGACTTGGTTAAAGGGCAAAAGCCCTGTTTTAAAAGCGCTTTCGGAAACTCCAACAAAAGCAGAATGGGGTTGGGCACGTCAAGCGGGTGAAGGTCTTCGTGGTATGTTGGCTGCGGATACTCATGGCTTGATGGAAGACTTCTTAAAACCGATTACTCATTCAAAACAGTTAGAGCAATTTGGTTATACACAAGCACAAATTGATGCTTTTGAAAATTCATTGAAATCAATGAATAATGCAGAAAGATCTACTGCTTTATTAAAAGAAGAATTGAAAGGTTTAGGAACTAAACAAAGCGTTTTAGATAAATTATTTGATCCATCAACAAGGTTTAAATTTAGTAAGGATGAATTAAAAGCAATAGGGGTTAAACCTGATGTTATTGATAATTTATTTAAAAAGCCAGCGGGGAAAACAGTTCGTATTAATAGAGCAAAATTAGCAAATTTAGGTATTGATGCTGGAGTTGTTGAGGATGTCTTTAAAGGGAAAGCAACTACTCGTGCTAATGAACTTGTAAAAGGTTTAAAAGTTCGTAAAATGGGCTTTAAGAATATGAAAGAATATTTGGCTTGTGCTGCGAAGCCATATGACAATGTTGATAAAATCAGAGATGCATTAATGCATGCTGATGATAAGATGGGTGTTTCTATATGGCGTAAAAATAAAGTACAAGGTCATTTATTTGGTAGATACGTTTCATTCCAAGAATTAAGAAATAAATTTATTGCAACAACTGGTAAAGGAAATACTACAAAACTTGGTAGAGCATTGCCTAAAGCATTAGGTTGGTTCCTTGAAGGTTGTACTAACAGATTCGCTGGTGGTAAAATTGCAGTATTGTTGCAAGCTGGTATCTTTGCGGATATGTTATTCCATACATTCAAAGCCCCGAAAGGTGAAAAAGTTAAAACATTCGGAGATCGTTTTGTAAATGACTTCTCTTATGTGTTTGCTGCTCCATTAGCATATTTAACTATGCATAAAGTTGGCGGTATGAAATATGCTGGCCTTGATAAAGCAGGTGTTGAATCTTATAGAAAAGCGCTTAAAAACTTCAATGATAAAGCAAATGCAGGACAATTTGCATCTAAAGCAGAATACAAAGCTGCTAAAAAAGCATTAGATAATAAACTTAATGCTGGTGTTAAAAATCCAATAACAAAATTGTTCAAGAAAATTGGTAGATTTATCAATATTGGTAACGAAACTCGTGCAGCGTACAAATCAACGGCTAAAGGTAATTTGAATTTATTGAGAAAAATTCCTAATTTCTTCAAAAACTGTTTGGGTGTTCCAATGAGAGTTGCAATTCCAATGATGATGATTGTTCCTGTTATTGCAAAAGTTTGTACAAAGGGTGCACATTTAATTTTGGGACGTCCTACAAAATCAGTTCTTGATGAGGAAGAAACTCCAAAAGATCAAGTCGCACAAGAACAAGTTAATCCATTTGCTAATCCGCAAGTATCTAATACTAATGCAAATCCTTTTGTAGTTCAAAATGATAGCCCAACAAATTTAATTAATATGTATAAAAATGGTGAAAAATATACATCAGCAACAACAAACTCAACAACTACAACAACAAATACAGTTAATAATCAGGTAAAAACTGATGCATCAGGCGCTCGTTTAGAACAAGAACGTAGATACATACCATCTCCAGAAGGTGTAAAAGTTCAAGGTGAAGATGCAACTGCTGCAAATATGGCAATTCAACGATCTATGGCTGCAGAACAAATGGCTTTAGAAGCCTTGGCCATGAAATTTTAGTTGAAAACTATTAATGGATATGTTAGAATATCATTGCTCTATATGGGTGTTAATTTTGTTCCTACATTTTATTAAAAGGGAGAATTGACTCTGTCAGGCATTGCAGTATACCCACCGAATACGTTAGTGGGAAACGGATTTGCCGAGGCGTTCACCCACCTGCGAGACCAGCAGGTAACAAAATCGCACTTGTATAGGGCTTTTTATATTTTTATCCCCTTAAATTATGTTAAGAAAATTACATCAAATTGTCTGCTTGTCGTTTTTTTGCTATTATATACTCATAGAATTCTATATTGGGGAGTGACATGTCCGTTCAACCAAAAGTTAATTTGAGAGAATATAAAGATCTAATTGAGATGATTGCTAAAGTAGAGTATCAAAAATTTTCGACATCTCATCTGATTGATTTGCCAGAATTGATTAATATTGGCAATCATACTTTATATATTTTATTTAAATCACACAAACCAGAAGAATTTAATAATGCATACCTTTCAACTGCAATAAAATGGGCTATTCGTAATGAAGTTAGGCGCAGATATAAATGGTATTCTTTAAAAAATAGAAAGGAAGCAGAAGCCGAATATGATAATGAAGTGAGAGAAGAAGTTTATAAGACAATTCTTTCTATTGATGAAATGCAAGAGGCAGAAGTTCCAACTCAAATAAAATCTGATGATAGAAACCCAGAAGAAACTATCGAGTTTTTTGAACTCAAAGATGAAATTCTTAAATCTATGAAGAAACTTTCAGATAGGGAACGTGAACTTATTGAGGCAAAATTTATTCATGATAAAAAATTGAGAGAGATAGCCGACGAATTTAACATTTCCCAGTCGAGAATATCGAGAATAATTCAGTCAGGACTCGATAAAATTAAAAAAGATTTGGTTAAACAGGGGATAATTTAATGACAACAATATTTAAAAAAAGCAATGGTGCAGATGGTATTAATTTGACAGATGAAAAATTAGACATCTCATTTATTGACAATTCTGTGCTTAGAAATTCTGACATAGGTTTGCCTCAAATGAGTGAACTTGAAGTTATGAGACATTATAAAGAACTTTCTGATAAAAACTTTTGTATTGAAAAAGGTTTTTATCCTTTGGGTTCTTGTACTATGAAATATAATCCGAAGGTAAATGAACTTCTTGCATCATTAGAAGGTTTTGCAAATTTACATCCGCTTTCTGATGATGAGGATTCTCAAGGTGCGTTAGAGTTAATGTTTAATTTGCAAGAATGCTTAAAAACTGTAACTGGTATGGATGCCATTACGCTTCAACCTTCTGCTGGCGCTCACGGTGAATTGACCGGTATGATGATTATTAAAAAATATTTTGAAGTTAAGGGCGAAAATCGTAAGAAAGTTATTATTCCAGATTCAGCACACGGTACAAATCCTGCAAGTGCTAAAATGTGTGACTTTGATATTGTTGAAATTAAATCAAATGAAAAAGGTCAAGTTGATATTGATGCATTGAAGGCTGTTTTGGATAAAGATGTTGCTGCAATTATGATGACAAACCCTAACACGTTAGGCTTGTATGAAGAAAATGTTCTAGAAATATCTAAATTGATGCACGATAACGGTTCATTATTATACTATGATGGTGCAAACTTCAATGCTATTATGGGTTACACAAACCCAAAATTAATGGGATTTGATGTTGTTCACCTGAACTTACATAAAACAATGTCTACTCCACATGGTGGCGGTGGCCCTGGTTCTGGTATTGTTGGTGTTGTTGATTCTTTGAAAGAATTTTTACCAACTCCAATAGTGAGTTTTGATGGTGTTAAATATTTTAGAAATTATGATTTGGTTAATTCCATAGGTTCAGTTAAAAATTTCTATGGTAATTTTGGCGTATTGGTTAAGGCTTATGCTTATATTTTGATGATGGGTAAAAATCTTAAAGAAGCAAGTGCAAATGCTGTTTTGAATGCCAATTATCTTAAAGAAAAGTTGAAAAAATATTATGACTTACCGTATGATGAACCTTGCATGCATGAATTTGTGTTGTCAGGGGAACGTCAAAAACACGAAAGTGGAGTTTCAACTTTAAATATTGCAAAAGCACTGATGGATGAAAACACTCACCCACCAACAGTTTACTTCCCTCTAATTGTTCATGAAGCAATTATGATTGAACCAACTGAATCTGAAAATAAACAAAGAATGGATGAATTTGTTGAAGTGATGATTAAAATTGCAAATGAAGCAAAAACTAACCCAGAGCGTATTTTGTCTGCACCTCATACAACTACTGTTAAAAGGGTCGATGAGACTCAGGCAGCACGTCACCCAGATTTAAAATATACGGAAATATAGTTATGTCAAAAAATATTAAAAGAAAAAAAGTTGCATTTCCTCATATGGGTTTAATATATGTTGCTTGGTCTGCAGCACTCAGGCGTGTTGGGTTGGAACCATATGTTCCACCTTACACAAGCAAAAAAACACTTTCACTTGGAACAAAACATTCACCTGAAGCAATTTGCTTACCTTATAAATTGATTTTGGGTAACTTTGTAGAAGCACTTGATGGTGGTGCGGATGCGGTTGCTATGATTACTTCTCCTGGTATTTGTAGGTTAGGTGAATATGGTAAATGTATTCATAATGCTTTGCATGATATGGGTTATGAAGGTCATTATGTTGAATTACAACTTTATGATGGAATAAAAGGTATGTATCGTTTCTTACAGGAAATTACAGGTAAGAATGCTCCATTATCTTTTATTATGGCAATTATTATTGCTATTAGGAAAGTATTCCTTTGTGATGATTTGAAGGCTAAATTGTCTTATTTGCGACCAAGAGAATTAAAGCAAGGTGATGCAGAAAAAGCGTTTAATCGTGCCTTAAAAATTGTTGAAAGTGAAGATGGTTTTTGGGGATTGTATAAGGCTAAAAAACTTGCTTTTGCGGAAATGAATAAAGTTAAGGTTGACAAAAATAAGGAAATCTTGAATGTTGATGTTACAGGTGAGATTTACTTGGTTTGTGACCAATTTTCTAATCAGGATATAGAAAAAGAACTTGGTAAAATGGGCGTTCAAACTAGATTGAGTTTGACAGTCAGCAGTTTCTTAAAAGATGCAATTATTCCTAAAATGTTTAGACGTGGCGAGACACACTTGCAACGAGCAAATAGACTTGCCAAACCTTATCTTATGAGAGATATAGGTGGAGATGCCTTAGAGTGCGTATCAGATGTAGTTTATGCTAACGAAAGAAAGATTGATGGAATTATTCATATAAGTCCATTTACATGTATGCCTGAAATTATGTCACAAAATATTTTTCCTTCTATGCGTGAAAATTGTGATATTCCTATCTTACCATTAATTATGGATGAACAAACAGGTAAGGCTGGTTATATAACTCGTTTGGAAGCCTTTGTAGATTTGATGCGTAGAAGAAAAATGAAACTTGAACAGTCAGTTAATAATAAAAAAGAAAATTTAGAGGTAAAATAACAGCATGTTAAAATTGTATAAGGATACTGTAAAAACTACAAATGAGAATATAATTTTGGCAACTCCTTTAATTGTTTTTATGTGGTTATTGAGCCTTTATTTAGGTTTTTCAAAATCTTCTGTTACTTCTTTACCTTTGTTGATTTTGTTTTTTATGACTGTTCTTTTTATGACTTGTGCTTTCTTTTCTGGTTGGTTTTATATGGTGAAAGAGGCTGTTGCGCTTTCTAAGCAAGTTTTTGTATTAGATGAAGACAAATCAAAAGCGGTATTTAATCTATTAAAAATCTTTCCTTCTGGAATTGGTCAGTATTTTTTATCTTTTTTAGGTTTGATTTTTATTTCATTAGTTATAATTTCTATTTCGGGATTTGTTTCTTATCATTTAGGTATGTTATTGATTGGGAATTTAGATTTAGATGTCGAACAATTTCGAGGTATCTTGTCCTCAACGGTTGATATGAAAGTCTTTTTGGATTCTTTAACGTTTGAGCAGTTGATAAAATTAAATAATTGGAATTTATTAATTTTGGCTATAACTTCATTGGTATCTTTTTTGTTAATGTTGTGGATTCCGGAATTGATTTATAAAACAAAAAATCCATTTGTTGCGTTGTTTAAGTCGATTGCTAAAATATTCAGAAAACCTTGGAAAGCGGTTAAGTTGTTTATTTTTATGTCTTTATTGAATTTCGTTTTATCATTTATTTCAACGTTTTCAATTTTAAATCCAATTTTGTATTTTATAATGTTAATTATTTATTTTTATTTTCTTGTTTATTTGGTTGTGTTAATATTTTCATATTATGACAGAGAATTTGAATAAGGTTGTTGCTATTGTTGGCGCAACGGCAAGTGGTAAAACTTCATATTCTATAGAATTGGCAAAGAAAATAAATGGAGAAATTATTTCTGCTGATTCTAGGCTTGTGTATAAAAATTTTAATATTGCAACTGCTAAACCAACAGTTGAGGAACGAGAAGGTATTCCTCATTATATGATTGATATTGTTGAACCTTATGAAGATTATTCTGTTGGTTTGTATGTCGAAGATGCGAAACGATGTATCGAGGATATCGTATCTAGAGGCAAAACTCCTATTATTGTTGGGGGGACTGGATTATATTTAAATGCTTTATTGATGAATTATGATTTTCCAAAAATTAAACCAGATTACGAGTTAAGAAAAAAGTTTGAAAATGATGACGCAATATATGAAAAATTATTGAGCCTTGATCCTGATTATGCATCAAAAGTTGAACGAAATGACAGAAAAAAGATTATAAGAGCGCTTGAAGTAATTACGTTGACTGGTGAAAAAATATCCCAAACAAAAAAAACTCAAGAATATGATGTTGAATGGATTGGACTAAATTTTGAAAGAGATGAATTGTATGATAGAATTAACCGCAGAGTTGACATAATGCTTGAAAATGGGTTAGTTGATGAGACAAAATCTCTTTTAGAAAAGTATGGCAGAATTGATAATCTATTATACACAATTGGATATCAAGAAATAATTTCTTACCTTGATGGTGAATTGTCTTTGTGTGAATCGATTGATATGCTTAAACAAAACACAAGAAGATACGCAAAGCGTCAGTTGACTTGGTTTAGAAGAAATGAAAATATCAAGTGGAATTTGTACCCTGAAACGTTGAAAAAATAGTGTTTTTTATATAAAATCGTCATAGAAAGAGGGATTTTATTATGAAACGATTATGTGTTATTTTAGGTGCAGTATTAGGTGGTTTGTATCTTTTATTTTTGATTTTGCCGTTGATTATTTCACCTGTTTTAAATTCTTATAGTCCGCAGATTTCGACTTTGATATCTGAATCAACAGGTTTTGGTGTTAAATTAGAAAAAATTGCAATAATTACTACTCCAAAATTAACTGTAGGTTTGAAGGTAGGTACTGTGGAGTGTAAAATCCTTTCTGGAGATAATCTTGTTGATGCAAAAAATGTTAGGGCAAAATTATCTTTAATTCCTCTTTTGGCACGTCGTATTGAAGCGGATATCGTTAGCGTTGATAGTGTTAATCTTGATTTGAAATTCAGGCAAGATGGCCACCTTTTGTTAGAAGAGTATCTTCCTGTTCCTGATCCAGATTTAGAACCTCAACCGACTCAACCATTACCATTAGGATTTAAATTATCTAATAAATTACCAAATATTATTGTAAAAAATTATAATGTTAATTTGATTGATATGTATAATGGAAACAGATACTCAATAAATGGTCCGAAGGTTTCTATCTCTAATTTTGTGTTGGATAAAAGTATAAAACTTCTTTTGCTCGGACAGTTTGATATTAATGACAAAAAACAATTTGCTTATAATGTAAAATTAGATAATAATTTAATGCCTAATCTTAATTTAAATGAGTTGGTGTTTGCCCCTGTGGAAAATACTTCTAAAACTAATGGAGAAACACAATTTTTTAATGTTTTACCGATTTTATCTGCGTTAAAAAATACTTCTCTTTCTGCTGATTTAAATGCAGATATTGTAACTAAGGGTACATTAAATGCTCCTGAATTATATGGACATTTGAATATCAATGATTTAACTCTTAAATCAGCAGGTAAACTTTTACCTAAAAGTTATATAAAAATTTTGGCTAATAAACAAAAAATTCATTTAAATTCTAATTTATATTCAAATGATAATGAATTAACAACTTTGGTTGCAAATTTTAAAAAAGGTTCAAAACTTGATTTGTCATTAAAATCAAATGCTAATATAGGAAGTTTAGTAAAGATAATTAATTCAATTGCTACTGCTTTTGGTGTGAATGACTTAAAAACATTATCTGCTTATGGTGTTATTGATGCCGATTTCAATTTGAGTGCAACAAAGAAAAAGGTCAAGTCTCACGGCCATTTAAATTTGCCAAATGGTAGTATTGCATATAAACTTTATAATCTTTCTATCAATAATATAAATGCAAATGTAACGTTTAATAATGATTTGAATATTAAAAATATCAGTTTTGATATTTTGGGTCAGCCTTTAAAAATTTATGGAACAATAAAAAATAATTCTGATACAGATTTGAATATTGTTGCTGATAAATTATTGGTAAAAGGCTTATTATTGGCTGCAGGTCAGGTTCAATTACTTAAAGATAATAATTTTGAGTCTGGGACTGTATCTTTGTTGGCTTCTTTAAAAGGTAAGTTGGTTCAACTTCAACCTAGCTTAAATTTATCATTAGATAATTTAAAAATTAAAAACAAACCTTCTGGTACTACTTTGGTTTTGCCTTCTACAAAATTTGATTTGGTGCCTGATGGTAAAAAGTTTAGAGGTGATTTGCTTGTAAAAAATCTTCAATTACTTAATCCAATGGCAAAAATTACGGTTCCTAATGCAGAAGTGCAAATTGGGGATAAAGATATCAATATTATTGATTCTTATTTGTTATTTAATAATTCTAGAATTGATTTTAAAGGTAGCATTACAAACTATGTTTCAGATAAGTTAAAAATTGATTTCACTGCTGATGGTTTTATTTTGGCAAATGATATAAATTCATTATTACCAAAGGAATTGAGAGGGACTGCGATTGGTAAACTGCCTTTAAAAGCAAGTATAAAAGGTGGATTGGCTTCGCAAATTATTGATTTTAATGTTTCCGCTGATCAAAATAATTATGTAACTTTATTAGATATTGCAGCATTAAAAGGGCGTAAAACGCTGCTTAATATGTCTGCTAGGATTGTTGATGATTCAGTTAAACTGTCTAATACAGGATTGTTTGTAGATTCACTTAATAATCCATTGTTGTCACTTGATGGCTCTGTAAATAACTTATCTAAATCGCAAAACCTTAATTTGCGGTTAGTGGTGCCAAAATCTGTTTCTATGGCTATTCCTGGAATGAATAAATCTAATATTTCGCTTCGCGGAAACGTTGATATTTTAGGTTCTGTTAATAATCCAATTATGAAAGGGCTTATTAATATTCCAGATATTTCTATTGAGGATATGGCACTAAAAATATCTAATACAGTTCTTAATTTGAACGGCCCAATATTAAAAGGGAGTGGCACCGTTCAGAAACTTCAATCTGCAGGTATTATTGCAGAAAATATTGCAGCAGAACTGTTGTTGAAAAATTATTCAGTATTATATTTGAATAACATTTTAGGTGACGCTTTTGGCGGTAAAATTTCTGGTAATGTTTCTTATAACATTATGAATGGTAAAATTACTGCAAATGTTTCAGGTAGTAATATGAATGCGCTCAAAACTGTTGAGGGCGCTGCTGGTATTAAAAATGCTTTGTCTGGAAATCTTGGTTTTAAGGCTGATATTAGTACTTTCGGCGCTACTGATATTGACATCATGAAAAATCTAAAAGGTAATGTTACATTTAATATTTCTGATGGTAAGTTTTTAAATGTTGGGCGTTTTGATAATTTATTGTATGCTGAAAATATTTTGGGTAATGCTATTTTGAAAACATTGGTTACTAGTGTTACAGATTTACCAATAATTCAAAATACTGCAGAATTTAAGACTATTGAGGGTGCAATAACTTTAGATAATGGTTGGGCAAACCTTGATTTTATAAAAACATCTGGACCTTTGATGGCTTATTATATTACTGGTAAATTCAATCTTTTAAATGGTACAACAAACGTTGTTATATTAGGTAGAATAGAAAATAAAGTTGTTTCTGTATTGGGGCCTTTAGGGGAATTGTCTGTTGATACATTAACTTCATTTATTCCAAAATTTGGGGCTTTAACAAGTATGTTAGTTCACTCTTTTACTTTAGATCCAGCAAATGAAAAAATCGAGAATATTCCACCGCTTTCTTCGAATGCGTTGGGTTATAAAGATTTTAAAGTAGTGTATAATGGTGGCGTTGATAGTAAATCAGCAGTTAAGTCATTTAAGTGGCTGTCAAAAGGCGATACTTCTGCAATTGATTTGAAACAAGAGTTCAGTAATGTGACATCTGGTATAAAAAATTCTTTTGATGGTGCAAAACAAGAACTTCAAAATACAAAAGATGCTTTTAAAAATTCAATTGAAGAATCTAAAAAACAATTTAATGATGCAAAACAAGAATTGAAAAATTTATTCTCGTTTTAAGTTAGTTAAACAATCTTGACATTTTTTCTAAAAATTTATAGAATTAAGATAAAAGAAGGAGACTAATATGGAAAAAGCATTCACATTCGCAAAAGGTGCTACACACGTAGATACGTTTAACAATAAACGCAAATTCGGGTTTACTTTGGCTGAGGTTCTAATCACCTTAGGCATAATCGGTGTAGTAGCAGCAATGACTATCCCAACATTGGTTGCTAATTACCAAACAAAATCTTGGGCAACAGCATCACAAGTATTTGAAGCGAAGTTTACTGAAGCACTAAAGACAATGAACGTACAAGGTCAACTTGGTAAATATGGTAAATATACAACAACAGAAGGTTTTGTAGAAGAATTACAAAAACACTTTAAAATAACAAAAGTATGCGACAATGACCATTTAATGCAATGTTTTACAAGTACAGTTGTTATGAGTGATGAAGATGTCGATGTATCTACAATAAAAGATGCAAGTGGTTTTGGACAAACAGAATGGGGTACAAATGTAATGGGTATCCAATTTGCAAACGGTGTAACAGGCTTGATTGCATACAATCCAAAATGTAAATCAAATCCATATGATAATACTATTACAGGTGCTGATTGTTATGCTCTTATTTATGACACGTCAGGTTTTTCTGATCCAAATGAAGCAGGAAAAGATTTTCGATATTTTGGTTCTGTTAATAGTATTGCTAATGGTTGTTTTTTAAAAATAGATGATTTGTGTATTACGAGAACTGCATTTTATCCAACACCATTGACATATTCTGAATGTGAAGCAAATAAAGGATCTGGAATCACTGGTTGTAACTATGATAAAGATTACTGGGCAGGTGCTATGACTCAATGTGGACCAGGCGCAAAATTACCATCAGGTGAACAATTAGCAAAAATTGCAAATTATGTATTGGAATCAACGGATATAGGTGCGGATACTGATATGTTTCAAATTTATCCAGTAGACACAAAAGCCGCAGAATTAGGATTTTATTCCAAAGAGTTTTCTATTTGGTCAGATACAGAAGGAAATGAGTACTATGGGTCAACTAGAATGTTTTCTTCTAATCAAGGTACTCATTGGGGTGATGCTTTACGTAATAATGCTAATATTCAAGCAGTTTGTGTTAGGTAATATTATAAATGTTTACGTAGTAATGTAGGGTGTGCGAAGTGAAATGAGCTCACCCTAATTTTTTTTATTTACTAACCCTCACCAAGAACACATAAACCTCGTAAACTTGGCAAGTGTCTATCCTCTCGTCCTGTTTGCATTAGACAGGGCTCCGCTCTGCTCTCACCTTCTGCTCACAGGGCGTTCCCGATGGAGACGGGAAGGATTTTAATAATACGTAACTACTTAGAGTCTTAGAGTCTTAGAGTCCTAGCGTCTTTACTATAATATACATGCCAGCATCATCAATAGTATTGTGCCGATTTGCATTGCGGTTGTCATATTACGTGCAAATTTGTTTGAGTCGTATTTAGATGAATTCTTTTGTGCTTTGTATGCGCTTGTTATTCGGTTTATTCTAGTTTGTTCATCGTCTTCTATAAACTCGGTGCCAAACATTCTGTTTTCTAGTCGTGAAAGCCTACTATCCATCGTATCGTTTTGGAATGACCTACGTAAAACATTGTTTTCAACTGCTGTAAGATTTCCTTTTCTGCCACCAAAAATTGAGTTATTATTCATTTTGTTGTATGTGTCATAATCAAATTTGTTTGGCGATTCGTATCTATCTAAATGATAATTACGTTCAAGTTCATACCCTTCATCATCATCAAAGAACTCATTTGAGGATTGTGCTATTGCATTATTCATAAGACTTTTTGGCTTTACTTCTGCTTTTAGTCTATCAACTCTTGTTGCTAAATCATCGGTATAAACTTTTCCAAATACTTTTTGCTCAAGTGCTGATAATCTAGTTTTGATGTTTTGATTGTTTGATACTTTGTTGAATGTTAAAAGTTCTATCTCATCAACTGCTGGGTATTGAATATTACTTTCAGCCAAACTTTCTTCTGTGTAATATTCGTTTTCGGCAAAAGTGTCTTCGCAAGGAGTTATTTCTTCACCTATTTGGTCTGCTGAAATATCTGTTTTTAATTTATTTAGTCTTTTTGTAAAATCTCCGTTTTGGACTTTGCCATAGACAGTGCTTTCAATTCTTTGCATACGAAGTTCGTCACTTTCGGTATTATACTGAAAACCGTATAGCGAATTTTCTATTTTGCCTAAAGTGTTTGAATATGGACTAGCAAAGCATATTCCACTCAATAATAGTAAAGTTAATATTATTGTTTTCATATAAACTCCTTACATCTCATACTAGATGTATTTAGGAGTTTATTCTATTCTACATTTTTGGAATTTATTATCCGCTTAAAATAGTTAGTTTCGTGTAGTAAAAAAGTATTATTTTTTTGTAATTATTCTCTTATTGTACAAATCCAATAGACTTTCTTTCAGTATTATTTTTGTATTGTTCTTCTTTAACTTTTAAGTTTTGGTTTTGCGCAATTTCTTCTATGAAATCTTCTTTTCTGATTTCTCTTCTGCCATCTTTTCTTGCTCTGTTTGATGCTTTATCTGTCAAGATCACAATAGCACTAGAAGGGAAACCTTTTGTTTTTTGTGCGATTTCTTCTATTTCTTCTGCATTTTGAGATAATGCTAAACCTTTTGTCCATTGTGCGAGTGTATTTTTTAAGATTACGCCTCTGGTTTCTTTATCAGGCATTCCTAAATAAATTTGTTCATCAAATCTTCGTCTAATTGCTTCGTCAACTATATCGTATTTGTTTGTTGTGCCAATTACGATAATATTTTTATCTCTAGCACTTTCTATTAAGTTCAAAAGTGTGCTCATTTGTTTTAAATCTTCGCCAGAGGATTTACCATCTCTACCTTTTGTTAAACCATCAACTTCGTCAATTAACATTATGCAAGGTGTGCCAAGATGTTTCGAATATTCTTCTACATAATCAAATGCTTTTTGGTAATTTTTTGAAGTTTCATTTATGTATTGCGAACCGGCTTTACTTATTTTTAATTTAAATAATGGAAGATGTGCTTCTGCAGATACTGCTTCCGCTGTCATAGTTTTGCCGCAACCAGGTGGCCCGTAAAACATTATGCCTCGAGGTTGTCTTTTCCCATATTCGATAAAGTCCAGTTCTGCTTCTTCTGGATTGTTTGCTGGATTTATTATTTTGTCATATAGTTCAATTTTTAAATCTTCCATACCACCAATACTTTTAAAACCTTTTGGTGAACTAAAAGTTGGAGTAAATTTTTCAATTACACTTGGTATTTTGTTTAAATCTATTTTTTCATTTTCATCATCATCATCTTCTACTTGTTCTTGTGGCTTTATTTGTTTAGGTTCAATTTTTTTCTCGGATATAGGGCTGCTGTTTTTAGTTTTTTTATCTAGTTCTTTTGCTACCGCTTGTAAATCACTTGCTATTTTAATCTGCCAAGTTTCCTTATCAAAATCGTACCCTTTTTTACCCATAAGTGTAAAGTCCTCTCTGAAATAAGTACTAGCTTCAACTTTGGTAAATTCTAGTTCTGGGTAAAATTTTTCAACTTTTTCTGCTAAATTCTTCTTTACAGAAGCAAATAAAGCATATGCGTATAAACAGTCAGAATCTGGCATTTTTGCTTCTTCTGTTTTTCGAAGATTTATTTCAGATTCAAGAGAAAGCATATGCAAGGTTTTTAATTCTTCTACTGCTTCCTTGTTGTGCGATTCATCATTTAAAATGCAAAGACGGAGTTGGTCGTTTACTTTTTTGTTATATCCAAATGTTACTTGTGGGGTTATTCTATTTATATGCAAAATCTTGTCCTCTTTTTTTGTTCAAAAAAGTGAACAAGATTTTTTTTGCTATTTAGTTTATTAAATTTTACATTTTATGACGTTTTATATCTGCAAGTTCATCTTGGTATGGTGAAATCGCAATAATTTTATCGATAATTTTAGGCATAGTTTCACAAACATAGTCAATTTCTTTTTCTGTTGTGTATCTGCTTAACGAAAATCTTATGCTGCCGTGTATTGATGTAAACGGTACATTCATTGCTCTTAATACGTGGCTAGGCTCAAGTGAACCTGAAGTACAAGCGCTACCTGAACTTGCATATATTCCTGCATCGCTCATGTGTAATAAAATCAATTCACCTTCAACGTATTCAAAACCTATATTTGTTGTATTTGGTACTCTATTTATTACTGATGTATTTAAACGAGAATTATAGATATTTTTCAATAATGTAGATTCAAGTTTGTCTCTTAATCTTTTAACTTCAGTAGCCTCGTATTTTAATCCATCTTGAGCAAGTTCTGCTGCTTTTGCCATACCAACGATATAAGGTACGTTTTCTGTCCCTGCACGTTTGCCTCTTTCTTGGTGTCCACCATTGATAAGAGGTGTTATTAATGTTTTAGAGTTTACGTATAATGCGCCAATACCTTTTGGAGCGTGGAATTTGTGGCCGGAAATGCCAAGCATGTCAATTCCCATTTCTTGAACATCAATTGGTATTTTGCCTGCTACTTGAACAGCATCTACAAATAATTTTGTTTCAGGGTTTTTAGATTTTATGATTTCTGAAATCTTTTTAATTGGGAAAATAACTCCTGTTTCGTTGTTAGCCCACATTACAGAAACTAACGCTGTGTCAGGTGTAATTGAAGCTTCAAGTTGTTCTAAATCTAAATCTCCATTTGAATTTACGTTGATATAATCTGTGTTATAACCTTGTTTTTCTAATGTTTGATATGTGTTTAAAACACAAGGGTGTTCAACTTTTGTTGTTATAATGTGTTTTTTGTTTTTGTTATAATTTAACAAGCCTTTAATTGCAGTATTTGCACTTTCTGAACCGCAAGATGTGAAAATAATTTCATTTTCATTTTCTGCGTTAATAAAATCTTTTAAAATTCCACGCGCTTCTTTAACTGCTTTGTATGAAGGTTTCGCAAAATCATAAATGCTTGAAGGGTTTGCATATTCTTCTTTGAAGTAAGGAAGCATTGCTTCTAGTACTTTTTCGTCAACTTTAGTTGTAGCGTTGTTGTCTAAATATATCATCATACTTCAATAACCTCGATATTTTCGTCCATAGCAGTTTTTAATGTCTGTTCTACAAAACGTTTGATTGTTAATGTTGCGTTTTTACAAGTTGAACATTTGCCGTGTAGTTTTACAAATACTTTATTATCTTTAATGTCAATTAATGCGATATCGCCGCCATCTTTTTGTAGTTCCGGTGATATTTGCGTTTCTATAATATTGTTTATTTTAAGGATTTTTTGTGTTGGAGAGAGTTCTTCTTTTTTAGAAGAATAGTAGGTGTTAATAATGTCTTGGATATAACCCTTACATTTCCCGCAAGCACCACCTGCTTGTGCATATGCAGTAACTTCTTCAACAGTTTTTAAATTGTTTTCTTTTATTGCCTTAATTATTGTGTTTTCAGTAATGTTAAAACAAGTGCAAACGATTTTTTCTAGTGGTTTTTCTTCTCTTAAATCATCTAAATCTTGGTAGTCAGAATAGTTTTTAAGAGCATCTTCAAGGGCTTCATACCCCATAACTGAACAGTGCATTTTTTCAGGAGGCAATCCACCTAGTTCGTTTGCGATATCTTGGTTAGTTATTTTCTTAACTTCTTCAACAGGTTTTCCAATTATCATTTCTGTTAATATGCTTGATGAAGCAACTGCTGAACCACAACCAAATGTCTGAAATTTTGCATCTGTTACAATATTATTTTCTATTTTTAAATATATTTTTAGTTGGTCACCACAAGAAAGAGAACCTGCAATCCCGACAGCATCAGCGTTATCGATTTTACCAACATTTCTTGGGTTTCTATAATGATCCATTACTTTTTCTGAATAATCCCACATGATATTTATACTCCGTCTTTGTGTATACTATAATTTTAACTCAAAAAAATTTATTTTAACAAATGTAATTTATTTTCTGTTAAATGTGCTTTTGCTCCATATGGTAATGTGATTTTTTCTTTGGCGTGTGTAATTTTAAAACCGCCTACGATAGGGATATTTAATTTATTGCCGATTTCAATAAATAATTCATCCAACCATTGTTCATTATCCATATCTAGAAAATCGCCTAATACAATGCCTTTGCAATATTGTACAAATTGTTCAATATTCAATAGTTGAGTCATCATTTTATCGATTTTGTATGCAACTTCATTTAAGTCTTCTGCAAAAAATATAAAATCTTCTTCTGGTAAAAAGTCTTGCCCACAAAGTGAAACAATTGTTCCCAAATTACCACCCCATAGTATTCCTTGTGCTTCACCATCGTGGTATAGTTTTTCTCTTGCTGGTATATATGTTAACTCATCAGATGTGACGGCATCGAAAAAGGAATTTATCGTAAATTCATTAGGATTTTCTATCCCGAAGTCGCTTTGTGCAAGAGGTCCCCAATATGTCATAAGGTTTGATTTTTTCAAAATCATAGTTGATAATGCCGAAATATCTGAATATCCACAAAATATTTTTGGATTATTTTTAATCAATTCGTAATCTAGTTTTTTGATTAGTCTAATTGCACCGTATCCACCACGCATGCAAATAATAGCATCTATTTCCGGATTTACGAAAAACTTATGCATTTCTTCTATTTTTTTCTCATCAGTTCCGGACAGGTATCTAAATTCCTCAAAAACATTTTCACTTAAAACAACTTTATAACCTTTGTCTTCAAAAAATTTCTTTGCTCTTAAAACATTCTCTCTATCTTCTACTGCTCCAGCTGTTGCCAATATTCCAATTGTGTCTCCAACTTCTAATTTTTTAGGTTTAATTAAGTTCATATACTTGTCCTTTTTGCGTATCTTTTGTTATAATGATTATATCATGAATGGAAATTATATACCTTTATATCGTAAATACAGACCGCAAAAATTAGAAGAACTTGTTGGACAGGAGCATATTAAAAATGCATTGAGTAATGCTATTGAGTTGAATAAAATTTCTCACGCATATTTATTTACGGGTCCAAGAGGTACTGGTAAAACTTCTACTGCAAGGATTTTTGCAAAATCTTTAAATTGTCAAAAAGGTATGTCAATTTCTCCTTGTGGTGAATGTGAAAGTTGTGTAGATATTGCAAATTCAGTTCCGATGGATGTTATTGAGATTGACGCAGCAAGTAACAGAAAAGTTGAGGATACTCAAAATATTTTAGAAAAAATATTGTATGCGCCTGTTTATGGAAAATACAAAATTTATATCATTGACGAAGTGCATATGCTTTCAAACACGGCATTTAATTCGTTATTAAAAACATTGGAAGAACCGCCAGAAAACGTTATTTTCATCTTGGCGACTACTGAAGTTCATAAGGTTCTTGATACTATAAAGAGTCGTTGTCAGAGATTCGATTTTAGACGTATTACAACTGACGATATTGTCAAACATTTAAGATACATTTCAGATAAAGAAGGTATCAATATTGATGATGAAGCGTTGTTATCTATTGCAAAAAATTCTGCGGGTGGAATGCGTGATAGTATTGCATTACTCGATCAATTGAGTATTTTGTCGAGCGATGTCGCAATCTCTACTGATGATATTAACAAACTTTTAGGTAGAATTTCATTTGACGTTTTGAAATTATTGTCTGATTATATTATTTCTTCTTCTCCTCAAAAAGCAATTGAAGAATTGGAAAAAATATATAATTCTGGTAATGAACCAGTGCAGATTTTAACTAATTTGTTAGATTATCTTAAAAATTTATTGCTTGTTAAAAATGCCAGAGATGAGATTTTGCTTGATTTAACCCAATTAAATATTTCTCAAATTTCGGAATTAAAAGGGCAAGTTGAAAATATTGAAACTCATCAATTGGTTTCATTAATCGAGAAATGTTCAGATTATATAAAAGAGTTAAAAACAACAACTAACCCAAAATTGTGGTTAGAAGTTGCATTGATTGATTTGGCTAATTTGACAGAAAATACAAAATTAGGAGATTTACAAAAAAGATTATCCCAATTGGAATCTGGTGTGCATCATACAAATTCATCACTATATAAAACGCCACCTACTCCTGTTTCAAAACCAGAAATGATAAAACCTAAAACTGTCGAAAAACCTGTGCTAGAGGTAAAAGCAGTAGAAGAATCTGTCGTTTCTAAACAAGAGCAAAAGGTTGAAAAAATTGAGAAACCAGAAGTTTCTCAACCAACAGCAAGTGAAGATTTTTCTCCTATGCCAAAATCGGCAAACGTAGATAAATCTCTTGATTTGATGTCAGTTTGGGCTAAATTGATTGAGAATGTTTCGAGTGCTCCTACAAGATCGTTGCTTAAACAATGGGCAAAACCTGTTGAAATTACTGCAGATAAAGTTGTTATCAGTATCAATAGTGAAAATCTTTTAAAACAATTTGTTGAAGGTAATAAACGAGATGTTTTAATTAAAGCGGTGGATAATCTGTTTGGACAAGAAAATTCAAATGTATTAGTTAGACTTCCTCGTCCAGAAGACGCTCAACTTCAAGAAGTAAAAGTGGAGGCTCCAAAGCCTGCGGTTGTTCCTGTTCAGCCAGAACCAAAACCAGAACCATCAATTGAAGAAATTGTTGACGTGCAAAAAACTGAAACAAAATTGGTTAAACCATCTATAAATTCTATGCACTCTGATATGGTAAATATGGCTGTGGATTTATTCGACGGTAAAATTATTGAATAGGGTAGTAGGTTAAAAGTATATCGTTTCCGTATTTTTCAATTGTGTCAATGTTGTAATTTGTGCACATAGAAATATCGTTGACTTGTCTATAGTCGAAACACGATTTACCATTGTTGTCACCTAAAATTTTTGGTGCGATAAAATGGTAAACTTTATCTGCATATTTTAAGGCTTTGCCGTTTAATTTGCCACCGCATTCAATTAAAACGCTCATTATTCCAAGTTCGTAGAGTTTTTCAAACACAAATTCAAGACTTATTTTGCCGTCTTTTGCGGGAGTTTTAATATATGTTTTATTGCCTTCAACTTTTTCAACTAAAGAATTAAATATATAAATTTCTCCTTGTTCATATATTTTTGAATGTAGACTAGTTTTTAGTTCTCTGTCTAAAACGATTTTTTTTGAGTGTTCCATTGTTGGGTTATCTGCTATAACAGTTGAAGAACTTGTCATAATTGCGTCGTATTTTTCTCTAATATTTTTGACTTCAGCCCTTGCATCTTCGCCGGTAATCCATTTTGAAGAACCATTTGCAGTTGATATTTTGCCGTCAAGTGTAGTTGCAGTTTTGATTGCTATAAAAGTTTTTTGTTGCTCTATGTTTTTTATAAAAACTTCATTTAATTTTTTGCATTTGTCTTCTAAAACCCCTATATCAACAGTTATTCCAGCGTTTCTAAGTTGTTCGATTCCTGAAACTTTTGGATTAGGGTCAAGCATACCTATCACAACGTGTTTTATGCCTTTTTCTATAATTAAATCTGTACAAGGAGGGGTCTTTCCATGATGAGAACAAGGCTCTAAATTAACATAAAGTGTATAACCTTCGCCCTTTTCTATCTTTAGAAGAGCATCTCGCTCTGCGTGGTTTTCTCCGCATTTTTTGTGGTAACCTGTTGCGATTATGTTATCGAATTCGTCTGTAATGACACAACCAACCATTGGGTTTGGTGATGTTTTACCTTGTTTGGCTAATTCTATACATTTTTGCATATACTTTTGTTGCATATTTGTATTTTACATGAAAATATGTTAAATTCAATGTAAAAGAAGGAGTTTTATATGGTTGATATTAAGTATATTGGACACAGTGCATTTCAAATTACTAATGGCGAAAATGCTCTTTTAATTGACCCTTTGGTTAAACAAAATAAAAATTATGATTGGAAAAAAGAGCCAATCAAAGATATTTTGCTTACACATGCTCACAGTGATCATTTAGGTCAAGCGATTGAAATAGCGAAAAAACTGAAAATTACAATTACTGCAGTGCCAGAACTTGCGGCTTATTGTAAAGAGCAAGGTGCTAAAGTTAAGCCTGTTTCTTTGGGTAGTTGGTTGAATTATTCTTGGGGAAAAGCTATTTTCTTACCGGCTTTTCATTCTAGTTCTTTACCAGATGGTAGTTATGGTGGTTGTGCTGCGAGTATCTTTTTAGATGTTGGTGGTGCGAGAATTTTTCATGCTGGAGATACTTGTTTGACAGGTGAAATGAAAACAATTAAAGAATTGTATGCACCTCAAATTGCTATGTTGCCTATTGGTGGAAATTATACTATGGACGTTGAACATGCAGTTATAGCGGCTAAATGGCTTGGAGTTAATACTGTTATTCCAATGCACTATAATACATTCCCAGAAATTGAAGCGGATATCGAAAAATTCATTCGTTTGGTAAACCTAAATAATACCAATGTGGGTGTTTTAGATCCAGATAAGGTGTAGTATATTGAGGTCATATGAGAATTTTATTTATCATTGATAGAGTGGAACTTAAGTATTTTGAGTTCAATAATCTGGTTACTAATTTTTGGTTAATAAAAGAATTTTTATTGCGTGATAATCAGGTTATTATTTCGACTATTGATATGCTATCTTTAAAATTGGGGGTTGCGTATTCAGATGGTTATGGTGCATTCTTGGATGGTGAGAATATTTGCTACGATAAAACTAAAAAAGAAAAATTTTTAATTAACAATTTTGATTTGGTTATGTTTAGACCTGATCCGCCTGTTGATTTGGATTACATAAATGCGACCTATGTTTTTGATTATGTAGATAGAAATAAGACTTTAATTCTTAATGATACAAAAGCGATTAGGGATTTTAATGAAAAATTACATTCGGTTTATTTTAATGATTTGATGCCTGAAAATATTGTAACTTCTTCAAAATCTGATATTGTTGAGTTTTTGGATAAGCATAATGAAATTATATTGAAGCCTCTCAATAAATGCTTTGGTTCTGGGGTTATGTATTTGAAAAAGGGCGACAAAAATACTTCGGTTATTATAAATAATTCAACGAATAATGGTACAAATCTTGTTATGGTTCAAAAGTATCTTCAAAACGCTGAATTTGGAGATAAAAGAGTTTTGATATTTGGTGGCGAAGTTTATGATTATTGTGTCAGAAAAATCCCTTGTAAAGATGATTTTAAATTTAGTCAACATAATGACGATTATGTAAAAAAAGATACATTAACAGAGAGTGAAAAACTTAAATTTACTCCATTGGCTCAAGAACTTTTAGCAAAAGGTATTTATATGGCAGGTCTAGATGTTATTGATGAAAAGATTTTAGAAATCAATGTAACCAGCCCTTGTTATTTTATCAAGGAAATTAATAATGCGTTTGGTGTTAACTTTGAGAAGATGATTGTTGATGATATTTATGAATTACTTGACAATTCCCTTAAAAATCCCTAGAATTAAAATATAAAGACAATTGGAGTAAGAATGGCATACGGCAAAAACACATACACTACCTGCATTTGCGGGGGGG